>CABVRQ010000070.1 GCA_902500695.1 uncultured Nitrospira sp. | reverse complement strand
GCCCCCGGATGCCAAGACCCCCCAACGTCATCCCATCTCCCTCACCTTTGGGCAACACCTACGCATTACCCCATCCATGATTGAAACATGGACATCTAAAGGGGAAGACCCCCCTGTCGTAGCAACTCAATTAATCCGTGACGCGGTGGCATCTCTTTAACAATAGGGGGGAATCATTCAACTGTGTCGTGCCCGAACATGACATCTGCCCCCAAACATCAGGCAACAGAAAAGAGAAAAGCATGCTCAACACATGAGCCAGAGTAAAAAGGCAGAAACTGTCCTTAATTTCTTAAGGAACTAGGGACGCTCGACATTCTTCCTCCTCACAAATCATATGCGACCGGCCAGCGAGAGCGCGGGTTTTGTCGACACAAAAGAAACAATCTTTTACTTGGGAATCGAAGGAAGCTCGAAATGACTTCCATCCAGACCAGACGGCTCTTTACCTGAAAGAGGCTTGGCCAATAGCCCATGCAACCGGGAAATTGGTAGATTCCAGTCTGCCTTTAAATCCGCAGATTCCTGATAGAGCAGGCGAGCCTTCTGTAGCTCCCCCTTCCGTTCTTCAAACAGGCCGAGATGATATGCAACCCGCCATCGAGGCGCCCCGAGTCGTTCGGCCACCGCCAATTGAGTCCTGGCTTCTTCCAGTCGCCCGGAAAGAAACAGGGTGGCCGCATACACCTCCCGGAGCTGAGCATGGTCAGGAGACAGATCCATGCGCTGTTTCAGGAAGGTAAGGGCGAACGGGAGATTCCCTTCTTCCAGAGCAATCCGTGCTCGTAACACCGCCGCATCCGGATGCACTTTGGCCAAATTCAAAATGGATGAGAGCCGTTCCGAGGCTTTCGCAAAATCCTTGTCCTCATAGGCCAGAACAGCCGTCGTCATCAAAGAAGGAATGTGGTTGGGACACACAAACGCAATTCTTTCGATTTCACGGTGCAGCGCACGGCAACGATCCATTCCCCGGGCATCGCGGTTGCATCCGCCAGGAGTCGATCGGGCTTTCTCCAGCAAATCCCAGGCTTCGGCCAGTTGAAGATCGGGTACCGCGCAAGCCGTTTCGTATTGATTTCGAAGATAAGGGGCATCGGCGCATGCCGAACAGACAAGCAGACCAACTATCAACCCACAGGCAGACCACACCTTCACGTCGACTCCTCTTCTGTGTAGGGCCTCACAGGCCAGACCATCACCGAATCCCTCCCGTTATCCCGCTCACAAGGTCCACCAGTTGATGTAACGAGGGGCCAAGCGTGGACACAAATATTCCCGGAAGAAAGCAGAGAATGAGCGGAACCACCATTTTGACGGGAAGGGCTTGCGCAAGCATTAAGGCCTGCTCCCGGCGACGGTTACGGAGATCGTCGGCCTGACGGCGAAGCGTCGTGGCAATACTTGCCCCAACCTGTTCGCTTTGAATCAGTGCGGAAATCAGGAACGAGACGGAAGTCACTTCCAAACGGGAGGCCAGCCGTCGAAGACCCTGCAATCTGGACACACCCAGTTGCAGCTCTCGATGGTAAGTACGAAACTCCTGCGACAAAGGCCTGGTGCGAAACTGTGCCTCGAGAATTTTATCCAAGGCCGCATCAAAACTCAGCCCCCCTTCTGTCAGCGTGGCCAACAATTCCAGCATCAAGGGAAGATCATGGTCGACATCCATAACCCGTTGGCGACGGGACGCACGAACCATCAGCAATGGAATACTGGCTAACAGGGAAAGCACAATCCAGGGGCCCGCATAGGCCACGGAAACAAAAGCCTCCCCGATTCCTCCGGGAATACCCTGCAGTGGCACCACCATCACATCGACCACGCCAGCCCGGTTCATAGCATACGCACTCGCAATTCCCAGGGCTAGCGCTCCTCCGGTAAGTCCCATAAAAACCACGGGCGCCAATCGTCCGCGGTACCCCGCCAAAAACAACCACCGGCGCAGCCACCAATCGGAGCGTGCCCGTCCGAGATCCAGAACAGAACGTTCCGACCCCAGAGTGTCCCGCACCCGCTCAACACTCCGGTGACGACGTGCCCAAGAAACCATCCCGAACAAGAGCAGAAGGAGCGCAACAAACATTCCCGCCCAGGGCGTCAGAATGACTGATGCCACAATCGCGACAATAATCAGGCTGAAATACCACATACGATCCATGACGAGCTCACCTAAAATTTGACCTGACTGATCCGGTTAATCCACACGATGCCCAACGCTTGCAATCCGATAGCGGCTCCCGCCAGCAAGGATCCAATATCACTATTGAAAAAATTCTCAAGCGGGCGAGGATTCGCCCTCCACATGATGAACGTCAACACATAGGATATGACCAATACCCCGATCACCGAGGCTTTAGCCTCTACGGCTTGCGTCCGAATACGCCGGGAGAGTTCAATCCGGTCCCGAATTGTCCTTCCCACAACGGACAAGGTGGGGGCCAGACTCCCTCCCGTCCACCACTGGGCCGAGAGCGTCAGCGAAAACAGTTGAAAGGTTTCTAACGGGACCCGCTCTCCTAATTCTCGAACTGCGGATGCGGGGTTTTCTCCCAGACGGATTTTCCGCACAAGGTTATCCAAATACGGCCGCAGAGGCGCGGCAGACTCCTGTCGGGCGGTATCCAGCGCCTTGGGGAGAGATAACCCCGCCTGTAAGGCTCCCACCATCAGATCGATCGAATCGGCCAATTGGGTTTCAATGCGGCTCAAGCGCTTGCCGGCAATAATAGACTCCAATAAAAATCCTAGCACGCCAACCATCAGCCCTGCGGCTCCGGCAAATGGGGCAGAGAAATCCGCGAAATAAAATAGGCCAACACTCGCCCCCACCCCTAGACAGGCGGGAATGATCCGATAGCGGGGAGGGAATACGTGGCGGACCGACCGGCCGGTCTGAGGGGATTCCCGCCCTGCCCCATCCTGCGCAAGCCTGGCCTGAGTGGCCATTCGAAAAGAGAAGTTTCTCCACCACCAAACGCACAGCCCGACAATCAGACCAATCGCCATCAACCCCGCAAATTCACGCAAACCCATGGGGATCTCTTCCTCCGGTAAACAGGGACAGGGGAATGTCCATATGCTGCTCACGCAATTCTTCAACCACTCTTGGAACGATACCGGTCGGCACAAATTCTCCGGCCACACGCTTTCCTCGAAACCCTCGCCGCCGGAACTGAAAGATGTCCTGCATAAGAGGGGTCAGGCCTTCCATGCCGGTCATTTCCGCAATCGTTTCGATCCGGCGCACGCCGTCTTCATACCGCCGGACCTGAATAATAAGATGAAGGGCAGAAACCATTTGCTCTCGAATGGCGCGGGAAGGCAATTCCGTGCCCGCAAAAAGCACCATGGTTTCCAACCGCGACAACGCATCACGAGGAGAATTGGCGTGGACCGTGCTCATGCTGCCTTCATGACCGGTATTCATAGCTTGCAACATATCCAGGGCTTCCGGCCCACGAACCTCCCCGACGATGATCCGGTCCGGCCGCATCCGTAAGGCATTCACCACCAGATCCCTGGCTATAATCCGCCCTTTGCCCTCGATATTCGGCTGGCGGGTTTCCATCCGGACCACATGTTCCTGATCCAGGTGCAATTCCGCGGTATCTTCAATCGTAATGATGCGCTCGTGAAAGGGAATAGCCTCCGACAACGCCCCCAACAGGGTGGATTTCCCAGCCCCCGTTCCACCCGAAATCAGAAGATTTTTTTTGCCACGAACGACCAGTTCCAGAAACGTCGCCATATCCGGCGACAGCGTTCCCAGCCCCAGGAGATCATTCCGCCGTAGCCGACGGACGCCAAACCGTCGAATGGAGAGGGTCGGCCCATCGATCGTCGCCGGAGGCAGAGTGGCATTGACCCGCGTGCCATCGGCCAGACGTAGATCCACCATTGGAGAGGCCGTATCCACCCTCCGGCCCATTTGCGCCGCAATCCGCTCGATCACCCGAATCACATGATCGTCGCCCAGAAACTGAACGTCAGTTTTTTCCAACCGGCCATACCGCTCCACATAGACTGACTGGTGGCCGTTGACAAGAACATCCGTCACAGCCGGATCGGCCAACAACGGAGTCAAGGGCCCCAAGCCAATGGCTTCCTCGGTCAATTCTTCAGCCAGCCGTCCCTGCTCCGCCTGATTTAAGGGAATGTGTTCCGATTCTAAAATCCGCGCGGTAAACTCCTTCACCACGGCCGATACATCATCATGATTAAGTCCAGCGGCCAAATGTTCTCCGATTTCATTCAGAAGTCGCTCCTGAAGGGCGCTTTTAATTGACAGATAATCGGCATGCTTGACTCGCGCCAATGGATCATCCAGCAATGCTTCGTCTTTGACCACGTTCATCGCCGGACGTTTCAGCGCAGCCTTGAGCCTCGAGGCCGTATCCGCACTCAATGATTTGCCAAACGGAACGGGCGGCCGGCTCTCTGAGGACGAAGGTAATGGGAAATCCTGTTCGCTCATGGTAAGGGAACGGTCAGGCCGGCTCCTCGTTCATCATGTTCGCCAAGTGATCAATTTCCGCGGCAACGGCCCGGTCCGCTAACTGCTCAATTTCCCCAACCAACAGATGTGCGCTACGTCCAAACCCGAAGTATCGGGTAGCCTGGAGCACATACGGCTCCCCGAGATTGGCGCAGGTTAACAGTTTCTTTTGATAGGGAAAGACAAAATGAAATTCTCGCATCAACCGCTCCTCAATCTCCGTTTGCGTCAAATTTCCGGCAAAATTCCGGTAATTCTGGTTCAGAACCAAACGCTGACGCTCGACCGGACATCCAAGCCCCTCTAAAATCGGAAGCAGTTTGGCCGTGCCAATGACATTGGGCGCCGTTCCCTGCATCACGACATAAGTGAAGGTGGACAGATCCAACACCGTCATCACGACACTATCCAACATGGGAAACGTATCAACCACCACGTACCTGAAAGTCCGCCGCGCTAAATTCAAAATACGATACATGGATTCTTCGTCCACCTCAGAGGCTTCGGCCGCATTCCCCGGCGCGGCCAGAAGCGCCAACCCGCACGAATGAGACACGGTCAATTCGCGAAGCAACGTCTCATCAAGACGTCCTTTTTCACGAACTGCGTCCACAATGGTCGTTCGGGGATTCAGATCAAGCATTACCGCAGCAACGCCCAACTGCAAGGACGCATCCACCAGCAACACCTGGCCGGGATGGCGACTGGCCAGCAAACACGCCATATTGACTGAAATCGTCGATTTCCCCACTCCCCCTTTATTGCTGACAAACGAGACGATATGGCCGAGCGGGGACAGGCTGGATTTGGTCTTTCCCTGCACGAAAACCCGGTCGAGGACCTGTCGAATTTCGGTGCTGGAGAGCGGGTGCCGGAGGAAATCCTGAATACGCGCACGGACGCCTTCAAGAATAAACGCACTTTCCGATTGATCGGATTCAAAAAGATCGGGCTTGTACAAGCCGGCGATAGCGGTTTCCGGCAACATCTGAGACACATCGATCGTAAACTCCTTCAACCCGCGAAGATCTCCATTCATCTCGACACAAATCAATTGAGGCCGGCGGTTCCTGGCCAGCTCTTCCGCCTGGCGGAATGACTCGGCATAAACCGTGACGCATCGGTAATTACCCACCCCCTGAAGCGCGGAATCAAATTCCACGCGGAGTCCAGGGGATTTCCCTACCACGAGGATATGAAGATTCGTTTCCATTACACGTTCAATCCTTAACGAACCAGCGCCGGAGCCAGCAGGGCTCCCTCTTCCTGAATGTCACGATTAACTTGAAACAACAATGCCAATTCGGGTTTCGGCAGAAGAGGAAATGCAGGCAGGAGAGTGACGGTGGCATTTTCTACAGCCACTTGACCCGGTCGCCTGATAATCTGTACCGAACCGGGCGCGGTGCCAGTCATTTCAACCCGTGCAAATCCTACCACCCGTTCCGTCCCCAAAAAATCTTCGTAGAGAGGTGCATACCCGTCGATCGTCACCTGTCCCCCCTCAGGAAATTGAGCAAGAACAGGTTCGCCAATGCTCGTGATCGGAAGGAGAAACCGGCCGATTGCCGTGGACCCGACCGCCACGACCCCTGAAGAATCCACAGTACCCGAACCGGGAACATCCACCACCAGGGAATCCCGCCAGGCTGCACGGGCAAGACCAAATGGGGCAACACCCAGACGGGGAGGCTCGGACAAGATATCCGGCAGACCCACGCCTCGAACAGGGCGGGCATCGGCAATCGCGGTCGCCCGCACGGTTACGCCCGTAAAACGAATTCCAGGCGAATCGATTTGGGCCTGGAGAGGCGAGCCAAGTCCTAACAGCAGCGGCAGGGTCGGGCCGGCCGAACTCACTCCCGGCACATTATCGACGCCAGCCTGACCTTGAAAGGGTTCCGGTTTCATGGAACGCCGCAATCGCACGAGAAAGGCATCGGCCGTCGGGCTGGCGTTCACTTCAGCCGGGACGAAATCGATCCTGGTATAATTTGCACATTCCCTGCGCGGGGCTTCCACCGAACAACCAGGATCGGGAATCCCAAACGTCCCGCTGACCATATCGCCATGTCGGGCATTGGCTTCATCATTCCATTGCAACCTCGGTTTGTAGACGGGGGCCGACCGAACGTCTACTGTCTGCATCGCATTGAGGTCGGTTTGTCCTCCAGTCAGGAACACATCAGGCCCCGCACCAAACTGCAGGAGATCGTCGGTCAGATCAAAATCATCATCATACGTCCATGCGGCCAGCTGGCTCACCGCCACCCGGCGGTTCAGATCACTGGCAACCGGATCCTCTGGGGCCACATCACGCAGACGCAAGCCTTCCTCCGCACCGGCATCTGCAACATTTTGCATTTGCACTCTGGTGAGATTGACATACCCCCAATCGATCACTAACGAACCAATACCCAGCATTCCCCATACCAGCAAGACGAAGAGCACCAACATGGCCTGACATTCCCAAAGCGTAACTCGTCGCGTTCACGCATGAACGCGCATCATGTATAACATCGCACTATTTCTCCTGATCCGACGCAACAGGCACAGTAATGAATTCCCGTTCTCCCGATCCGTTCAAGGTTTCCACAAACGTGAGCGAAGAATTCGTATTTTCATCTTTTGAAATTCCGCCAGACGCCTTCCCTAAAGCCAACGTATTCCCAAAGGGGCTCCAGGGTTGGGATTCCGGTGTCTCGCTGTCCCTGGGATCGTCCGGATGTCCTGAACGAGGAATGGTCGTAATCTCGGCCTTCACGGCCACGGCTTCGGTCAATGACGCCACTTCTTCCGGGTCCACCGCGATGACGATTTCTTGAACAGGCTTCTTTTTGACCACAAGACCCTGGGTCAGCGTATTCATCGAGAGAGGAATTTCCCGGGTCGTCAACGGTTGAACCAGCACACCGTTTTGCACCAGCACCCGCACGGTGGCTTGTTTTGCCCAATTATGTAAATTCGCCTGGAGCGCTAATTGTTGACCATAGACTCCTCCCATGGTCAATGATTTATCCTTCCCATCCGCGTCGATCGGCATTGTCGCGATAAGGTCGAAGCGATCTCCGGGATTCAGGCCATATAACCCGCTGACCTGACCGGCTTCGACCCGCACCGCCCGCTTTCCTGGGGGAATCCCCCCGACTAACCCAGGACGGGAACCACGCGGCAGAAAATCGACTTCCGTGAAAACATATCCGGCAGGCTTCTCTCGCCCAAGGACACGACCGAGAATGTCCGTTAAATCGGTTTTCATTGCCTCGGTCACCTGTTCAGGGGGAAGCAGCACAACAGACAGCTGCCCTTTCCCGGCATTCCATACATGTTGACGGTTCAATTGGGTGAATGCCGGAACGGCTTGCGCGCTGACTGGAACGGCAATCAGCCCCTCCGTGGAAGGCGCACAATCCACTCCGAACCAGCATGGGTTCACAAGGCCGGACACCCACAACCCCCCAAGAATCACGACAACCATGCCCGCCAGAAAAAACGGGGACGACACAAATCTGACCCACGGCGATCGAGGATGAAACCCGGCAGTTTTCATAAGAACACCTCCCGCCTGGAAATGGCTTGGGCGGAAAGTAGCTTCCTGTAGGGCCTGAGCGTTTCACCGCCAAAAGCCAATTGTCCTCCCAGTCCGAAACGTCCGCCGTACACGCCTACTTCAGGCAAGTCACCAACCCCAAATGGAGTTCCGCGCGACGGAGCATTTATGGAATCGTCGACGCTTTCATCGTCCGCTTGAATGCGATTGGCCAGGTTCGGTTCAAACGGGCCTCCCGGACCCTGCTGAAACCCGCTCAACATCGCCGCTTGAAACGGATAATTGATGCGAACCGCCACCAGACCCCGTTGAGGAGGCGGATTCTCGGGGTCAAGTGGCACCAGACTGAAAGAGCCGTTCGTGATTTCTTCAAGAACCGGAACCCACCGAATGGCTTCCACGCCCTCCGCCCCGCGGGATTCCACCCGTGGAATTCCCACTCCCAAACCACTCGGAGCCAAAGGATCATTTAAAAGCGCACCGGGAAACCTCAGCAATCGACGGCTGGAACCCTGAATGTCAGCCTGTTCGAAAATCATGAGCGGCCTCAACATTTTATTGACCATCGGCAACTGATCCAGAAACGATTGAAATGCCACATCGTCATCGCCAAACGCGTCGAGATCGATGACCAGCAAGGCCGGATCGAATACCTGAGCCATGACCGTTGGATCCTCCAACGCTTGCTCAAAAGTCATGGCGGCGGGAAGCGGGACCAATGACAATTCCCTGGCGGCCACACGGGCAGCATCCTGGAGCACTTGAGCGGCAAAGACCATTCTTCCGATGTCCACAACCAACGCAACCAGCACATAGAACACCAACGACAGAAAGGCAAATTCAATGAGTACCCCGCCACGTTGTGATGCAACCTGACCAAAGGATGGATGAGCCTTTGTCATCAAGGCTTTTACACTCCACTTCACAAGCCTTTCTCCGCAGGTGCCGGCCATGACTTGAATTCCCAAGCCGGCCGATAGTCGGTGAGAGCGGGAAAAGCCCAGAGGCCCACCTCGGGAATCGGCTCCCTCATAATGACAGGATGGATGACAATAACCAGTTCAACCTCTTCGTCGTTTTGCGTAAACCGTCGAAACAACCAACCCAACCCCGGGATATCACGAACTCCAGGAATAAAGTCCTGCTGATCTGATTTGTCACGCGAGAGGAGGCCTCCAATCAGGATGGCCTGGCCATCCTGCATGCGTGCGCTCGTCTGCATGGACCGGTTTTTGAATGCTGTCGTGGGTTGATTGGTTCCAGTGGCCTCTTCAATGCCCGCCGTCAAGGTCAAATCAGGTGTCACCACTTGCGGAACCACATCGATCGTCAGATCCCCGTCTTCTCCCACCAGCGGGCGAACACGGAGGGAGATCCCGAATTCACGAAACGTGACAAACTGAAAAACCCCTGCCGCACCAGTGGTCTCTCCACCGCCGAAAAACGGGGAAAATGCCTGCTCAATCGGGACTTCTCCTCCAACCAGAAAGGCTGCAATTTCTCCAGACAGCACGGTGAGCGAAGGAGAAGACAGGCTTCGCGCCAAATCCAGTCTCTCCAAAAACGTGAAGACTGATCGAATGGCAAACTCGCCGCTTCGAATAAACGTGTCGGCTACAAGCGTACCGGTCAGAAAGCCCAAAATGTTTCGAGCTCCGGACTCGGGAGCCGCCCCGAAATTATCAAAGGTCCCCACAAAATCCGAGCCATAGGATCGCAGTTTTGTCCGATTGACTTCATAGAGTTTGATGTTGACCCGAATTTGCGGAAGATCCGTCACATGAAGAAAAGAAATAATGCGCCCATTGGCCGCTTCGATCACTTTGGCCCGGCCCAGATTCGATTGCACCCGGTTACTGATGCGCCCCGACGTACCTGCCCCTCCAAATAGCTGGCCAATTCCACCGCCGCCCCCACCAATCATCATTCGCCCTTGCTGCCCTTGCTGCCCACCTTGCTGTTGTCCTAGTCGACCGGCCAACGCCCCCGCTTCATCCCCCACCACGCGAATACTATGTCGCGTGGCGCCGTGGCCGGTCAGCATTCGGGAACCCACCTCCAGCACACGCAAGAGGGCCACTTGATTTTTCACCGACCCCTCCAGGACAAAGACATCCTGCTCATCATCACGCACAATACCTCGTTTGACTCGCCGCACCGTCACCTGCTCACCCCCAAGATTCCGAATTGCCTCTTGCATGCGCTCCTCGGGAGTAGCCGGCAACGTATCCAATTGAATCAGATTGATAATGGTGCCGCCGACAGGGATGGCCCCCGCGACTTCAAGGTGGGCTGGGGAATCGCCTGATGAGGAATCGCCATCTCCCTCATCATCCGACGAATCGGATGGTCTCGAGGATTGACTCGGCCCTCCGGGCTGAGATTGATTTGCCGGCTGCCCGCCGGAACTTTGCACAAAGGGCCCCTGACCTGACTTCCTTTCTCCCCTTCTGGCATTCAGATATTTCTGCGCGATTCCTTCCGCCGCCTGGGAATAGGTCGCATCAGGCACCTTTCCGGTCAGAACTATGGCATCACGGTCCGGAGCGCTGGTCACGCCGATACTGGGATGAACATTATGCAAGGCCGCATGCAGAACGGAAAGATCCAACTGCACATTGCATTGATAATGACGAATCGCTCCTGACTGAAGCCAGACAATGACCGAGGTGCGTCCTGGCCGCTGACCAAGAAACAAGATTTCCTTATTGTTAATCAGCTGAGCCGAAACGATTGACGTATCGCCCACCGCAACCCGCTGCACCGGATCATCAATCAACACACGTCGATGTTGAGCCACAATCACGCGCAAAGGGATAGGAGATTCAGGGTATTTTTTCAGGGCTAGTGTATTTGGGGATACTTTCGAAGAGGCCGTTTGCGCGATTGCGGCGGGAAGAAGAAGCAGGAAGATCAGGCTAACCAGCAGGCTCATGCGCCGGACATTCAGATAGCCCTGATTGGCAGGCTTTGGCAATCCGGCTGGATTATCTTTCATTTTGGTCATTATACCCTCGTTCATTTACACACCGGCTCTATCTTGCTCCAGGCTCAATCCGCTCTTCCCTCACATCTCCTGCAAGGGCGTGTATGGTCCGACTGTAAAGGTCTTATAGGAGATTACTTCGCTCGCCCACGAGGTGATTCTTCTGGACTGTCAGAGTCATCCAATGAACGGCTATTTTTTACCAATGGACGGCTCAAACAAAAAGCCTTCACGGCCTGGCTCGACCGGGAAGGCTTTTCACTCGCGTGCACGCACAAACCCTTGGGAGCTTACTCAGCTTGAGCTTCGACAACCAATGTCGAAATACTCGTAGTGGTCCCAAGATTATTTCCTAGCCGTTCGGTGCCGGCGTTGGCAACAATGCCGTCAATATCCAAGGCAATGGCATTGCCACCAGGTCCTTGACCTTCTGCGGTTTCAATAATCTTTCCGCTAACCATCGGGGCATTGTCATCAGTATGCGCACCTGGGAGCACGGCCGCGACCGCGGCCATCATATCCGTGGTTTTGTGGCCGAATACCGCCACGGCGGCCGCTCCGATTAAGGCAATTCCCGCGACGAGGAGGCTATATTCCACCAACGCCGCGCCTGCTTGACTACGTAACTTTTTAAACATGGGAAAACCCTCCTTTAAGTAATATTGACACCTCATGCGCCCTTCTGGGGCCAAAGAGGACAAATCCTCCCTCGAGCGTCCGGGCACTCGCCTGAGACTTACGATATCCGGAAATCTGTCAGTGAACAGGCTCATCGGCATTCCATAAGCTGCGATTTCGAATATTGGGCCTATGGTAAAGGCGCGATGAATGTATTCCCCACTCTTTTTTTACGAACGGTCATATAGTTTTCATGAACAGATGATTGCCGAAATTACCGATGAAAGCAGAGAGCAGGAAAAACGGTGAGAGAGCGAACCACAAGCTCGAGCTCTTGCAAAATCTGATGCCGCAAAAATCGGGACCCGCTTCAGCGCGGCGCGAGCGATTGAGCAGTGAGTGTTCGCCAACGGCACAATTCCTTTTTTTGTGCAGCAAGAGGTTTCGGTCGAGCCGTTGAGCGTTGAGACGGCGGGAAACTGGTAGTGAGTGCTTGATGAAATGTACGCAAACGGCAGCCCAGCTCGATAGGGGAATGCTCCCTTGGCCAATTTAGGAAGTGCCAACAAGAACCATCGTTTGGATACACAAATGGTTAAAGTGCTGCAACGCAGGGGTCGAGGGCGACCGTCCAAATTCCTCCTGAGCGGGGAACGAGGCAAGGGAGCAGACCTGCATACGCACCGTCTTCAGTGGACAGCGCACGGCCGAATATGCCTCGGTGGTCGATGGGTGCAGCGACGCCTTTGGCATACGCGGAAGAGAGCTCCTGGCCAACCTGACGACACTATGGTCTACATGGAGACGGCAAAAAAATGAATCCGAGACAATCAGACGGCGACAACAAACCTGAAAGGGAGAGAGGAATGTTCAGCAGGGCTTGATATCCGAGTGAGTTTTGTCCACAGCGTGAGTCAATACATGAATGGGCATCTTTTGGCTTGAACCGCAGAAAGTCTTCCCGGCCTGACTCGACCGGGAAGGCTTTTCACTCGCGTGCATGCACAAACCCTTGGGAGCTTACTCAGCTTGAGCTTCGACAACCAATGTCGAAATACTCGTAGTGGTCCCAAGATTATTTCCTAGCCGTTCGGTGCCGGCGTTGGCAACAATGCCGTCAATATCCAAGGCAATGGCATTGCCACCAGGTCCTTGACCTTCTGCGGTTTCAATAATCTTTCCGCTAACCATCGGGGCATTGTCATCAGTATGCGCACCTGGGAGCACGGCCGCGACCGCGGCCATCATATCCGTGGTTTTGTGGCCGAATACCGCCACGGCGGCCGCTCCGATTAAGGCAATTCCCGCGACGAGGAGGCTATATTCCACCAACGCCGCGCCTGCTTGACTACGTAACTTTTTAAACATGGGAAAACCCTCCTTTAAGTAATATTGACACCTCATGCGCCCTTCTGGGGCCAAAGAGGACAAATCCTCCCTCGAGCGTCCGGGCACTCGCCTGAGACTTACGATATCCGGAAATCTGTCAGTGAACAGGCTCATCGGCATTCCATAAGCTGCGATTTCGAATATTGGGCCTATGGTAAAGGCGCGATGAATGTATTCCCCACTCTTTTTTTACGAACAGTCATATAGTTTCATGAGCGGTTGATTGGCCTGAATGAATGGATTACGCCAGAGGGGAAGGGAAAACCGGCGAGGGACCAATCCGCAAGGCAGGCTTCTTACAACCTCAAGATTTGGTGCCGTAGAAATCGTGACTGACTGCGACTGACCCTGAGTTGTTGGGTATTGGTCAAAGTGACGACATACGACCCTCCCGGCATAGTGGCCACCCGGTTGATCGTCTCCACATTGACCAGAGTCCCGCGACCCAATCGCACGAACCGCCTGGGGTCCAGCCTGGCCTCAAGCGCCTTGAGCCGGTGGCTGATGGTATGCCGTTCCTTTCGAAGCGTGGTGATATGCATCAACTCTCCATCCGAGACGATAGAGGCAATCTGATTGACCGGCAGGAAAATGATCTCTTCTTTCTTTTTGATCGGGAGACGGTCAATGTAATCCGAATTCTCCGGAGAGGCGCCTTCCTTGCCGCGCGGTCGAGCTTCCAATTCATTCGCCATGACATCATCCCGTTCCAAACGCTCCTTTGCCCGTTTGATGGTTTTCCGCAGTCGTGTGCGATCGACCGGTTTCAACAAGTAATCGATGGCCTCGATATCGAACGCCTCAATGGCATATTCATTGTGCGCCGTGACAAACGCAATCAACGGAATATGCCCTTTTTTGATGGCTCTGACCATGGAAAGTCCATCCAACCCAGGCATTTGGAGATCAAGCAATGCCAGATCGGGTTGTTCCCGTTGAATTAAGCTGATCGCCTCCTCACCGTTCTCGGCCTCTCCCACAATGTCGACATCATCTAGGCTCTTCAAGGTCGTCGTCAGAAATGACCGTGCCGGCCGCTCATCATCAACAACAATGACCCGGATTTTCCCGCTCATTCTTTCACTCCCTGGCCGGAATGAAGGCATTCGGATTCTTCTGCCAGGAGATCGCTTGAACCAACAAGAGGAATACGGATATGGACAATCGTGCCAAGCTTCGGGTTCCGATGCATGGATAACGTGGCATGATCGCCATAATGTAATTGCAAACGTTTCTTGATATTGGCCAACCCGATTCCAGCTCCCCAGGAGGCCTCCTGCCCCTTGTCTGACGGCCCATGTCCCGTATCCTGCACCTGAATCACAAGTTCACGAGTTATCCATGCTCCATGACCATTTTCGTTTTCCCGCTGCTCCACTGCAGCCTCGATTTTAATGACCCCTCCCTTGGCACACTTTTGAATGCCGTGTTTCACCGCATTTTCCACCAGTGGTTGCAACACCAGCGCCGGCACCGGTAGATCTCGTAAATTTGACGGCACATTGACTTGATAGGCCAACCGCCGTTCGAAACGCGCCTGTTCAATCATGAGATAGGCCTGGACTAAATCTACTTCCTGGCCCAAGGTGGAAAAATCCCCTTCAAGACGCTTCAGCACGCCTCTCAGCAACTCCGTCAGCCGCATGAGCGTGTCCAGCGCCCGCGTCGGTGCCGTTTGAATGAGATAGCCAATGGTGGTCAAGGCATTAAATAAAAAGTGAGGATTCAGTTGTGTGCGAAGAGCCCGGAGTTCCGCCTCAATGGTGAGCTTTCTCATTTCCTGTTCCCGAATGGCAACGGCACAGCGCTCATGGGCCGAACGCACCGCATCGATCCTTCTGGCAATGATATGCGCCACGGCTTCCAACAGGAACAGGTCGTCCGAAAGCAATCGCCTTCGATGAAGAAACCCCTGGATCACCAGAACGTATTGAGGCAATTCCATCGTCGGAATAAACACAAGGAATTCTTCTCCGCAAGACCGGGACAAGGAAGGCCCTCTGCTCCCCTTTCTCACCAGGCTTCCAACGGCGATCGTTCGACTCGCCGGAGATTCTTCCACACGATCCCCGTCGAACAAGCCGACCTGACCCGGCCATTCAGGCCCGGCCTCGCCCTCCAGGCTCCAAGGCCTCCAGATGACCTTCATGGCCAACAGAGCAGGCTGGAGTAACGCGCCGGCACGGGACAAAATCCGGTCGGGCTCTTCCTCCTGATTAACAGCGATTGCCACCTCCTGCCTGAGCTGCTCGTAGTCCGGTCGCCGCAACACCACGACATCCACCAGCCAAATCACCGCTTTGCGTAATTGGGGATAGGCCAGCGCAGTGATGATCCAAAGAGCAAAAAAAACACCAAGCCGGGATAGGTTGGCCATTTCATTGTCTGCGTCGAGCCGTAACACCGGAATCCCAACAGTGATCAATGCACCAAGAGTCACCAGAGCCAACACCAAAAAAGATAACGCCCGCTTCAAGAAAATGTCTCCGAGAGCAAATCGGTAATCCTGATAGAGAATGGCCAGGGCCAACAGGAGGTTGGCATGATGACCGACAAGCTCCATGCCCCAGGAATATTCCCCGGTTTCATGCTGACTGAAAGGAAGAACCGCAATGGCCAATCCCGAGAGAACGACGATTCCTCCCATATAATCCAACCCATCCGCCCGTACCCTGACAGCAAGGAGCCAGATCAGAAGCACGAGAAAGCCCCAGACCATGACCTGGAGCGCTGTTCCGGACATGCTCCCCGATTCCCCGATCAGAGCGGCATGAAGGTGCATCAGAGATGCCCACCCGCTCAACAAAAACCCGGCTGCGGAAATCGTTCGGCGAATCCAGAAAGGCAGGCCCATGGGCTGCGTTTCAACCATAGCCAGAACAACGACAGCGGGAAGAAACCCCAATGCGGAGACTGCCAACGCGTACAACACCGGAAGCGGTGCGGTCAGGTGTAAATTCGGAAGCAGAAAGGCCAGCAGGGCTCCAACATTCCACAGCAAGCCTAATATAGCCGTCCAACATGCAAGCCATCTGGGTGATTGAGCAGAGAGTTCGCTCTGACTCTTTTGGGCCGACTCCTGCAACGCCCGGAAAACCAGCCATAACAACATGGCATACAAGATCATGCCGATGGCGTACCCGCTGACATGCGCGATAAACGAGACGGAGAAATCGGACACCTCAGTCAACATAGCCCTGTTCCATGACATCCATTTCCTTTCCTTCCCAAAATTGGCGCCCCATCATAGACCCGATAGATTTTTTCCACGAAGCTATCCTGACGAGTGGTCGTTTTAACCAATCAGTGGTCGTTTAATCCCGGTATTGTGGCCATGGTTTCCGGATCATTCCCTTTGTCCACTCTCAAGCTACGCCCCCATTACGCCGAAAATACCCATATGGCCTCAGTCGCCACCTCTACAGATCAACCCTGAGAACACACACGATGATGACTGTCTTTCTAACATTGCTGCTCATCTTTTCTATCGTGAAGCCGCCCCTTGCCTGTGGAATGGTCGGCATCGTCTTTATTCACACCAGCCTCCAATTACGCCGGCTCCGGCACCTGTCATCCTCCTATCTGGATCGTCAACTATCTGCCTAATAGCCTAAATCTCGCGACGCGGGATGAAGACGTTAGAGCAGAGACGCCCGAGATCCCGATATCGACAGAACGAAGCTCCGCGTCTATCCACAATGCCGGAAAGACATCAAAGCTATTGGCAGCTTTTCGAAATACGGGTTAAGAAATTCTGGAAATTACGATTGGGGAGGAGCTCGAGGTGAACAGGAGGAAATAACGGGCTGGTTATTGAAACATGAGGGTGCTTGGACCACCACATCGCCGGATCGGGACAAACAAAGCCATGAAGAATTCACATCGAACGACAGGGAACCTGTCGTCTGAATATGTACCCAATCACAGAGATCGTAATCCGAGTGGGCATGGCCGGCGAGGTCTGCCCCGGCCAGGACATGCTGGACGCCCAATGCCGAAGAAAGGGGCAGGATAGCCAGGATGATGGCAAGAAGAAATCCAATAATTTGGTGTTGTGTTTTCATGAAATTCAATAATAGAGCAATCAAGGCACTTTAACCAAGGCACTTGAAGTATTTCAATTCATCGGCGACTGTATCTAGAGGCGGATCCGACCCTTTCCACCTGATGCGTGGTACTGCTTGGCAGTTAGTAAAAACAGCCACGGCTTAGGGGAATATGCTCAGGAAGTCCCCGACGCAGTTCGTTTTCGAGCCTATGGTGTAATCAGGTGTATGTGGCAGGGTCTTGGCGGAGGGCTAATTCATCGCTGGGGTTAGCATAATGCTCCGCATGGATCTTAATCCCCTCATTCTCTGGCTGCCAGCAACCTTACCGAAAAAGGACACAATTCCCGCACAGAAACAGTGCCCTGTGTTTATTGCTCATGTTGAGGGCAGCCTACGCAACGGCAGAGCCGCCGGTTCCAAAATCCAGCCCATGCGATAACACTTGCCCCCGTAATATCCAGGGCGATCTCTCCGGGACTTTGGTGATCCATCCACACACGCGAGATCAACAACAACCCCACACCGATTCCGGATACGCAAGCAGGCCGCTTGTCACGATGAACGGAATAGGTGGTCAACAATCCGAATCCTGCCAGAAGCCCGATCGCTCCAAGGAACAGCCATTCTGTACGTTCACCAAACATCATTTCCAGAATCCCATTCCATTCCCCGGACGAATGCGCAAGAATGAAGGGCAAACTTAACAGCACTATCGGCGTGAGGGCACAATGGATGGCGCAAACCAAAGAGGCCAGAGACCCGATCCTTGAAAGATGAAGACCAAAGGATGTCATGGCTTCATTGACAGTCGGGGCACAAGCCGTTGAATTCTAAAGACTGGTCATTCACGAGGAAACTGGTCTTACTTTTAATAAGGAATTTAAGTCGTTTCAACGAAGGAAGACAAAGCGATTCAATTCTTCCGCATTTCTGACAACGCACATGGTAGGAGAGAGCACGACCATCCCGCCATTCATAGCGGAATTGCCCCTCCTGGGCAAACGCCAATTGCGCCACCAATCCCAGCCGGGACAGTACCGCTAAAATCCGGTATACCGTGACCCGATCGATAGATACATGATCTCCCTGCAATCGCCTAAACACCTCCAAGGCACTCAAAGGATGCTCGGCTCTTTGTAGCACCTGCAGAACCGCCTGCCTCGGGCGGGTGAACCGGTAACCCGCTGTCCGTAAGGCTTCTTTATACGTTTTTTGGAACCCGCTCACTTTCATCGCATTCAATTAACGGTTCCCCGTCCATCGATTCATAAAAAACGGAAGCCTAATGAAAAAAATTTTCATCTGCATGAAAATAAAAATGGATGGTCATTTACGGCCGACCATCTGCCAATCCACCTCACTTTCCAACGACATGAATTAGCGATACAAGCCAGAGCCGGATCAAGTCCGGTACAGAGGACCCGATACCATGTAGAGATGGTGAGCGCAGTGCTGAAGCATTCCTTCATCATGTGCTCAGGTAAACCATCCCCCAATGGGAAATCCGTTCTGCCGTTATCATGAAATAAACCCTCCGCCCTCCTAACACAGGAAGAATTGATGAACACAACATTTGAAGACAAGCTTGCACGTGCGGGAATGACCGCCTCATTCCTTTGCGCCATCGAATGCTCATTGACGCCCTTCGCAGCGTTAGTTCTTCCCCTTGTCGTCGGATCACAGCCTGAAATCTCATCCCGCTTCCTTCCGGAGACCGCGCACACCCTCGACTGGATCCTTATGGGAATCGTGGGTTGCCTGGCCCTGGGAAGCCAAATACTCACCATCCCTCGCCATCGAAAACCGGCCCCGCTCACCCTGTCAGGAATAGGATTTCTCTTAATGCTATATGGTCGCGTTGGGTGGGAAGACGATCAGGCTGGCGAATCCCTGTTCATGATCAGCGGCGCAGTTGTGTTGGTTGGTGCGGGGTGGCTGAATCGACGGTTACATCACCAAGGCTGCAGACTTCATACACATACCTGTTCGACCGGGGACAAGCCTGCGTCACACCAGCCTCTTCCTGTGCCCCACACCCATCCGTCAATCGGTGACTTCCCTGCCCCAGGAAAGAATGAGTGTTCATGAATTGGTCTGATCCGTCAGGCCGGAGAAAAAAGGAAGATTCGTTCCTAAGAATGTCCTTAAATCAGCTATGATTTTTGCGTGGAAACGTACACCTGTTCACGGCAAACACCTGCCTCCACGCATAGGGGCTTAAGACCGTAATAAAAATCCCTTCTCCCTCGCGGGTCATCCAAACCACAAAAAAATTTCCGTTTTCGGAAAGTTCCGTTTCCAACCCCAATTCAGACAAGGCAGAAGAGTTGTGTGGGCGCTATCGACTTGATAGTGCCTCATACAGCAGGGCATTGGGTTGAATTCATGCTGTCTTTTGAATTTCAGAGCATCATTTTTTCTTACGATGGATGGTGCGTTCGACAATCGTGGCCACAGCCCTGAATTCCCAATCCCCCTCCAAAGATATTTTTTTGGGTAGCGGGAGGAGCCTGCGATCCCGCTGGAGGATTGGCAACGGCATGACCGTACGCCACAATATCCGCTGCCGCAGAAAATGTGGACATCACCCGCTCCAGTGGGGCTCCGCATTCCTGACATTCGGAGACAGGAGAGTCAGACATGTTCTGCCAAAAGGAGAACCTCTTGGAACAAAAGAGCGATTGAAGACAATAGGAAGCTTGATATTCGTAAATGGGCATAAAGTCTCTCCTTATCCGTCAATAATCAATGATTTGAAAGCACTTCTTGCCTGTTAGGTTTGCCTAAGATTCCAAATTCCGTGCGCCTCCAGGCATCATCGGGAGACCGCAAGAAAAAAGGCAACCGAACATTCCCGGCCAGCTTCCTCCTAACTCGATCATAATCAATCATCAACAGGAATCTGACGAACGGATTGAATAAACATTGTAAGGTCAGCCACGACGAATGAAGCGTCATAACTCTTTCAACGCATCCTGCCTCACCATGACCTTTAAACATCTTGCGCCTTTTTCCCATTTAGAGAGGATTCTACCAATGAAAAAAAAACAGCTCATAGTGATTGTTGCTCCGGCACCGGAAAAACACCTGTGGCAATTGGCGACAATCCTTTGACAATCATTCCAGATTTTTCTAAGGTGGGATGTGAAATTTCTCTGGAAGGACGGGTTCACAATTAATACAAGGAGGCATCATGAGCGACCATCGTATTCATGACAAACATCCCCACACACACGGTCCCGATTGTGGCCATACCGTTATCCGACACGAGAACCATCAGGATTACCTTCATGATGGGCATCTTCATTTTGTCCACAACGATCACGTCGATGAGCATACCTTAGCAGTCGGTGGAGTTAATCCGGCTAGCTGCACTCCTGACCATTCGTGCGATACCCATGACTCTCAGCACCGGCATGGACCCTCCTGCGGACATGAAACCATTCCGCA
>CABVRQ010000069.1 GCA_902500695.1 uncultured Nitrospira sp. | reverse complement strand
GAGACTTAGGATCTCGTGGGTAACCGTGGGGGTTCAAGTCCCCCCTCTCGCACCAGTTCTTAACATCTATAATCTTTATCGTGCGCTTTTACAAGGATGAATGGTCTTATGAAGTTAGAAATGACAGAGCTCGGGCCGGTCAAACGGTCGTTAAAAATTGAAGTTCCCGAAGAAGCCGTCAAAAGCGAATTTCAAAAAGTGTATGCCCAGTTGAGGCGTGAAGCCAAAATCCCTGGATTCCGACCAGGGAAAGCGCCAATAGCCTTATTAGAAAAACGGTATGCCGATCTCGTGGAGCAGGATGTGGTGCAACGGTTGGTGCCCGATTATTACCAACGAGCGGTGAAGGAAGCCGGGGTGGTCCCTATCCTCGTTGATATTCCTCCATTGGAACGCATGAAAGTGAAGTCCAATAGTCCCTTTACCTTTACGGCTACGGTGGAAATAAAACCCACTATTCAATTAGGCGACTATCGACCACCGAATCCTATTTCCTTGAAACGGGATGCCCGCACGGTCACAGATGAACAGGTTGAAAAAGCCCTCCAGAGCCTACGGGAGCAACATGCCGAGCTTGACGTCGTTACAGAAGGAACGGCTCTTCGTGACGGATTGCATGCGGTGTTGTCTATTGAGGGGTTTGTAGAGGACCAGCCATTGGAAGGCACTCAGAAAAAAGGGCATCTCCTTCACATTGGGTCGAAGTCCCCGATTCTTGGCGTGGAGTTGGATGAGTTTCTTATCGGAAAACAGGCCGGGGACATGATTGAGATCCCGCAACCCTTTCCCGACAATCATCCTGATTCGCACCTTGCCGGAAAGACGATGGTCCTCAAGGTGACTGTTGATGCCGTGAAAGAGCAGAAACTCCCGGAACTGGATGATGAATTTGCCAAGGATTGCGGCGAATACGATTCACTGGAACAGCTCAAAACCACCATCAACACCCAATTGGATAATTTTCTGAAACAGGATCTTGAAGAAGGGTATAAAGATCAGGTGATTGAACGCTTGTTGCAGATGCATCACTTTGAAATTCCCGAGGTCCTGATTGAACGGGAGCTCCAGACGCTTATTCGGCAAAAAATGCTGAAAAACCATCGCCATGCTCATCGTGAAGATGATGTGGAAGAGCCCTTACGATTACAAGAAGAGGCCAAGCGTCTCCAACAAGAGTTGCATCCGGAAGCCAAGCGGCGTGTGAAGCTGAGTTTGATTCTGGATGCGATCGTCCAGAAAGAAGGCCTTCACATCAGTGAGGATGAGGTGAGCGCCGAAATTCAAAAACTGGCAACCTCCTTAAAGCTCCCGGTTGGTGAAATTCAACGCATGGTCGAAGCTGGAGGACAGGGGGCTCAGGAGGAGTTTCGGGAGCGGATGAAGGCGGAAAAAGCCTTGCAGTTCGTCTATCAAAATGCGGTCATTCAGGGGTAACACGTCGTTTCACCCTTCTGAATACACCTGTTCTGATATCTGTATTCGATACCTATTTACAACACGAGGAGGTCTCAGGGAATGCTCATTCCGATGGTTATTGAACAAACGAATCGAGGTGAACGGTCATATGATATTTACTCACGTCTTTTGAAAGACCGGATCATCTTTATCGGAGCCCCGATTGACGATGTGTTTGCGAATGTCGTCATTGCTCAGCTGTTGTTCTTGGAGTCCGAAGACCCGGAAAAGGACATTCACCTGTATGTCAATTCACCTGGCGGAAGTGTGACGGCGGGAATGGGGATCTATGATACGATGCAATATGTGAGGTCGCCGATCAACACCATCTGTTTAGGCCAAGCGGCAAGCATGGGTGCTTTGCTTTTAACAGCAGGAACTAAAGGCAAGCGTTTCGCTCTTCCCAATGCACGAGTGATGATTCATCAACCGATGGGAGGATTTCAGGGCCAGGCGACGGAGATTGATATTCATGCCCGCGAGATTTTAAAGATCCGCGAAAAATTGAATGAAATTATGGCCTTTCACACAGGGCAGCCGCTGGATAGAATCGCTCAAGATACCGAACGAGATTATTTTTTGTCGGGAGAAGAAGCCAAAGCGTACGGATTGATTGATGAGGTCATCGTCCGAAGTCAGGAAAAGGGGCACAAGGACGACACCAAGTCAGGTTCAAAAAGTAAGGATTAAGGGCAAAGGAGGCACTTCTTATGGCGAGACAAGCGAAGTCCGAAGCCAATCTTCGTTGCTCCTTCTGCGGTAAGAACCGTGATCAGGTTCGAAAACTCATTGCGGGTCCGACGGTCTATATTTGTGATGAATGCGTTGGTTTGTGTAATGAGATTATTTCCGAGGATTGGCAGGAGTCTCGCCAGGAGATTTCCGCAAAACTGTGCAAGCCGGTGGATATCCACCAACATCTTGATCAATACATTATCGGTCAGGACAAGGCAAAAAAGGTTCTCTCGGTTGCGGTCTATAACCATTATAAGCGTATATCAGCAAATGAAATCGGGGATGTCGAACTTCAAAAAGGCAATATTCTGATTGTCGGACCGACCGGGACAGGAAAAACTCTATTTGCCCAGACACTAGCCCATTATCTTGATGTCCCCTTTACGATTGCGGATGCGACGACGCTGACGGAAGCCGGGTATGTCGGCGAAGATGTTGAAAATATTATCTTGAAACTTCTGCAGGCTGCAGACTATGAAGTTGAGCGTGCAGAACGGGGAATTGTGTACATTGATGAAATTGACAAAATTACCCGCAAGGCCGATAGCCCTTCAATTACGCGTGATGTCTCGGGTGAGGGTGTCCAGCAGGCGTTGTTAAAACTCATTGAAGGGACCGTGGCCAATGTGCCCCCTCAAGGGGGAAGAAAACATCCTCATCAGGAGTTTATTCAAGTCAATACCACCAATATTTTATTTATTTGTGGCGGGGCATTCGTAGGATTGGATACCATCATTGAGCGGAGGTTGAACCAAAAGCGGATGGGCTTTGGCGCCGATGTGCAGATTCGTGGCCAACATCAAATTGGTGACTTATTCTCCAAAGTGGAACCGGAAGATCTGCTTCAATATGGGCTGATTCCTGAAATAATCGGTCGTTTGCCGATTGTTGCGGCTCTTGATCAATTGGATGAACCGGCATTGGTCCGCATTTTAACGGAACCCAAAAACGCGTTGATCAAGCAGTATCAGAAGTTATTGTCCTTGGATAAAGTGAAATTGAAGTTTGCCGATGGGGCGTTATTGGCAATTGCCAAAAAGGCCCATCTTCAAAAAACAGGAGCGCGTGGACTTCGGGCGGTCTTAGAGTCGGTGATGTTGGACTTGATGTATGAGCTGCCGTCGCAGGCCGAGGTGAAAGAGGTGTTGGTGACCGAGGAGTTTATTCACGGCAAGGGCGAGCCCATCAAAGTCTTTGAGCATCAGAAAGGCATTAAACCCGCCGTCGGATCTTAAGCTGGTTCCGGATTCTTCTCCCTGGGTGCAGCTATCTCCTCATACCCGTATTCCGCATTGTGACAGAGTCTTTTGCTTCCCGTTTGTTTCCTGATTTTTTCGATCAAAATGGAGCCTGGGATTGTGGGCAGGGACGATTGATGGGGCGATCCCAGATTGCAAAAGTGCAGGTAGGATAATTGCTGCAGGAATAAAATGCCTTGCCTTTTTTTGTGCGTTTTGGAATCAGGTCTCCCCCGCAATCCTTGGCAGCGCATTTGACTTCTAGCTTTAAGAGGTTGGTAGTTTTACATTCAGGGTATTGGGAACAGACGAGGAAATTTCCAAACCTGCAGCGTTCCCCGGTATTTCATCAGCGGGGTTTGAGTTTTTTTACCATACGAGCTGGTTTCTTAGCAGCCGATTTTTTTTCAACCGGTTTCTTTGTCGCGGCATCCTTTGCGGGCAACTTTTTGCCGCTCGCGGCCTGGTCGTCGCCAGCCTTGGGCTTACGGGCCTCAAATTCGAAGCCAACTTTCCCGTCATCCCCGCGTTTCAGGTAAGCCTTGAACTTGCGGCGGGTTCGTGATGAAACAAAGCCGGCCAGCAATTCGGTTCTGCCTTCGCTCAGCAATTTTCTGATCTGAGTGGGTTCGATTTCCTGTTGCAGTATGACTTTGCCCGTTCGAAAGTCGCAAGTTTTGTTCTGGCCGACCGCCTTTTCACAGGTATAATTCATTCCATGCTCATAAACCGATGACTGACACTTCGGGCAACTGCCCAGTGATTCCTGGCCTTGAAAATCAACCGGTTCACTGTTTTCATCGTCATCATTTTGACCGAAGTCAAATTCAAGCTTATGTTCATCGGTCAGTTTGAGTATTGCCGCAAACGGTCGGCCAAGCCGACTGCGAAATCCCTGCAACGGACCAATCGTGCGTTCGGTAATCAGGGTTTCTGCTTCTGGTACTTCCAATTGACGGCTGCCAGGAATTTTCGAAATTGAAAAATCGCACTGTGTGCAGGAAAACCGTTTGTAGTTTTCTTTGACTAGGGCGCCGCATTTGGGGCAGGGTGATTTTAATGTTGAGTAATCGCCTGGAACGGTTGTTGCCCCGTAGTTTTTGGCTCTCCCAACAATTTGTTCAACTATCTTACTGATTTCTTGCATGAACGTTTGGCGGTCCAACTGACCTCGTTCTATCTGCGAAAGCTTGCTTTCCCATTCGCCGGTCAGTTCCGGCATCGTGAGTTCGGTCACCCCCAGCCCGCGCAACAAGGTCAACAGTTGAAAGGCCTTGGTGGTGGGCATGAGTGACTTGTCATTTCGCAATAGATAGTTCTCGCCAATCAAGCCTTCGATGATCGCTGCGCGGGTTGCCGGTGTGCCCAGACCTTTCCCAGACATGGCTTCGCGCAAGTCATCATCATCAATCAGCTTACCGGCGCCTTCCATCGCAGAAAGCAGCGTGGCTTCGGTATATCTGGCGGGTGGTCTGGTCGCCATGTCGCGAACTTCAATATCGCTGACCGTGGCTTTTTCATTCTCATCAACCGCTACGAGCGTGCCCTCACCAGCAATGGCTTCACGGCCGTAAATGGCCAACCAGCCCGGCTTGACCATCACCTTGCCTTCGGTCTTGAAGTGGTGCTTGTCAATCTGGGAAATACGGGTGGTGTTTCGAAACTCCGCAGGCGGGAAAAAGGCCGCCATGAATCGACGCACGACCAGGTCGTATATCTTGGCTTCGGCTTCGCTGAGATTCTTGGGTGCCTGCAATGTGGGAATAATGGCGAAGTGATCAGAAATTTTCGCGTCATTGAAAATGCGCTTGTTCGGCTGGACCCAGTCATTGCTCAGAATTTTTGCCGCATGCGGCCCTATCGGATTGCCGCCGCTGCCGCTGGTTATGGCTGACAAATGCTCACTTGACTCATCACGCAGAATGGCCAGCGTATCTTTCACGGTAGAGAGATAGTCTTCCGGCAGAGCGCGCGAATCGGTTCTTGGATACGTCAACACCTTGTGGCGTTCATAGAGCGCTTGCGCCAGTGACAATGTTGTCTTGGCCGAAAAGCCAAACCGGGCGTTACCTTCACGTTGCAGACTGGTCAGGTCAAACAGCATCGGTGCGCTTTGTGTCGTCGGCTTGGTTTCTTCAGTGACCACAGCCTGCTGACTCTGGCAGGCCAGCCTGATTGCTTCAGCCTGTTTGCGTTCCCAAAGTCGCTCGGCGCGCCGTTCCGCATCTTCGTCATTCTTTTTGAAGCCCGTATCAAACCAGCGACCTGGATACTGTCCGGCCTCGACATCAAACTGGGCATGCACTTCAAAGTAGGGCCGCGAGACGAATTGCTTGATCTGTTCCTCGCGCTCCACGACGATGGTCAGGGTGGGTGTTTGAACCCGGCCAACGGTGGTGAGGTAAAAACCCCCGTCTTGGGAGTTGAATGCCGTCATAGCTCGGGTGCCGTTAATGCCAACCAGCCAGTCTGCTTCTGATCGGCAGCGGGCGGCATCGGCGAGCGGCTTCATTTGTTCATCATCGCGCAGTTCCTCAAAGGCTTCGCGAATGGCCTTGGGTGTCATGGACTGCAGCCAAAGCCGGCTTGTCGGTTGCTTGGCCTTCGTGTGCTGGACAATCAGTCGGAAGATCAGTTCGCCTTCGCGCCCGGCGTCGCAGGCGTTGATAATTCGGTCGATATCTTTGCGGCCGATCAGCCTGGCGAGCAACTTGAGCCGGTCCTCGGTCCGTGCGATTGGGTTTAGGTCGAAGTGATCGGGAATGACCGGCAGGTTGGCGAAAGACCACTTGCCACGTTTGACCTCTACGCCGTCAGGCGCCTTGATTTCAAGTAGGTGCCCAACGGCTGAAGTGACAACATAGTCGTCATCTTCAAAATAATCCTTCTCACGTTTCAGTCCGCCAAGCGAACGCGCGATGTCGGCTGCAACAGAGGGCTTCTCGGCAATTATCAGCGATTTACTCATTAGCAACTCTTACCGGGGAAGACTCCTTTGGCATCTTTGGTGTAAGCGAAACCGATACTCACGCGTGTAAGATTCACGACAGATTCAGGGTAAAAATGGCGCCGTCACAATCCACCTGTCGCGATGTGACCGGTTTTTTCGCGTGCTCATCATAATGATGGCGTAGGGTACAGGCAAGTTAGGCTGGGTGTTCAATTCATTTTTTCCAGCGGTCGTAGCCGGCTATCCGTCAGTCGTTCCAGCCAGCCTCCTAGACTAGCCTGCCGACGGTTCTGTCGCAAAAAAATGTTTTTAAAGGCAAAAAGGGGTTTATTGCTCCGTATCTGAAAGATGAAAATTACTCACTTTACCGGGGTTTTTCAACTCGGTCCAATTTGAAAAACCAGTGGCGTATCTGACAAATCTATTTTTTGTGACAGAACCGTCGAAGTTGTGTTCGAGGTCAATGCCCAGTTGCTCCTCGGGAGATCTTTAAGTTGACCCACAGATGTCAATGCTTGTTCATTGCGTCCAAAATACTTGGACAGGGTTTTGGCTTTGGTAGGCAATTCGACAATGACGAGTGATTTAGCCATAGACAGTGATGAGGGTCATGATTCGTTCACGAGCACCATTTCCCATAGGGGAAGAATGTGTTGTGTGCTATTTAATGTTCAGTCGGAGATACTGCAACCCCGGTATCTGCTTTATAAGCCCTTTGATCTCCAAAGACAAGAGAATGCTCATGACTTCAGATGGGGAATAGGTACATTGAATGATTAACTCGTCCAGCGAAACAGGTTCAAGTGAAAGACGATCAAATAGATGTTGTTCTTCTGCCCCTAGTGAAGGCGCCGAAGGTTGAAGCGGAAGTCCGTCTTGTTGTTTCTCGAGTTGTTCCCGGAAAGAGGGTTCTAACATAGGAAGAATTTCTTCCACAACATCTAACGAATTTTCGACTAATTTTGCCCCATCTTTAATGAGGCGGTGAGGGCCACGAGTCAAGGTATTCGTCACATTTCCTGGTACCGCAAAGACCTCACGGTTTTGTTCTAAGGCCATCCGAGCTGTAATAAGGGACCCGCTGCGCGAGGTGGCTTCTGCGACGATCACACCAAGTGAGAGTCCACTAATGATCCGATTCCGTTGAGGAAAATGGTAAGAATGTGGAGGGGTTCCCATGGGAAATTCAGAAAGAACGGCACCATGCTGTTCAATGCGTTGTCGTAGCGGATCGTGCTCAGGCGGATAGGTTCGATCAATGCCGCATCCAAGCACCGCCAGGGTTCTCCCGGATGTGGCGAGAGCGCCTTCGTGAGCTGCCGCATCAATGCCTCTGGCCAGGCCGCTCACAATCGTAAAGCCCAGTGCAGCTAAATCGCCACTCAGTTGTCGCGTGAATGTCCGTCCGATGTGCGAGCCTTTTCTTGAACCGACTACAGCAAGGGCCTGTTGATCGCGGTCCTGGAGTTGGCCTGTGCACCAGAGTAACGGAGGAGGATCCGTAATGGTTTTTAATCGGGGCGGATAGTGTGTGTCCACGAGTGTCATGATGGAGAATCGCCCATCCTGGACGGCCTGCAATTCTTTGGCAATGTGATCTTGTGCATCAGAAGATATGGGTTGATGAAGGGCTCTGGCCAATGAGGGAGAGATTTCCCCTATTGATACGAGGGCGTGGGCGTTGGAGGAGCGAATGGCTTCAGGCGAGCCGAACCGGTTGATGAGTCTGGTGTAAGTAACAGGACCAAGTCCTTTGACTGCCAAAAGTTCTAACCATCCTTGTAAGGGTGAGGTCATTCAGGTCCTTTGTGAGGATGGCGAATATGCGCCTGGAGATCACCGTCAAGTGGTCCGTTTGCATGAGTCTCCACCCAGAATTTGTGCCACGTTCGACTCTGGACGATGGAGATTTCCGGATTTTTCAGAATTGATAGAGGAATTTGGGTCTCCTTTCATTTCTGTTCCTGGAAACGAGTGGTACGGTTGACGGCGCAGGATTGTGGAGGACATCGTTCATGATTCAATCGTTCTCGCGTGGCTCCTAGGACGCGGTCCGAGTTTCGGTGCGTGACGTCAATTTCCCTACCACCACGATGTCATATTGCTCAAGGTGCAGTAATGGATCTGCCTCAAATAATATTTGTTGTTGGAATTCCTGTTCGAGTTGCTCAATGCTACTGTGCTCGGTTTCGAAAATGAGCTCAATGACTTTAGGGTTGGCACCGACCACAATGTGTTGGGGTTGTCCCCGAGTAATTCCAATGCGCCGGATATCTCGAAAAATTTCATACGCGACGGTCATGGTAGATTTGGTGTACCCTCTTCCCTCGCAGTCACCACAAATTTCCGATAACGTCCGTAAGAGATCTTCACGGACGCGTTCACGGGAAATTTCAATGAGCCCAAGATCGGAAATACGCGAGATACGCGTTTGAGCCTTATCGCCCGCCAGTGCGTCCAGTGTAGCCTGATAGACTTTTTCACGGTTCCGTTCCCGTTCCATGTCAATGAAATCAATAATGATAATGCCGCCAATGCCGCGCAATTTGATCTGGTAGCCAATTTCTTTCGCGGCCTCCAGATTGTTTTTTAAAATCGTTTCTTCCTGGTCGCGTTTCCCCACAAACCGTCCCGTATTGACGTCCACCACCGTCATGGCCTCTGTGTGGTCAATCACAATGTGCCCTCCGGACTTGAGCCAGACTTTCCGGCTCAGGGCTCGGGTAATCTCCAATTCGATCCCTAAGTGATCGAATAACCCTTCCTGCTTCTTGTCATAGAAATGTACGCGAGCGGCTTGTTCCGGAAGATAACGCCGGACAAAATCTTTGACTTCCTCGAAATCCGGTTTTGCGTCAACTAATAGGCGATCGACTTTTTTGGTGAATAAGTCTCGCACCACCCGGAGCGGGAGGGAGAGATCCGTATGCAAGAGGGACGGGGCTGGTTGTCTACCGGCCGCTTTGAGCGTGTCTTCCCATAGCGCTGTGAGGAATCTCACGTCGGTTTGGAGATCGTCTTCCGGTACATCTTCGCACACGGTCCTGACAATGTATCCATATTCGGGTTTCCGGATGCGCCTCATGAGGTCCTTCAGGCGATGCCGCTCGTCTTCTTTTGTAATTCTTCGCGATACACCAATGTGGTCGACATTGGGCATGAGCACCAAAAACCTTCCGGGAAGAGAGACGTAGGTGGTAATCCGAGGTCCCTTGGTGCCGATTGGGCCTTTGGAAATTTGTACAAGAAGTTCCTGGCCTTCTGCCAGCAGGTTTTCAATGGGGCGTGCGGTTTGGCGTCGAGGACGCGGCAGGTCTTGACTCCGTTCATCCTCTTCACTATCCACGAGTGTGTCCCCTGGTTCGGTTCCGACCGAAAGATCGGATACGTGGATAAACGCGGCCCGATCCAGTCCAATATCGACAAAGGCCGCTTGCATACCAGGCAGAACTTTAATGACCTTGCCTTTGTAAATGTCTCCCACAAAATCTTTTTTTCTTGGACGGTCGACATACAATTCTGTCACGACACGATTGTCGAGCACGGCAACCCGTGTTTCTTCACGAGTGACACTAATCGCAATTTCTACTCCCATAGTTATCTCCCTACATTCTCAGAAGGGACCAGAAGCTTCTCTTCGACACATTCTTTGTGAAGATGATGTTGCTGGTGGGGCTGAGCCAGTTTGTTGGATCTGCCTGTCAAAATCTGAGATAGCTTTGTGCCCCTTCTGTCAATAATTGTAAATGAATACTGTATGGAACCATTTGAGGATGGTTCTGTGTGTCCACTTCCTTGTTTCTGCAAGTGTGGGGGAAATCCGCGGCTTTGGGACTTTTCTGAATTGAATTCTCCGTTGATTCCCTCTTTGTGCGATAACCAGTCCAACGCTATCAAAAATAAACCGCAGGATACATGATACCTAAAGGAGTGACAGGCGTCTCCGTTTTACGTTAAGCAAGAGTCCCAAAGCTGTGAGATTCACCACCATGGCGCTCCCTCCATAGCTCATGAGGGGGAGTGGAATGCCCACTACAGGGGCCAGTCCTGATGTCATCGCGATATTCACGACCACTCCAAAGGCCACCATGGCTACCACTCCGACGGCCAGGAGTGCTCCGACGATGTCTTTGGCCTTAAACGCGATTTCTAAACCCATCAAAAACAAGAGAATATATAAGGATAGTAAGACCATTGATCCAATAAAGCCCCATTCTTCGGCAAAAACCGCAAATACAAAATCGGTGTGGCCTTCGGGAAGAAATTTAAATTGGGTCTGCGTTCCCCCATATAAGCCCTTTCCTAATAATTGGCCGGAACCAATCGCGATGCGGGATTGAAGTCCGTGATAACCTTTTCCTCCGGGATCAGAGTTGGGGTCAACAAAGCTGAGAATCCTGTCCTGTTGGTACTCGTGAAGGGAGCCCCAGACCCCGCCCCAGGCGAATGGGAAAAGCATGAGGGCCGCTAATATCATAAACCCAAAGGCTTTGGACTTCATCCCCACCGTGAGAACGACGACAAGAAAAATGGCCAGAAAACCAAGGCTGCTTCCTAGGTCCGGTTGTTTAAGTATGAGTAAGAATCCTGGGAGCACGATGAGTCCGGGGATGATCAATCGACGCACCCAGCCTTTACGGGTGGCTGTCCCATAGTAGGTAGCCAACATGAGTAGCAGGGGAATCTTAATGAATTCTGAAGGCTGGACCGCAAAGGGGCCAAGGGGAATCCATCGTTGGGAGCCTCGACTGGTTTTGCCTGCGATTACCACGATAATAAGTAAGATCAGTCCGATCCCATAGAGCAGATATGAAAGACGAGTGAGTTTGTGATAGTCAATACCTACCGCGATCAAAAAGGCTAAGGAGCCGACGACCATCCATGTGGCTTGCTTGAGATAAATGGGTATTCCAGTTGTTGCCTGGGTATTGGTGACGCTATAAATGGATAGGATGCCAACAGAGATAATGGCCATAATGACACCCAGGAAACACCAATCGAAGGTATCCAGGCCTCGGCGGTTTACATTATCGTTCATCAATGACATGAGATGGGTCGTTCTCCGTCCCTAAGGGATGGGATTTCTGATTTAGAGAGTAGGTTGTTGGGTCGTGTCATAGCCCATATAGGCTTCAATGAGGGTTTTGGCTAATGGAGCGGACGCTGATCCCCCATGCCCCATGTGTTCAACTAATACTGCCACCGCAATCCTTGGATGCTCTATGGGAGCAAACGCCACAAACCAGGCATGGTCTCGAAATTCCTTTTGAGGCTCCTTGTTCTTATCTTTGTCCCCATCAGGTTTCAACGCAACGACCTGAGCTGTTCCAGTTTTGCCCGCTATACTCACGAAATCTGATTGAGCCAGTTTGGCTGTTCCCTTGGTGACGACTGCAGCCAATCCTTCCTTGATATGCGAAAACGTTTGGGGAGAGATGCCCAATTGGCGAATGGGTGGCTCAGGCTCTTCTTTAAGATTGCCGGTTCGTCGAAGGCGGGAGGCCTTGAGCAACCGGGGTTGGACCACTCGTCCATTGGTTGCGACGATGGAAGCCACTTTCGCCATCTGAAGGGGGGTCACGGTTAAAAATCCTTGCCCAATGGAAATCGAAATGGTCTCTCCAGGGTACCATGGTTCTCGTTTGACTCTTTTTTTCCATTCCGAGGAAGGGACGAGGCCAGACCGTTCTGAAGGGAGGGCAATGCCTGTTTTTTCACCTAATCCGAACTGACGGGCAAAGGTGGCGATGGGATCGATACCCAGTTGATTCCCAGCCTTGTAAAAGTAAACATCACAAGATTCGGCAATGGCTTTGGTTAAATCGACTTGACCGTGCCCTCCTGCCTTCCAATCACGAAAGACCCGCCTTCCAAAAGGAAATGTTCCATGGCAGGGTATCATTTCCTGTGCGCTGAGGGTTTGAGTCTCCAAGAGGGCTGCGGCCATAATGATTTTAAATACCGACCCAGGAGGATATTGGCCTTGAATGGCGCGATTGGTGAGGGGGTGGCGGGGATCTTTGAGAAATCGTTGCCAGTCCTTGGCGCTAATCCCTCCTGAGACATTATTAGGATTAAACCCAGGTTTACTCGCCAGCGCCAGGACGTCTCCATTCCAGGGATCCAGGGCGACAATGGCTCCGGCTTCCTCTCCCAACAGGTCTTCTGCGAGGCGTTGAAGTCGAATGTCGAGAGTCAGGTATAGGTCATCCCCAGCCAGGGGACGTTGAACGGAGAGTGACCGTTTCGGATATCCCAGGGCATCGACTTCAATGACTTCTTCTCCCGTTTCTCCTAGCAGATATTCATCAAATGTCCGCTCCACTCCATTTTGCCCGATGATGCGTCCTCCCTGAAGATTGGAAAATCCTGGCTCCTTAAGCTGGGATTCGGAAATCTCTCCCACATAACCCAGGACATGTGAGGCGTAATTCTCAAGTGGATAGTGACGTTGATATTCCGGCTGAATGACTACCCCGGGGAGTTCCAGACGGTGCGATTCAATGAGTGCCGCCTCTTTAAGGGTAATGTCGGCTTTGATTTTAACTCGTCCTCTTCGATTCTTGAGTGCCAGTTTATTGGAAATCTCTTGTTGGTCAATATCTACGAACTGAGGTAACTGAGCCTGAAGAGCTTCACGGTCTTGTAGGTCTTCCAAAGAAAGATATAGTTGGAAGCTGGGGATATTATTGGCGAGAAGTTCGCCATTCCGATCATACAGAAGCCCACGAGCCGGTTCTAAGACAATGGTTCGAGTGCGATTGTCGCGGGCGAGTTCTTGATAGTGCAATCCGTCTCGAACCTGTAATTGCCAAAGACGTAACCCCAATAACACTAACAACATCAGAAAGCCGATCTTGACGAAAATTAATCGGCTTTGAATATCGGCAAGTTCATTGGCTTGGCGGGAAGTGTCCAACATGGTGTGGGTCTTATCGTGGTCCCTGGCCTAAGTGTACCATACTCACCGATTGGCCAATGAACTTGATAAGCCAGAACAACACCAGAGTGAGGAGGCTGTTGTAGAGGCCTTGTGGGAGCAGTCTGGAGGATAAGGCATCTAAAAGGGCAAAGCCATCCAATCCCGGGTAAGCCACGATGAGGGAGGCCAATCCACATCCTAATGACAACGCGAAGGTGACGAGCAGGACTGCGGGACTGGTGACTGTGGAAAATGTGTGGGTTGTGATGCCAGCCAAGCCACCCGCAAGTGCCTTTATGATCATATTGAGCCCAATTCCGCCTGGAGTGAGTAAGTCTTGAAATAGTCCCACCGTCAGTCCGATCATCAGTCCTTTGTATTCGCCTGAAAGAAACCCGATCATGCAGGCTAAGATGAAACATAAATCAGGGTAAATCCCTTTGACGGAAAGGACCGTGCTAAAGATGGCTTGAGCCAGAACCACTCCAAAGCACAGAACGATGTTGAGAAATATCGTCACGTGATTACATTAGGGAGAAAGAGAGCCAGCCGGTTTCGGTAATGATGAAGGGAGAGGAGGCTGGAATGTGGTAATCACCAGGACCGCTTCCAGTTTGGCAAAATCCACAATTGGCTCGATTTCACCCAGTTGAAATAAATCGGTATCGGCTTTGGTGACCTCGTGAATCCGGCCAATTTGGAGTCCACGGGGAAAATCATTCGTTAATCCAGATGTGACCACTGGATCTCCTGGTAGAACGGGGGAAAGAGGCGGCAGATATTTCATATGAATGGTTCCTTGAGGGGTTCCCTGCACCAGCCCCTCATCCCGGCTTTTTTGAATCATCCCGGTGATCGCGACGTTGGGGTCGGAAAGAAGAAGCACGATGGCTGTCGTGGGGTTGACTCGTACGACACGTCCCACCACTCCGGCATCAGTGATAACTCCCATTTCCGGATGAATGCCGTCTTGATTCCCTTTATTGATGATGATGGCCCGATACCAATTGGACACATTTCGGCCGATGATTCGAGCCGGAAGGGTCGTCATGGGTGTGGTTTCCTGATACGCCAGCAATTGTTGAAATTGCGTGGCTATAATGGCTTTTTCTCGAAGAAAATTCTTCTCTCCTTGTAAGCGCTGAACTTCCTGCTTGAGCTGTTGATTGTCTTCCCACGCATTCTGTAGTGCGATGTAGTGGTCCCATGCGTGACGGATAGAATCCTGTATCGAGGCTACAGCATGCAGGGGGACTTCCAAGATTCGTGCGAAAGGTCCTCCCACATGACTTAACCATTCCTGCGATTGTCGCGGCAGAAACAGCAGGAGTGCGAGGAATAGAATGAAGATAACTCCTAGAACTCGACGGATACTTGTAGATATGGGAAAATTCGGCTCTGATCGAGGCATGCCAATAGAGGGAAGCTCAGGGATTCAGCCTGGAATGCGAAGAAATTTTTCGAAGGAGGCTAAATTCTTCAAGAGTTTTTCCTACTCCTAAGACCACCGAAGTTAAGGGGTCATCGACAGTGACAATGGGTAGGGACGTTTCTTCACGTAGTCGATTGTCCAGCCCTTGAAGCATTGATCCCCCTCCGGTCAGCACGATCCCCCGGTCGATAATATCTCCTGCCAATTCCGGCGGAGTATTCTCTAAAGCCAGACGAATGGCTCGGATGATGGTGGTGAGGCAATCTTGTAAAGCTTCTCGTATCTCATTGTCGTCGACAAGAATCGTTCTGGGGATCCCGGACACCACATCCCGCCCTTTGACGGCCATTTGCTTTTTTTCAGGCAGAGGGTAGGCTGAGCCGATTTCCATCTTGATGCGTTCTGCCATATGTTCGCCGATTAACAAGCTGTATTCCCGCTTGAGATAGTTTGTGATGGCTCCATCTAATTGATCGCCCGCCACCCTGACTGATTCACTGTAAACGATTCCTCCCAAGGAGATTACGGCGATGTCGGTTGTGCCTCCTCCGATATCGACCACCATGTTGCCGGAGGGCTCGGTAATCGGCAATCCCGCACCAATTGCAGCGGCCACCGGTTCTTCGATGAGATAGACTTCCCGTGCACCAGCTAATTCGGCTGATTCCTTAACGGCACGTTGTTCGACTTGCGTGATTCTGGATGGGACACCAATAATAATTCGTGGCCTGAGTAGAGTTCCCCCGCGATGAACTTTTTGGATAAAATGGCGTAACATGCTTTCTGTCATGTCAAAATCAGCAATGACACCTTCTCGCATGGGGCGAATGGCGGTGAGATTGCCAGGGGTTCGCCCGATCATTCGCTTCGCTTCTTCCCCGACCGACAGAAGTTTTTTTGAGTTGGTCTCAACTGTCACCACGGAGGGTTCGTTCAAAACAATTCCTTTTCCCTTGATATAAATTAAGGTAGAGGAAGTTCCTAGATCGATGGCCATGTCTTGGGAAAAATGGCTAATGAAATAATTGAATATACCCATGGGAAGTTTTGAGACCTATCAATTTCAGAAGGTGGGGGACAATGGCGGAGTCGGAATTAGGATTGTTAGAGTCTTTCCGCACTACAGGAGAAATAGATGAACTTCACTTTTATATGCATGATTTCCCGGTTAACCTCGCTCTTTCGACGTTGGGTCGTTGTCCGCGACTGGCCGGAAACCACTTAGATTGGTTCGGGTCTGGATGAATGTTAGTCGGTATCCAATTATTTCCACCTAAGTATTTAGAAGGTGAAAGCATCAGATTGGATTGTTCCCTGTCGTAAGGAAAAGTATATCAGAAGTCTTAAAAGACCACAAAGAATAGGCGGATCTGAAACCAAATTTGCAAAAAGCTCTTCCTGGCTCTTGCCAGAAGGTCACAAATGTAGATAATTAGAGTCCGAAAATTTTCAAAAAGAAAGAAGGATACAATCCATGGCAAGCAAAACATTGTTTGAAAAGATTTGGGATCAGCATGTGGTTCGTGAAGAGCCAGATGGGACAACCTTATTATATATTGACCGACATCTGGTGCATGAAGTGACTTCCCCTCAAGCCTTTGAGGGACTTCGGTTAGCCGGAAGAAGGCCAAGGCGTCCAACTGCGGCGCTGGCTGTTCCCGATCACAATGTTCCAACCACCGACCGGTCGCAGGGCATTGCCGATCCTATGAGTGCCTTGCAAATTTCAACCTTGGAAGGCAACTGTGCAGAATTTGGAATCACCTATTATGGGATGGATGATATCCGTCAAGGAATTGTCCATGTGATCGGACCTGAGCAAGGGTTGACGCTACCGGGGATGACGATTGTATGTGGAGATTCCCATACCTCGACTCATGGGGCGTTTGGGGCTTTGGCGTTTGGCATTGGCACCTCAGAAGTCGAGCATGTGCTGGCGACGCAATGCTTGGTCCAGAAACGACCAAAAACTATGGAAATTCGGGTGGAGGGCACGCTTCCTGACTATTGTTCTTCCAAAGATGTCATTCTGGCGATTATCGGGCAAATTGGTATTGGTGGTGGAACCGGATATGTCGTGGAATATACGGGTTCGGTGATCCGATCGTTTTCAATGGAAGGCCGAATGACCCTTTGTAATATGTCTATTGAGGCGGGAGCGCGCGCTGGCCTGGTCAGTCCAGACGAATTGACGGTCACATACGTGAAGAACCGGCCTCTTAGTCCGAAGGAGGAGGTGTTTCAGCAGGCGAAGTCGGATTGGTTGGAATTGAAAACAGACCCAGGAGCTCGGTTTGATAAGGTTATTGAGCTACGAGGGAATGATATTTCTCCTCAAGTGACTTGGGGGACCAATCCCGGAATGGTGACTGATGTGAATGGCCATGTGCCTGATCCTGCATCCATTGCGGATGAAAAACTGCGGACGGCTACAGAACGTGCCTTAGCGTATATGGGGTTGCCAGGTGGCATCCCTATATGTGATATCCGGGTCGATCGAGTCTTCATCGGGTCCTGCACCAACTCACGAATTGAGGATTTACGGGTGGCGGCACGGTATGCCAAAGGAAAGCACGTTGCCAAAAGCGTCCAGGCCATGGTGGTCCCTGGATCAGGGTTAGTCAAACACCAAGCGGAAGAGGAAGGTTTGGATCGGATTTTTCGTGAGGCGGGTTTTGAATGGCGTGAACCAGGATGCAGTATGTGCCTCGCCATGAATGCGGACGTGCTCACACCGGGAGAACGATGTGCCTCAACCAGTAATCGAAACTTCGAGGGGCGTCAGGGCAAGGGCGGACGGACGCACTTAGTATCCCCTGCTATGGCTGCTGCTGCTGCCGTTGAGGGACATTTTGTTGATATTCGTGATTGGAAGATGTGAGATCAATAAGGGAATTCTTTTATCTTCGAGAGAGCAATTGTTTTCTCTAGCATTAAACGGGAGATAGACATGCAAGCGTTTACTATATTGACTGGAACGGTCGCTCCGTTAAATCGCGGCAATGTTGATACGGATCAAATCATTCCGAAGCAATATTTGAAAACGATTCATCGCACCGGCCTCAAAGAGGGATTATTTGCCGATTGGCGGCGACGTGCGGATGGGTCCCAGGATCCTGAGTTTTTTGTCAACCAACCGTGCTATCAACAGGCCACGATTCTATTGACCCGTGAAAATTTCGGATGTGGATCCTCAAGGGAGCACGCTCCATGGGCCTTGTTGGACTATGGCATTCGTTGTATTGTGGCTCCGAGTTTTGCCGATATTTTCTACAACAATTGTTTTCAGAATGGGATTCTCCCCGTCGAGCTTCCAGGGGATGCCATCCAAACACTGTTTGACCGGGTAGCCCATACTGACCAATATCAAGTCACAGTCGACTTGGCTCAGCAGGTTGTCACTCTTCCCGAAGGGGAGAAGTATCCCTTTACCTTGGATTTTTTTCGCAAGGATTGTTTGTTGAAGGGATTAGACGGAATTGGACTCACGCTTCAACACGAATCTGACATTACTACCTATGAAAAACGCCGCGCCCATGAGGCTCCCTGGCTTTTTCAGGATTTTTCCGCTTCAGGCCACTCGTAAAAGTCCATTAATCTTCTCAATTGATCGGGATGGGTCTGGAATGACCCATCTCGATTCTCCTCTTGATCTTTCTCCTATCCCATCTGAAATAGCATTATCTCATGTCAGATGAGTGGGGCACAGCGAATGGTAGACATTTTCCTCGATCCGAGGGATGATGGGTGCTTGAAACCCACCCAAACTTCTTTATCGTGTCTACGTAAGGTATGGGGAATACCCTGAATGCATTCCATCGTCACCCACTCGACTTATGAGTGAAGTCCACATCCTACGAGATGTCCTCATTATTTTTTCTATCTCCGTTCTGGTTGTTTTTGTCTTTCAAAAACTCCGGCTACCGGCGGTTGCCGGATTTTTAGTTTCTGGCACCTTAGTGGGTCCTCACGGACTGAACCTCATTTCTGATCTGCACCAAGTCGAAACTCTTGCCGAAATCGGTGTGGTGTTGTTGTTGTTTACCATTGGCTTGGAAACCTCTCTTTCTCGCATACGGGCTTCCAGAAGGCTCTTATGGGTTGGTGGTCCCCTGCAGATTTTGAGCATGCTCAGTGGCGTAACGCTTGGGGGATGGTTATTGGGTCGATCATGGGAGGAATCGGTCTTCTGGGGTCTGTTGTTGTCGTTGAGCAGCACCGCCATTGTCCTCAAGATTCTGGGAGATCGAGGGGAAATTGATGCGTTGCATGGGCAAGCGACCATGGCGATTCTTATTTTTCAGGATCTAGCCGTGGTGGCGATGATTTTACTGACTCCGGTACTGGGAACAGGTTCCCAAGGGGAGACAGGGGTCATTGTCGAAACGCTCGTGAAATCCGTCATAGTTGTGGGGTTGATTGTGCTGGCTGCACGGGTTCTTGTCCCTCATGTTCTTCATCTGATTGTGGGAACTCGAAGCCGAGAGCTATTTCTCCTGTCGATTATCGTGTTGGGGCTGGGAACGGCCTGGTTGACCTCTCTCGCAGGTCTGTCATTGGCTCTTGGCGCATTTATCGCGGGCCTCGTGATTTCCGAATCTGAATATAGTCATCAGGCGCTCGCCGAAGTGATTCCCTTTCGGGATAGTTTTAATAGTTTGTTTTTTGTTTCAGTGGGGATGTTAATGAATCCCTCGGTCATCTTTGAATTTCCCATCCTGGTGATGGGAATGTTGGTGCTTGTGGTTTTGGGCAAGTTTCTTACGGGAACCGGAGCGGTGTTCCTAGCTGGAGCTCCGGTATCTTCTGCATTGTTAACAGGGGTGGCCTTAGCGCAGGTGGGAGAATTTGCCTTTATTCTCGCACGGGTGGGTCAGGGGGAAGGGTTATTGGACACGCAAGCCTATAATATTTTTCTTGCAGTATCGGTGTTGTCTATGACGATTACGCCCTTTTTGATTCAATGGGCTCCCCGACTGGCTAGACGAACAGAGGCGCTTGACCGCCTGAAGCATTGGTTTCCTCGACGACAATCCAATGCGTCACAAAGCACCAAAATCAAAGTTAAAGATCATGTCATCATCGTGGGCTATGGCTTAAATGGGCGGAATCTCGCACGAGTCTTAGGTGATATGGAGATTCCATTTGTTGTGCTGGACGTCAATCCTGATGTCGTGCAGGCTGATCAAAAAGGCCGAGGCACCATTCTCTATGGGGATGGGACGAATCCCAGGGTGTTGACTCAAGCCGGGATCATAATGGCGAGAGTGCTCGTAGTCGCTACCTCTGACCCCTTTGGAGCGCGTCGGATTGTCCAGCAAGCACGACAACTGAATCCCACTCTACATATTGTCGTACGAACACGATATTTAAAGGAATTGCAGGATCTTCAAGAGCTAGGAGCCAATGACGTCGTGCCGGAAGAATTCGAAACATCTATTGAGATTTTTGCCTTGGTCCTTCGTACCTACCAGACGCCGAAGTCCATGATCCAAGACAAAGTTGAAGAAATTCGCCGGGAGGGTTATCTCCTGCTTCGGAGAGGGGAGCTACCTGAGTTAGCTCACCATCTGCGTGCTGGGACATTGGCTGATGTGCAAGTCGATACCTGTCGGGTGGAAAACGATTCTCACGTGTTGGGGAAACCATTGACACAGTTGCATATTCATGGACGGACTGGCGCTTCGGTGATTGCGATTACCCGGGGTGGCGTGACGCAATCCAATCCTTCTCGCGATACGGTTCTGGAGCCAGGTGATGTCCTCGTCCTTCTTGGTGCGCGCGAGCAAATCCGTAAGGCCATCGCCCTCCTTGTGGATGCTAAAATGTGAGAGGCTTAATCTCGTCCAGGCGTATTTAAACGACGGATAATCCGTGGTTGGCGTTCCTTAATAAGTTACACCCAAAAACCATCGTTTTTCTACTCCAGGTATAGAACGTGGCTTGCATGAATTTTTATTTTCTTGAAATCAGGTTTGCCTGTCATGAGGTTTTCATGCTGGAGGTAGCCTGACTCCCAGGAGGGTCCTGGGAACGTCATGAGATGCCGGCTGGCATGCGTC
>CABVRQ010000068.1:11956-20942 GCA_902500695.1 uncultured Nitrospira sp. | reverse complement strand
GATGCCGATCCCAACGAATGGGTGAAGCCGGAAGCGATTGCCGCGCTGCTTGTTTTTCTGGCCTCCGATGAGGCTGATGCGCTGAATGGGGCGCTCATTCCTATCGGGTCATCATAAGGATGTTGGATGAATTGATCGATGTTTCAATTTAAGGGATGAACGGTAAATCTTTATTCATTGAAAGGAGAAATTATTATGAGTATTCAAAAACAAGTGCAAGCCGTGATCGATGGTATTGTGGCCGGAAAGCTTTTGGAAACGTTTGACTCTTATTATGCTGATAACGTCGTCATGAGTGACAATGGAACCGAGGAGCGGGTCGGGAAGGCTGTTAATCGAGAGCATGAGCAGAAGTTTATTGGGATGGTTCAGGAATTTCATGGAGCGAAGGCCGGACGGATACTGGTGGATGGGGATCATGCCGCGGTGGAATGGACGTTTGACCTGACTTTTAAAGGAGGAAGCCGCGTGAAAATGCAGCAGGTAACTATTCAAACCTGGAAAGATGGAAAAGTCATTCGGGAAGATTTTTATCACGGGTAATGCGGTTCCGGTCAGGAGAGAAAAGTGTGAAAATTTGTTTGTTCGTGCAAAAACCGGAAATGGACTAATTGGAAAATACGACTAGCACCGTCTGTGTTCTTGCACATGTGTCACCACGGGTTTTTCGTATTCGAACGGAACTTGTCGTAAAGGGAATAAGGTCATGCTCCGAGTCACAGTCCATACAGATGACGAAATCATTACCCTGCAGTTGGAAGGCCGGCTGGCCGGGGCGGCCGTTATCGAAGCTGAACGGTGTTGGCAGGTGACGTGTGCTGAGCATCCGGGTCGTGTCCCTCGAATTGATTTGCGGGGGGTGACGTTTTTGGATCAAGAGGGGAAATGTTTTTTGAATCGGGTCTTTCAACAGGGGGCCGGTTTTCTCTCTTCCGGCTGTCTGACCAGGGCCTATGTTGAGGAGATCACGCGTTCCGGTAAACCATGTGCTGAGACAAAAGCAGTGACGAAAGGATGAGATCATGACGCAACTCAAATCAGTTAAAGGAATCTACAAGACCGGGTCGGCGCATATGGTTGGGGACGGGTTTCCGGTTCGGAATGTCTTTCCGAGTCACGATCTCACCGAAGAAATCAGCCCGTTTCTGTTGTTGGATTATGCCGGCCCGGCATCTTTTCCTCCCACGAATCAACGGCTGGGTGTCGGGGAACATCCTCATCGGGGGTTTGAGACCGTGACCATCGTCTATCAGGGAAAAGTTGCTCATCGGGATTCAACCGGGAATGGAGGAACCATCGGACCGGGTGATGTGCAATGGATGACGGCGGCTTCTGGTGTGGTGCATGAAGAACTTCATGAAGAAGCCTGGGCCAAGGACGGGGGCACGCTACAAATGATTCAACTCTGGGTGAATCTTCCCAAGGTCTCGAAGATGGGTGCGCCTCGCTACCAATCAGTGCTCAATGCGGACATTCCGCAATCCAATCTTGGTGGACCAGGAGGTGTCATCCGTGTGATCGCCGGGGAATATGAGGGCCTGAAAGGACCGGCAATGACGTTCACGCCGGTGCACCTGTATGATCTGCGATTGGGAGCCGGACACCGGGCTGAGTTACGTCTTCCGGTTGGATATAATACCGGCTTGTTTGTCTTAAGCGGGGGATTGGTTGTGAATGGATCACACAAAGTCGGGGAGGCCGAGATGGCCCTCTGTGACCCGCAGGGAACGAAGGTGGATCTTGAGGCTACGGAGGAGGCCATGGTGTTGGTGCTGAGTGGAGAACCAATTCTGGAACCGGTCGCCCGCATGGGCCCCTTTGTTATGAATACTGAGGAAGAGCTTGTGCAGGCTGTGAACGATTACCGTGCCGGAAGGATGGGACATCTGGATTCAAACGAAGAAGGATGATTGCCAACATGACAGTAAGGGCAAAGAGTAGGGCGAGTCGCCGCATTTCTTACCAGGACATGTTTGAAAATTCCCGCGCCAAGTTTGTTTTCCATGTCAGATATCCGGTTGCTGAATGCGGACTGCACCCTGTTCAGTTCCCGTGCGGCCGCGGATACACTTTTCTGCGAGGCCACCGTCATGAAACTTCTGATGGTTCGTATTTCCGTAATGTACTTATAGAATATCCGTATAAGTTTAATGAAAAATAAACATTTCTCTTTTGATTAATAGGTGTGCATCCTATGGCCAATAGTAAGCAAAAGGCTTGAGGACTTAAACCCAGCGGAAATCGTGAATCATGGATACAACGAAACGTATATCCTGGAGCGCGTTGCCCACTTTCAGATTAACTCTAGTCTTTGTGGCACTCGGGGCATTCGTCTTCGCCCAAAACATTTGGGCAGAAGAGATGCCGTCCTTCACGACAGGATTGGCCCAAACGGTCAATCCCGGCCTTTATGCGTGTATTGGAGCCAGCGCGCGTATTAGTGCAGTCGGAAAGATCAGGGCCGAAGATGGCACGGAGTGGATTGTGCCGGCTCAGACGCACTTTCAAAGTGCGGAGAAGGCATCTGACCTTTTCAATCAATGTGATGGCGTCCAATTGCGCAATCGTTCAGAGCTTGATCTGAAGACGGTCCCCGTGATGGACGCCGGCGGTACTGAGAACTTTACAGTCTTTATCTTTGCTGATAATTATTTTGAGTTGTACGTGAACGGCCGTTTGTTGGCCGTCGATGCAGTGCCTTTTACGCCGTTCAATAGCAGTGTCATTCGATTCAAGGTCGATCGCCCGTTTTCTGTGGCTGTGCTAGCCGTGGATTGGGAAGAACATCTTGGCCTGGGCTCAGAGCAAAACAGGGGCCGGGCCTATCATCCAGGGGACGCCGGGGTCGTTGCTGTGATCAAAGACGAAAGCGGAAAGACCGTCGCGATAACGAATGCCACCTGGAAAGCCCAGACCTTTTACACCGCCCCGCTACAAGATCGCTCATGCCTGAAAGTGGAGGGTCAACGCAGAGACAGCTCCGCCTGTTCGACGGAAAGCGTTCAAGATGGAAAATCATTTTCAGCTGCGCATTGGCCTATTCCGGATAACTGGTTCGCCACGGATTATGATGACAGTGCCTGGCCACGCGCCTCTGTCTTTACGAACGATACGGTCGGTGTTGATAACAAGCCGGCGTTCATGAACTTCCTCGATATCTTTGATGATCTCAAAGCTGATGCCGACTTTATCTGGTCATCGAATCTGGTTCTCGACAATCTTGTGTTGCTGCGCAAGACCGTCGAGTAAGGTCTCCTGCACAAATCGGAAGCTGTGCGGGGAACCCGAAGGAGAAATACCATGAGACACTTCCCAATAAACTGGGAGGAGAAACCATCAAAAGTATTTTTTCATAGGAGATCCTCCTCATGAGATCACTGTTATTATCTGTGCTCATGCTGACTGTGGCAACCTTAACGGTCAATAACGCCAGGGCCGACGAACAATTGACCACGGATCCTAAACACACAGCATATCTTCACAACCTGAAGCATCAATTTCATGAAGACTCGATCACCGACGGACCCAAGCTGGTCGATTGTAAACTTTCCGGCGGTACCGAGACGAAATGTTTCTCCATTACCGTTAAGACAGAACCGTCCGGTTTCTTGCCGGGGCCTTGGTGTCCGCGTAATATCGCAGATGGACCGGACAAAGCCGGTATCTGGCTTGACGGAGGAAAGGTCTATGATGCCGATGGTGCCTTTATCCAAAATTTGGGCTCATTCTATAATGATGATATGTGGCAACTTTTCGATCCACAGACCGGAGCGGTCCATGTTACTGATACCAAGGAGTCATGCGGGGCCGCCGCACGGCCCGATGTCGACCCCAAATATCGCAATTACTGTGTCGAGTGCCAGACCTCCTACATGAAGGAAGGCGCGACCATGACCTATGTGATTCCGATCGAGCCGGTCCGAACACCTCATCCCGGTGGCCGAATTGGGTTTGTCGGAGTAGGTCTTACTTACAGTGGTGTACGGCTTGACGCTCCAGCGCCCGTTGACCATATCCTCGGCGCCCATACTCTGGCCCCATTTGATGATTGCGGTGGGCATGTCAACCTTCATGTGGGCTATCACATTCATGCGGTCACGGGCTGTTTAAAGGAAGTACAAAGCCAAAGCGCTCCTGGTCATGCACCGATGATCGGCATTGCCATGGATGGTTATATACTGCACTCACGACTGAACACTGATGGGACAGAACCACAGGATTTGGATTCCTGTCAGGGGCACATGTTCGGTGATCTGGGATACCATTACCACGTAGCTGCCCCCGGCAAGAATGAAATTCTGGGATGTCATGTCGCCGAGTATGGTTGTGTTTCCAACGATGGAGAAAAGTATTGCGATGCAACTCTGATTTCAAATCGCTAATGCAACAAATGGGGTTTTATCAACACATATTTGATTTGGTCCTTCGCCCTCAAGGGTTTTTCCGGGACGATAGTTTTATACTCTTACCGGGTGTGACATAGTGTGTTGAAAACCCATGACTACGCTGATTGGTCAAAAGGTGTATATGGTTCAAGAGAAAAATGTCTCTATTCGGTCACGGCGATTCCTTTTCTTGCGTCTTCATCGAAAAAGAGAGAAGCGGAACCCATTCGAAACTGTAAGAATCGTGGCTCTTGTCCGTCCATATACTCAAGAAGAAAGAAATCGACGAATAATGCTGAAGTCAAGGAAAGACAAACCTTATGAATGGGCAATCAATGCAGAGAAGCCAACAATCTGAAGATCCCGGCCATGATCCCGTGAAGGGGTTTGGCCGGAATTGGTGGGAATCAACCAGATGAATTTAGCCATTCTCAGTTCAGTTTCATCCCCCTTTCACAGTGGGAGTGCCGGTGTTCGTGGGAGTGCCTGGTTGCTCCTGATTCTCTTGATGGGGTGTGGGCAGGGAGCGACTTCCCCTCCGGCCCCTCCACCGCCGATGGTGGAAGTAGTGACGGTGACCACCGAGGATCTTCCCGATGAACCGGAATTCATCGGACAAACCGAGGCCTTTCGTCCAGTGGAGATCCGCTCTCAGGTGACGGGGATCATCAAGAAAGTATTTTTCACCGAAGGTCGGAATGTTAAAAAAGGTGACCGGCTGTATCTCATCGACCCCGTGCCCTTTAAAGCAGCCTATCTCAGTGCCAAAGCCAGAGTGACGCAAGCGCAGGCTCGACTGGTACAAGCCAAGCAGGATTTTGCTCGCGTCAATCCTCTCCTGGAAGAACAAGCTGTGAGTCAAAAGGATGTAGACGATGCGGTGGCCGAGGGATTAGCTGCCAAAGCCTCTCTGGAAGCGGCGGAGGGCGATCTGGTCAAGTCCAGGTTTGACCTGAGTAATACCCTGATTGTCGCCCCGATCGGGGGGCGCATTTCGAAAAGCCGGTTTTATGAGGGACGTCTGGTGTCTGCCCAGACAGATCTCATGACGACGATCGATCAGTTGGATCCCATGTATGTGAATATGTCTGTTCCGGAAACGTATTTATTGCGCCGAAGGCGTGAACTGGCCGCACATAGAGTCCAGAGGCCGGATCTCTTTCAGTTACGCGGAATCATGACCTTCGCGGATGGCAGTGTGTATCCCCATGAAGGAAAATTGGATTTTGCGGATGTGGCCCTCCGGTCGGAGACCGGTACCTTGCAGGGACGGTTTGCCTTTCCCAATCCTGAAGCGGATCTTGCCCCCGGAAAGTCCTATTTGTATCCCGGACAATTTGTCCGCATCCGGCTGAAGGGCTATATCCGGACCGATGCGATTTTAATTCCCCAGCGTGCGGTTCAACAGGGTTCCAAAGGCACCTTTGTGAATGTGATCGGACCTGACGATAAAGTCGAAGTGCGTGAAGTGGACGCCACCACCTGGCGTGGGGGCGATTGGCTCATCGAAGAAGGCCTTCAGCCGGGGGAGCGCATCGTCGTCGAAGGATTTCATCGGATTCAACCGGGAGTGCAGGTCAATCCAGTTCCGTTCCGGAATGGAGAGGCCGCATCGGAAAGCCCGAGTCATGAGAATCCGACACCTGCTGAAACAACACAGGAGAACTCATGAGTTCTCATTTTTTTATTGATCGACCGATCTTTGCCACGGTCATTTCTATTGTGATCGTGGTTGTGGGACTGGTGTCCCTTCAGGTTCTTCCCATTGCCCAGTTTCCGCAAATTACCCCTCCTGTGGTTCAGATTGATGCGGATTATCCCGGTGCCAGTTCAGAAGTCGTAGCCGAAGCCGTGGCGAGGCCGATTGAGGTGCAGCTCCCCGGCATCGATAATCTCCTGTATTACGATTCCTCCAGTACCAACGATGGTCATATGACCATCCGATTGACCTTTGAAATCGGGACGGATGTCGATATCGCCCAAGTCCAAACTCAAAACCGTCAACGCCTGGCGGAACCACAGCTTCCGCCGGAAGTGGTCCGGCAGGGCATCACGGTCAAGAAGGTTTCTCCGGATCTACTCGCCGTGGTGGCGTTAAGTTCCAGTGATCCTCGTCAGGATACCGTCTTTCTTTCCAATTTTGCGATTCTCCGGATTGTGGATAACATCAAACGGCTTCCCGGAGTAGGGGATGCGACGATCTTCGGAGGACAAAATTATTCCATGCGCCTCATTTTGGACCCCATTCGCATGGCTCAAATGGATGTGACGCCGACGGACATCGCGAATGTCGTGCGAGAACAAAATCGAGATTTTCCGGCCGGCCGGTTAGGGCGTGAGCCTGCTCCTCAAGGGACGGAACTCACCATTCCTGTGATTACCCAGGGACGAATGAGTGATGCCAAAGAATTCGAAGACATGATTGTCCGGGCGTACCCGGATGGCTCCATGGTTCGGCTTGGAGAAGTGGCCAAGGTTGAGTTGGGGGCACAATCTTATGACCTCGAGGGACGGTGGAATGGCAAACCGAATGTCTTCCTGCTGACATTTCTCTCCCCGGGAGCCAATGCCCTTGAAACCATGAAACGAATCAAGGACGAGATGAAGAGCCTCACGAATATTTTTCCGGCTGGAGTCTCATACGACATCCCCTACGATACGACCCGATTCATCGAGGTCTCCATTCAACAAGTGGTGAAGACCCTGGGCGAAGCCTTAATCCTGGTTATTCTGGTGGTCTACCTCTTTCTTCAAAGCTGGCGTGCCACATTAATCCCAGCCGTGGCCGTCCCTGTCTCACTGATCGGCACATTTGCGGGTATGGTCGCCCTCGGATTTTCCATTAATACCTTGACCCTGTTCGGCATGGTGTTGGCCATCGGGATTGTGGTGGATGATGCGATTGTGGTGGTGGAAAACGTCGCCCGGCACATTCAGAACGGACACCAGCCAAAGGAAGCTGCGAAGCTGGCGATGACGGAAGTCACCGGTCCGGTCATTGCGCTTGTCGTGGTGCTGGCTGCCGTGTTTTTACCGGTGGCGTTTCTGGGAGGAATCACAGGAGAACTCTATCAGCAATTTGCGATTACCATCACGCTATCCGTGGTCCTGTCCGGAGTCGTGGCGCTGACCTTAAGCCCCGCGCTCTGTGCGTTGATTCTCAAGCCGGATCAGGAAGGGCAGAACCGGTTTTGGAAGAAATTCAATCAAGGTTTTGATTGGACGCAGAATCGGTATGTGGGAACGGTTGGGACGATTCTCAAACACTCTCTGCTGTCCCTGGCAATCTTCGGGGTCCTGATTTTTGTCAGCGCCGGGTTGCTGAAAATGCTTCCATCCAGTTTTCTACCCGAAGAGGATCAGGGATACTTTATTTCGATCGTTCAATTGCCGGATGGTGCCTCCAAACAACGCACGATTGAGGTGTTGAGCAAAGTGGAAGAGTATTTCCTCTCGGTTCCCGAGGTGCATTCAACTGATGCCCTTGCCGGGCAGAACTTTGTGTTTAACACTCGAGGGGCGAATCAAGCGACGATGTTTGTGCCCCTGAGCCATTGGGATGACCGCACCAGACCTGAGCAACATGTTCAAGCGTTGATTGGAAACGCCTTTAAAAAGTTTGCTGAAATTCCCGAAGCCTTGATCCTGGCTTTTAATGCGCCTTCTATTCGGGGATTGGGGGCCACCGGAGGATTCTCATTACAATTACAGGATCCGAGCGGTGGAGATTTCAAACAATTTGCCGCGATGACGCAACAATTTGTGAGCAGGGCGCAACAAGATCCGGCCATTGGAGCGATCGGCACAAGTTTTCGCGTGTCGGCGCCGCGACTCTATGCCCGGGTGGATCGGGAACGGGCCAAAGCTTTGGGTGTCCCTATTTCTGAAGTGTTCGATACCCTGCAAGCCTATTTTGGCAATCTCTACATCAACGATTTCATTAAATTCGGTCGGGTGTACCGGGTGCAGACCGAAGCGTTGCCGGAGTTCCGGTCGAGTCCGGATGATATCTCGAAAATTTATGTGCGGGCCCGGAGTGCGAAAGGTTCCACGATGGTGCCGCTTGATACCGTGGTCAGTACGGAATTTACGAGCGGTCCGGATACCGTGACCCATTTCAACGGATTTAATACCGCCTCCGTGTTGGGTTCCGCTGCTCCAGGATATAGTTCAGGGGCCGCCCTTGATGCGTTGGAACGGTTGGCGCAGGAGGTGTTGGTTCCCCAGGGCTATGATATCGATTGGAGCGGGATCTCTTATCAGGAACGGAAGACCGGAACGGAGTCCATCTTTGCCTTTGCCTTCGGCCTCCTGATGGTGTTCCTGGTGCTTGCCGCGCTGTATGAAAGTTGGTCGGTGCCCTTTGCGGTGATTCTTGCCGTGCCGTTCGGCCTCTTCGGGGCCTTATCCGCCGTGTGGATTCGGGGACTGAGTAACGATATCTATTTTCAAATCGGCTTGGTGACCTTAATCGGGCTGGCGGCACGAAACGCGATTCTTATCGTCGAATTTGCGAATCATCGCTACGAGGGGGGGATGCCACTGGTGGAGGCGGCCTTAGAGGCTGTCCGTCTTCGATTCCGTCCGATCATCATGACCTC
>CABVRQ010000068.1:0-11856 GCA_902500695.1 uncultured Nitrospira sp. | reverse complement strand
CCGATATCGAAACGGCTGACCGGTTTCGCATGTCCGAAACGGAAGGGGAATCGATTGCGAATCTTCACTGGTGGGAATTGCTGCATGACGAAGAATTGCAACAACTGATTCGTATAGCCTTGGAGGAAAACAAGAATCTTCAGGAAGCCGTCGCCAGCGTCGAGGAATTTCAAGCGCGAGTGTTCATCGCGCGAATGGATTTTGCGCCTCAAATTACCACCCAACTCAATGCTCCGGTCTTAGGGAAATTTGGCGGCTTTGCCGTACAGGGATTTCCGAGCAATTTTAGTTATTACGGGATCGGGAATCTGAATTGGGAGATTGATATCTGGGGTCGCATTCGTCGGTCAAATGAAGCGGCGTTTGGCGATCTGCTTGCCCGCGAGGAAAACCGACGGGCCGTCATCCTTCAGTTGGTCAGTGGTGTGGCGGGGGCGTATTTGGATCTGTTGCAATTCGACATGCAGTTGGACATTGCCAAGCGAACGCTGGGGTCCTGGGAAGAATCGGTGACCATTGCCAAAGCCCGATTACGACGCGGAGTCAGTTCAAGGCTCGATGCGGACCAATTTGAGGGGGAACGGGCCAATGCGGCGGCCCGGGTCGCCCAATTCGAGCGGCAAATGGTGCAGAAGGAAAACGAACTGAGTGTGCTCCTTGGCCGGAACTCCTTCAGGATTCCACGAGGCCAGATTCTCACCGAGCAAATTTTTCCTCCAAAGGTGCCGCCAGGCCTGCCTTCGGAATTACTCCAGCGCCGTCCGGATATCGTACAAGCCGAACACGAACTGGCCGCGGCCACGGCCCGTATTGGTGTCGCGCAGGCGGAACGGTTTCCCAAGTTCTCGATTACGGGTATTCTTGGCCTCGCAAGCCCTCAACTTTCAACGCTGACCACCCCCGGCAGTGAATTTGGACAAGCCGGGCTGGGACTGGCCGGCCCGTTGCTCAATGCCAATATTTTGGGGTTTCAACAAGAAGCGGTTGAGGCCCAGGCGAAGCAGGTGTTGGCTCATTACGAGCAAACCATTCTCGTGGCATTTAAAGAAGTGGAGGATGCCCTGGTGTCGGTGCGCACGGCCGATTCCCAACGGATTGCCCAGCAGGAACAGGTGACGGCTCTCCGGTCGGCATTGCGTTTGGCCAATCTTCGTTACAAAGGCGGCCTGACCAGTTATGTTGATGTGCTCATCGCCAAACGAGATTTATTCGTTTCCGAACTCGAGCTCACATCCACCCATCGCCTGCATTTGGTGTCGATCGTACAACTCTATAAAGCACTGGGTGGAGGATGGTCCCCGGATTCTCCCGAAGGACCCCTTGCCATCTCCGGCTCAGCATCCTAAGCGAGATATGACAGTGGAAGAAGGTGAACGTCCAGAGTTGGATCTTTCATTCCACGGTCTGTGTCATGAAAACATTGCACCCCTCACCTTCATGAATAATCATTCCAAATAAATTCAGAAATCTTCCTTGTTGGGTGCGGCACTATCGTTTGTTTCCGGCCAAGCGGTGAATGCCCACTACCCCCCAAGAACATCCTGAATTGCGGTGTGGAGTTCCCTGAGCCCCTCAAACCAGCCTTTTTCCCCTGACCGGCGGTGATGAAAGAAGGGAGGTGAATCCCTGCTGATACCCGATCCACATGGTCATCCTGAGCGCAGCGAAGGATCTGTGCCCAGGGTGACGATACCATCGCTCAGTCAGATCCTTGGGGGCCGTTGGCCTGAGCGTTGCCGAATGGATCAGGATGACCGATTTCAGATAGCCATTACACGGTGGTCATTCCCGGCATTGTTTATCGGGAATTTATCGTGGTTTCGTTTCGGATGAATCCCCGCTGATGAGCGGCGGGGATCCATTGGCCCCGAAATCCTTCATCTATATATAGCGCTATTTGAGTTTATCTGGCAGAATCCTCCTGTTGCACCGAAATTCCATTCCCGTCGCGTGACTCACCCTCTATGACAATGCGATGGAAGCCGTCATTCTCTAAGTCACGAGGCCTCCCGTCACACATGGCGCAGTCGATTTCACGAAATCCTCCCCAGGGCTCCGATCAATCGTTTCAGATCGCCTGGTCTCTTGTGGGGATTCTGGCCGCAGCCCTGGTGGTGTTCGTCGTGTTCTATGACAACCTGGCGTTCTTATGGCGGACCTGGTTGGGCGATGAAAATTATGGGCATGGGCTCCTGGTGCCTCCCATTGCCCTGTATTTGGCATGGGAAGACAGAAAGCGGCTCTCAGATTGTGATGGGGGCGGGGCATGGGTCGGATTGGTGATCATTGCGGCCGGGATGGGTCTGTTTATCATGGGTCACCTTGGGACGTTGTTTGTGGTGCAACATCTCGCCTTGTGGCTGGTGATCGTGGGGCTGGTGCTGGCCGCCTGGGGTGTGCGTGGGGGAAAAATCCTGGCGTTTCCCCTTGGCCTGCTCCTGATGACCATTCCACTCCCGCAGTTTTTGTTTCAAGGGCTGTCCGCCCAGTTACGATCGATATCTTCGACCCTGGGCGTGACCTGCCTGCAGGTTGTCGGCATCACGGCTTTCCAGGACGGCAATGTGATTGATCTTGGGCCCATTCAACTTCAAGTGGTGGAAGCCTGCTCCGGACTCCGGTTTTTATTTCCCCTGATGACTCTCGCGCTCTTGTGTGCGTATTTTCTCCAAGACCGGCTCTGGAAGCGTATCTTCGTATTTCTTTCCAGTATTCCGATCGCCATTCTGCTCAATGGCTTTCGCATCGGCATGATTGGCATTCTGGTCGAATGGTGGGGAAAAGGGGCTGCTGACGGGTTTATCCACCTATTCGAGGGATGGGTGATCTTTCTTGTAGGGGTCGCGCTCCTTGTCGGGGAAATGGTGGTGCTGAAGGGCATCCGGCCGCAATCCCGACTGCCTGGTGCGTGCATTCAGTCACCGGAACAGTCTGAGGGGGAAGTGGCATCGGAGGAATCCGCTCATCAGAGTCCTGGTGAGGGACGCGCGCGTCATGGTTTCCACCGTGCTCGAATGCCTTGGGCTGTGGTGGTGGGGCTGGTGGTGGTGGGAGCCTTCGGCATGTGGGCCACGCAGCTTGACGCACGGGAGGAACGATTGGTGTCCCGGCAATCATTTGCAGATTTTCCTCTGCAACTGGGTCCGTGGGAAGGCAGGGCACGGCCTTTAGAGCAAGTCTATCTCGATGCGCTCCGGTTTGATGACTATCTCCTGGCCGACTTTCATCAAAAGCCTGAGGGGTCTCTTCCCGTCAACCTCTATGTGGCCTTTTATCAATCGCAACGATCAGGAGAATCGATCCATTCGCCCCAAAGTTGTATCCCCGGCGATGGATGGCTCATCGAGTCCGTGAACACCATTTCGCTTGAACCGCCCACACCGGGCCTCGCTCCCATTTTCATCAACGAGGTGACGATTACAAAAGGCGAAGCCCGACAATTGGTCTGGTACTGGTTTCGACAGCGTCAACGGAATCTGACGAATGAATATCTGGTGAAATGGTATCTCGTGTGGGATGCCGTGACTCAACAACGGACGGATGGCGCACTCATTCGTTTGACGACCCCCATTCCCGCTCATGGAGACGTTTCAATCGAGAAGTCACGACTGGCAGCATTCGCCAATCTGGTCTATTCCAATTTGGAGCCATATGTTCCGCGTTGATGAAGCGGGGATCGCTCTTGTATTCCTTTTTCATGATGAAAATTCACTCAGGCCTTAAGGTGCAAAGCACACTCCAGAACACCGCGAGTCCTCACGCATCCCCATGCTCATATAATTTTCCGAAACGGGAATCCTGAATCTTCAATATTCAGTGGTGTCATTGATGACTGTCGAAATCGTGAAGGGCACGGTATCATGACGACTTCATAGTGGAGCGACGAGAAAGGCTCACCCACAGAGATTTTTCATTGGCGTGGCCAATTTCCCGGCATGTTCTCTGTGTAATCTCTCAGCACGATAACGGGCCTATGTCAATGAAGACTCGATGTAGAAAGAAGAAATCGTCGCGCCCCCCCCCTTTCTTCCAGGAGCCGATCTTGGTATAAATGATAGGTGTTCCTTTTAATATATAAAATAAATCCCTAAAGCGATTCATTTCTTGAGATGTCTCTTGTGTTGAGTTGATCAATTCTTACCTTTGAGAAAGGAGGGAACCTGATTGTCCTTCATGACATGTTGTTTTGAATACCTGTTGTGACTCTGCTAAAAGTAAGATCCCCCGTCATCAAGAGCCTCGTTATCGGGTAAGCCATATTTGCCGTCATCTTTTTCTCTCATCTCTTTGAGGCACGTATGACAGGGATTCTGTTCTATGCATTTCTCCTTTCTCTATTGATCGGCACCGTCTTGACTCCCTGTCTCATGCTTGGGGCCACCAGATTGGGGCTACTTGATCAACCGGACCTGCGAAAAGTTCATAAGGAACCAATCGCCAGAGTGGGCGGCCTGGCCTTCGCGATAGGGGCCTTGGTCGCCATTGCCTATTGGGCACCGCACCATAAGGTGATTATCGGCACGCTGGCTGGCGCCCTCATCATCGTCGGTATGGGGAGTCTGGACGATTTTTTTGATTTGCGGGTCCGCTATAAATTTATGGGGCAGGTGGCGGCGGCCGGAGTGGTCGCCATCTCAACCGGGATCTCATGGCAACCCTTCTCTTCGCTATTGGGTGTTGATCTGCCTTCCTGGCTCTCCATCGCCTTGACCGTCTTCGTCCTGGTCACGATGACGAATGCCATGAATCTCTCGGACGGGCTTGATGGATTGGCGGGCGGTTTTTCCTTTGTCAGCTTTGGACTCTTGGCCTATCTGGCCTATCAAATCAATGATAGCCTGGTCTTGTATCTGGTGCTCCCGGTCATGGGAGGGCTGTTGGGCTTTTTGAGATTTAATACCTATCCCGCCAGGGTATTTATGGGGGATGGGGGCAGTCAATTCCTTGGATTTGTGTTGGGCGTGTCGGCGCTGTTACTGACGCAGGGTGATCGCTCTCCGATCAGCTCATGGTTGGTCCTGTTCATTTTTGGCGTCCCGCTCATGGATCTGGTTGCGGTGACCGCTCAACGCCTGCTTTCAGGAGGTTCTCCCTTTAAAGCGGATCGGCAACATGTGCATCACAAGCTGCTGTCGCTGGGTTTTTCTCATCATCAGGTGGTCCTCATTCTCTATGGCTTCCAAATATTGTTGATCATAATGGCGTATGTCTGCCGGTGGAGTACTGAGAGCATCCTCATGGGACTGTATCTTCTCGTGCTGGCGGGGCTTGGCACATTTTTTTATGCGGTGGTCTCCGGTCGATGGCATCCGGGGGCGTTCAGACCCTGGAGTAAGGGAGCGCTGTATTGGCGTACCTGGGTTGATTCGAATCAATGGCTCTCTCAATGGTGTCTCTATGGTTTGTTAGGCGGCATGATGGGGTTTTTTCTGCTGGGGGTGCTGTCGTCATTTTCAGCTCCCACGGGAATTTCCTATCTTATTCTGGGACTGGTGGTGCTGGTGTTTTTTGGGGGAACATTGGGCAATGCCAAATCGATGCTGCTCACGACGAGAATGGCGTTGTATCTTGGGTCCACATTTGTGCTGTATGTGGTCGAGCATGTCCTGGTCGAAGCGGCGCCGCAACTCACAACATTGTTTCAGGGATTTTTTGTCCTGCTGATTATCGGGCTCTTGTTGGCAATTCATTTAGACAAAGACACGCGGTTTCAACCCAACCCCATGGATTATTTATTATTGCTGTTGGCGATAGCCATACCCGGACTCTTGACCATTCAACTGGGAGTGATGGATGTGGGAGAGATGATGGCAAAGCTCATTATTCTCTTCTTTGTGTGTGAAGTGTTATTGCAGGCCTTTTCGTCCAGGGTGCGTCAGTTGGGATACGTCTCAGGGATGGTCTTGCTATGCCTCGCCTTCCGTGTGTTTTGGTGATGACGATACCGGCTTTGTCGCAATCAAATCATATTCATGAAGCAGTGCATGAACTCGGTGCAATCAGGAATTCACTTTGTCATCCTGAGCTAGCAGCGAAGGATCTGAGCCCAGCCGGAGGATGTCAGGACTCAGCAAGATCCTCCGTGATCTTGTCCTGAGCATGCCGAGCGCAGGGAGACAAAGCATCAGGCATCCCTCGTCTTGTCATCCTGAGCCAGCGGCGAAGGATCTAGCTCAGCTAGAAGATGCCAAGGTTCAGCGAGATGTTTCGTGGAAAGTGTCCTGAGGTAGCTATGGGCGTAAATTCATTGGATAGAAAAGCATAATCCATGCAGAAACAGCGAAAAAGAGCAATCGTGATAAACACCGAATTCCTTAGTATAAACCAACACATGAATTTCAAATTCCTCCTCCACTCACCAATAGGACAAGCCATCATGACTGAGCATTCCCCTGGATGGGGTCGCTCTCTCATGCTGGATGCCCGCCTATTCTCCTTGATTTCATGATGAAACGAATTGACCTCATCGCCGGAGCCCGCCCGAATTTCATGAAGATTGCGCCGATCATCGACGCATTGAATGCCGCTGAGGCGCGAGGCGGGTCATTGCGATTTCGCCTGATTCATACAGGACAGCATTATGACCGGTCCATGTCGGGAAGCTTCTTTGAGGAACTGGGCATTCCGGATCCGGACATCAATCTGGAGGTCGGGTCGGGCACGCAGGCTGAACAAACGGCCGCCATCATGGTGGCATATGAAAAGGTCCTGCTCAAGGACAAGAGCGACCTGTGCCTGGTCGTCGGAGACGTGACATCCACCATGGCCTGCTCCATCTCAGCTCGCAAGCTAGGGGTGCCGGTCGCGCATGTAGAGGGCGGCATCCGCTCAGGCGACTGGTCCATGCCGGAGGAGATCAATCGGGTCGTGACCGACTCCATCACCAACTGGTTTTTCACCACCAGTGAAACGGCGAATGACAATCTCCGCTGCGCCGGCATCACAGACGACTGCATCTTCTTTGTGGGCAATACGATGATCGACACTCTGCTCAAACAGCTTCCGCGCTTGCGTCCGCCCGTCTGTTGGGAACCGCTGAAGCTCGAGCCGAATAACTATTTTGTCGTCACCCTGCATCGGCCGGCCAATGTGGACGGAGAGCAGCAGTTACTCCGGCTCCTGCATACGATTGCCGAAAGCACGCACGGGTTGCCTGTGGTGTTTCCTGTTCATCCGCGCACAGCCAAGAGTCTTCGTGACCTGGATAGCCGAATGCCTCACCTCTCCTATATCGATCCGCTTGGTTATCTGGAATTCAACTATTTGGTGAAGCATGCTCGTGGGGTGATTACCGATTCTGGAGGAATTACTGAGGAAACCACCGTCCTCGGTGTGCCGTGCTTGACGTTGCGGGACAACACGGAGCGCCCGGAGACTATTACCATTGGGACCAATGAACTCATTGGGACCGATCCGGACAACCTGCCTCCGGCGCTTAGACGATTGATGGAGGGGCAGTGGAAAAAAGGCGCGATCCCTCCGAAATGGGATGGCAAGGCAGCCGAACGAATCGTCGAGCATCTGGAGCGAATGCTTGCCTGATTATCAAGTATGTGTACAACCGGTTTCTTGGACCCCATGTGCTTGGCAAAGTTGCAGCGGTGTGTTGTGCGACCTGTGTGAGCGGTTGATCCCGTCGCCTTGTCCGTTAGCTCACCATATCCCGGACGGCAATGAAGAAATCTTTGAAGGTCGTTGGTACGGGTTCATTGGGGAAGCCAACGGTCAACGGATCACATTGTTATCGTACCGGTAAAAAATCTGCGAGTGTAATCCATGGCAAAATCTGCGTTTCAATACCTCTCCGGGGTGATCTGGGTGGGATCAGGCAATCTTGTTGGGATGGTGGCTGCTCTCATGACCGTGGTCATTGCGGTGCGGCTGACATCGAAAGAGGAGTTGGGAGTATATTTTTTGATCATGATGGTGTCGCAGTTTGCGGCGATTGCCGGAGATCTTGGCCTGAAGAACACCGCGACAAAGGTGCTTTCTTCGAGTGATCCCCTCGGTGTGGTCGAGACTGCGAGATTTTTTGTCACCATTGCATTCATATCGTCACTGATTACCGCACTTGTGGTCCTGGTCGCACTTCCTTTCCTAGAAACGCTTTGGCCCTATCCCGAGTTCAGGAAGTATGCCTGGTTGAGCGTGCCACTTTCATTCCTTGCAATTAACTTTCAAATGGCAAACTCTCTGCTTGTCGGGGCAGGTAAGTTTCGAGCGCTTTCTGCCCTGGGAGTCGGGTCAGAACTGATGCGGGCGGTCCTATCCGTATCGGCATTACTCTATGGATTCGGAGTGGCCGGACTGTTATGGGGGATGATCCTCTCTCGCCTGTTCGGAATAGGCCTTGCGTGGCGACTTCTTCCTGAGCAGGTTGGTCTCTCGCTTCGACATCCCGAAGCGAGGAGGATGATCAAATTCGGAGGATGGATGTACGGGTGTTCGTTACTTTCGGTGGTCATGGTAAAGGCGTCAGACACGATCCTGGTGACGTATTTGGGCACTGCTGCACTCGCCATCTATTCGACATCCATGCAATTGCCGAGCGCGATGCTGCGTCTATTCGAATCTATTCGGCCGGTCCTTTTAGGATACGCCTCATCCAGGGAGGATACAGGGACAGATCTCCTGGTGGAATCGATTCGTATCGGCGCCGGATTGCTTGCGGTGGTGGCCACACTTCTTATCGGAATTGCGGACCCTCTGATGACGCTTCTCTTTTCACAGTCATATAGTGGTGGCGCCAACGTCATGCAGGCGCTGTGTGTCTGGACTGCCCTCTCAATCGTGAACTACTACTTTTCCATTAATCTGGTGGGAACCGGTCACCCACAGAAGGCGTTCGTGTTGATCATCCCGCAAGTGATCATCTGTATTGTGGCGGCCCTGCTTCTGGTTCCAACATTTCAAGCTCTGGGGGCGGCGATAGCGTTGATTGTCACATCGCTGCTGGGAAACGTGACCGGGGCATGGGTGGCGGCTGGAGGTCGTCACGCACTGTTTCTCTCACTCAATGCGTCCCATCTTAGAGCGGCTTTTCCATTGTTATCGCTCCTTATCGCCGTCAGCACGGTCAACTACACAGCCGGAATGATGGTGGGTATGGTCAGTGCAACATTGGCCTTTCTTGTCTTGCTCCGGGCGGTCACGTATCAGGACGCACGGCAATTGTATCGTGCTGTTGCCGGTCGGGTAGAGCTCGCCGCAATGAGCGGGAAGTGAAAGATAAAGGCTCTCGATGAAAGTGTTGTTTCTCACATATCCGCGAATCGGACTGAATCGGGGCGGGCTGCAAATTCAGATCGAGGAAACAGCCAAGGGATTGACCCAAAGAGGGGTTGAAGTGATCTTCTACGATTCCTGGCGCAATCAGATCCCTGACGTGGATGTCTGTCATGTGTTCAGTATAGACGGTTCGGTGGTTTCTCACGTACAACGTTCGATAGGAAGCGGTAAGCCGGTGATCGTCTCTTCCGTACTCAATCTATTTCATGTGCCCCAATCCTTAATGCGGATGAAAGTCTTATCCTCGAGGTTCATTCCAGGCATGTATTCGGACCTCAAGCGAGCAAATCTGATGCTCCATGCGGCGTCAAGGGTCATCGCGTTAAACGAAGACGAACGCAAGCTGTTATCCACGATTTTTTCCCTCCCTTCTGAGCGGATTGCCACCATTCCAAATGGACTCAAGACATCGTTTTCAACCGCTGATCCATTGCTGTTTGAGAAAAAATATGGCGTGAAGGATTTTGTGCTCAACGTGGCGTCCATTGAAGAGCGGAAGAATCAACTCACGCTGATTCGAGCCATGAAAAGCCTGCCATATCCGCTGGTCATCATTGGGAATCTCTCTTCGGAGCAGGAAACGTATATTTCCCGTTGCCGCGAACAGGCGAACAAACAGGTGATTTTTACCGGAAGTCTAGCTCATGATGATCCCATCCTGGCGTCGGCCTATCGGTCCGCAAAGCTCTTTGTGCTTCCCAGTTTTTCGGAAGTCATGCCGTTGGCACTGTATGAAGCCGCTATTGCCGGTTGCCGGGTCATCGCGTCGAAAAATGTTCCGGTCGCGGGTTCTGTACGGCAACTGGTTCCTGTATTCGATCCGCATTCTCCAGAAGATCTGGAACGCCTTATTATAAGTGAGATGGAGAAGCCGCGTGGCATTGAATTGCAATCCGTCGTGCGGGATATGCCTTCATGGCAACAGGTGTGCGAACACATTCATGTGACCTATGAGACCGTACTTAAGGAACTGAATTCTTCGAAGTGCCATACGTGAATTTGTGAAAAAAATCCAGTGGACAATAGGTATTCAAGATGAGAAAAGTCAGGTTGTTTCTCGCATGTTTGATTAGCATCGTTCCCATGTCGTGCCTGCGCCGTTTCCTGTATCAAGTGTTTTTCGGATATGTCATTGATAAACATGCCAGGATTGGATTTATGAGCATTCTTGCGGTAGATAGTGCTGAAATTAACGCGGCGAACATTGGGAGGTTTAATAAATTTGTCGGCCCGTATCGCCTGCGGATTGGAAGCGGAGCGGCAGTGGGGAGGAGCAATGTGATTTCCTGTGGCGCATGGGTTGCAGAAGATAAATTTGTTTGCGAGGGTTATGCGCGATATTGCCACCTTGGAGATGGGTGCATGGTCAGCTCTTTTCATTTCATCGATCCCACAGGAGGATTTACCATCGGGCCGCATTCCTGGATCGCAGGTTCCCATAGTCAATTTTGGACTCATGGAATCGGAGTCAAGGATCGATCCATTTCGATTGGTTCTGATTGCTACATCGGCTCTGCCGTGCGCTTTGCACCTGGTTCTTCGATAGGCAACAACAATACCATTGGACTCGGTAGCGTAGTCGTGGGACACCACGATAAAGAATGCGTACTTATTGCAGGTGTTCCTGCAAAAGTCCTTAAGACAAACTATGACTGGCGCGCACGCTCCACGGCATCGTCATGAACGTTCCCGGACACACGATGGCCAACTTACAATCCCATGCGGAATTTGTTCAAGAGTTACTGGCTGACCAGGATCGCCGTCTCAATAGCGTGGACTATGCCGGCAGAAGTCTGCCGCGCTTTCAATATATTGTGGCTCTTTGCCGTCGAATGAATCCTAATGGGGATGCCAAAGTCCTCGATATCGGCCGAAGTTATATGTCCTTCATGTTGGCTGAATACTATTCAGATGTCGCCACTCTAGGATTTCCACTTGGTGAGCATGGGTACGCACATGAGCATGCAGGTGCTCAGGGTGAGCGACAACCAGGACGTCATATCGTGTTTGACCTCAATGATGCGCAAACACGCGGCATTGCGAGCAGCGAACAATTTAATCTCATCGTTTTTGCTGAAGTACTGGAACATCTCTTTACGGCACCAGAGTTGGTCTTACATGCCTTACGGGAGCTTCTGGTGGAGGATGGATTGATTGTTTGCCTGACACCTAATGCCACTGCGTTACCAAAGCGAATCCGGCTATTGCGAGGAACCAATCCATTTGAGCGTATCAGGATCAATTGCAATAATCCCGGGCATTATCGAGAGTACACCAAGACTGAACTTGAGCAAATGGGACTCACCGCCGGTCTTGAAATGGTTCACCATGAGTTTGGTAACTATCGCCCTGCCCGAAGCTTTGTGCTTCCGAGAAGCAAGTCCCAGATGTTTGATGTTTTCTGTCGAATGATCCCGGCCTTCTGTCTTGGGCAGACGGCCGTTTATCGAAAGCTGCCGGCAAGGTCATGAATGACATGACGGCTATGGGAGCTTCCCTTCGCGGACAACTAGTGCTGTCAAACACGGGGGAAACGAAACCTGACGGCGTCATCCATTCAAGTTTTGG
>CABVRQ010000067.1:14293-21111 GCA_902500695.1 uncultured Nitrospira sp. | reverse complement strand
TTTTTCAGTCATGAATGCATTGGCAACCAGGGAGCGTAAAATGTCGCAGGCCATGGGCGGTGATGGTCACAGGAGCACACGAGTCTCAGCGGTCACCTGGCGGCATTGGAGGCGTATCAAGCTCAAACGACTGGAATAAAAAAAAAGGATGTAATCCCACGAGAATCGATTGGGGCGGTTGGCCAATAAGACTTTTATGGATTTCAAAGGACTCCACCGTTTCGCTTCCCAAATGATGTTCAATCCACTGAGAAGTCAAATGGAGAAAATCCAGCAAAGGATCGTGTGGCATCATGGGCAAATTAGACCACTCCAAGCCTGATCAGCAAACGAGAATCTTCGCTCATCACGAAGCAGGAGAGAATGGCATGGGCAGGAACGATCTACAGTTGCCGGCGACCAGCAATCACACATTGACTGGTTTTTGCCGAAAAAGGGTAAGCCGGAGGAAGGATGTGCTCGTCATTTGGCTTAACAATGGAGAGAGGCTACACTTATTTATATCTTTGGCAAATGTCAATCTGAAAAAAACCAACATTCGCCGATTCAAACAATCTCATTGGTTTGGCTAAGTAAGATTGAAGACCCCAGGTCCTCAGTAAGCACGTCACTCATGGACCTTACCCCCATTTCACCTCAACAATCTGCCACTCAGGTCGTTTTCCCGCCAAGCATTCACCCGTCTTGCGTTCCTGAACGGCATACGCATTTTGAATCGTGGGCAGCCGTGAAAATTCCCAAGAAACTGTATACCGGGACACGACTCATCCTTGGATTTTTTCTGGTATTTATCTTGGTTCTCTCTTTTGTCCCCTGGACACAAACGATTAAGGCGCAAGGGCAGTTGTCGGCCTATTCTCCCGCAGAACGTCCGCAAGAGATTCATGCCCCTCTTGAAGGCCGTATCGTCGCCTGGCATGTCAATGAAGGTATGGCCGTTAAAAAACAGGATTTACTCCTTGATCTCATGGACGTCGATTCCAAATTTCTGGCCCCGGATCTCCTCACACGGCTGGACGAATCCATTCAGGCCCTGGAGGAAAGGCGTGAGACCACGCTGGCTCGTGCCGATTTCCTGGGCAGACAACTTGAAGAAATGACCCCACTGACCGAGGCCACTACCCGATCGGCCGACTCCCGTGTTCAGGAAGCTTCAAGGCGAATCCAGAGTATGGTTCAGCGCCAGGCTGCGGCGAAGGTCACCGCCCAAACCGCTCAACTGAATTTGCAACGATCCCAAATCCTGGAAGCCGAAGGGTTGATTTCACGGCGTGAACTGGAATTAGCCATTCAAGCCGAAGCCGCCGCTCAAGCTGAACGCAAAGCCAGTGACGCCGGATTTCAGGAAGTGGCCCAATCACGACTGGCCCTCACCCATGGACGAGTGCAAATTGAAGCCGAACTTGGCCAACGCATTCTGAACATTCGTTCCCAAAGGGCAGCAGCCCTTGGAGAGGCGGCTCAAGCGTCAAAAGAGTTGGCGGATCTGGCCTTAACCCGCTCCAATGCTGCCCAGCGGCGAACAGCCAGCCGTATTACCGCGCCCATGGATGGCACAGTGGTCCGCATGGCGCGAGTGGGAGCTGGTGAAATTGTGAAACAAGGTGATTCCCTATTCACCATCGTCCCGGATACGGCCACCCGGGCAGTCGAAATGTGGGCAGATCCGTTAGATGCGCCCCTTCTCAGTCCAGGAAGGAAGGTCCGCCTGATGTTTCATGGCATTCCGACTATCCCACTTCCTTCATGGCCTGAACTAATGGCTGGGACGTTCGATGGCACAATTCTGGTCGTTGATCAAACCCCGGATTCACAAAAACGGTTTCGCTTTTGGGTTGCTCAAGATCCGGAGGCCGTTGCGTGGCCACCGCAAAGTCAGGTTCGGCAAGGTACTCAGGTCATGGGATGGGTTCTGTTGAACCGGGTTCCTCTTTGGTACGAATTGTGGAGGCGTGTGAACCTCTTCCCGGCCGACTACCAAGAACAGTCAATCTATCTTCCAGAGACCTTTCTCCCCAAGGCCGGACGGCCGGGGAAATAATCACGGCTCCAGGGGATGCACGACAGTCAATCCTGAAATTCATTATAAGGAGGGAGAAGCCATGCCACGAAATCTCTTAACACTTTCCTGCCTGTTCGCGGGCGCGGTGCTTGTCGTATCTCCTCTACCCGATACATTTGCTCTGGAGACCACCTCTTTCCAATACGAGGCGGCCACCCGACCGCTTCGCTTAGAAGCCGTGCTGTCGCTGGTTGAGACACAACATCCGTTGTTGCATGGGAGCCGGACTGAAAAACTAGAAGCGCAAGGGAAATTACTGAAAGCTCTTGGTGCTTTTGAACCCATCCTGGTTAATGATTTTGAAGTTGAGCGTCTGGTCAAAGATGGTCAAACTAAGAGTGTAGGCTTCAACGACACCATGATTCAGATGCGACATTCCTCGGGGCTTCGAGGTTTTGCCGGATGGCGAACAGGCATAGGAGATGTGGAGGTGGCTGATCTTGGAGTGAACCAGACCAATCAACCCCTTTTAGGCCTCGTGCTGCCATTATTACGAGGATTGGGTACCAATCCGGAACAGGGTGAATTGGAAAAATCCAAACTGGCAGAACAGGAAGCCACTCTGAATATTCAACAAACCCGCCAAGATCTATATTTGGGTGCTGCCACACAATATTGGAAATGGGTGGCCGCCTGGAAAGCTGTGGATTTGCGCCAACAAGCCTTGGAAGTGGCCAAAGTCCGTCTGCAACAACTTAGCCGACAGGCTGAAACCGGTGCCGTGGCAGAATTCGATGTCACCGAAGCCCACCAGGAAGTTCAACGCCGACTGGAGAATGTCATTAAAGCCAAACGGGAAGCCGAACAGGAACAGTTCAAGCTGTCCCTATTTGTCTGGGACCATGGTGCCCCGATGGCCTTCAATCTTCAGACGGTCCCCGATTTTCCTCCTGTCACTTCGACTTCGGGTATCCCAACTCGGGAAACCGATGTCGGTCTGGCACAACAACGCCGGCCGGAAATCCTTCACATTACACTTGAAGCGGCCAGAAATCATATTGATCTGGGTGTCGCCAAAAATAATTTGCTCCCTGATCTTCTGGCAGAGGCTGAACCAACCAGGAAACCGGGAGAATTTGTGCTCGGTTTGGGTTACCGGTTCGGGCTCCAACTCAGCTTTCCCTTCTTACAAAAAGGTGCAACCGGCCAACAGCTTCAACTGAAAGCCAAGGCAGAGCGATTACTGTGGGATCAACAGTACCGAATGCAGCAGGTGGCGCTGGATATCGATAATGCCAACTCGGCCATATTACGGGCGGAAGAACGAATGCAGGCAGCATCTCAAGCCCTCATTTACGCCCGCTCCCTTGTGAAAGGCGAAAGAACGCGATTTCAGGTGGGGGCCACCAATTTACTTTTTGTGAATCTTCGGGAACGAAATGTGGTGGATGCGGAAGTCATCTACATCCAGACCCAAGCCGACTATCATCAGGCCCAAGCCTTTTACCAATGGGCCATCGGTCATTGGACCCAGCCCGTGGCTTAGCCACCAACAAGAACCGATGTATTCTCAATGATATCAACCGAGTCAGACCGGAGCATGAATAAAGAAGTCCTTCAGCATGTGGGCGTATTTCTGAAACAGGAGCGCCAACTTCTTCTTACGATTCTCATGTATTCGGTGGCGGTTGGAATGTTTTCCCTTATTATTCCCATTACGGTCCAGGAACTGGTGAATACCTTCGCGTTGGCTATCCAACCGATAATGGTTGTCACACTGGTCAGCATTATGGCCGGGGTCCTCGCCTTTGTCGGAGTGTTCAAGGTCCTTCAATTTTATGCCACGGATCTTCTTGAACGGCGAATTTTTGTTCGCCTGACCCTGGCATTTGCCCGAACATTTCCCTCGATACAAGAAACACATTTCCGCGGCGAATACGCCAGTCGGTTTTTTGAAATTATCTTTATGCAACGTGCCATTGCCGCTTTATTGGTAGACCTCACCAACGTGGTGGTTGGCGGATTTATTGGCATGATGTTGCTTGTCCTGTATCACCCGTACTTTCTGGTTTTTGATCTTCTCCTTCTTCTCACTGTCGGAATCATCGTCGTATTGGGCCAAGGGGGACTCCAGACCACTCTGCACATGTCAGAAACCAAATATGCCACCTATCATTGGTTTCAGGAGGTGGCCGACAATCTCAGTCACTTTAAGGCCAGCCAGAGCCGTGATCTCATCCTTCAGAAAGCTGATTCCCTGGCTCATGCCTATGTGCATGCAAGAGAGTCCCGACTCCGGGTGCTTATGCGACAATACATTGGGTCTGTCTCTCTTCAAGTGCTTCTCCACACCGGTCTGTTGGGAACTGCAGGCTGGCTGTTGAGTAAAGGAGAGTTGACCTTAGGGCAATTAGTCGCTGCGGAAGTTATCATTGCCACACTTCTTCTCAATTTGGACTCGGTCGTCAAACGTACCTATGTGGTTTTTTATTTTTTTACCGCGTTAACCGAGATCCATCATATTTTTTCTCTTCCCAAAGACCATCAAACTTCAGCTCAGTTTGTCAGTCTGCCCGAGCTTTCATCCCAAGGTCTCGGGCTTTCCGTCTCCCAAGTTAGCGGATTGCCTCCCCCATGGCCCCATGCCTTTGAACTCACCGTCGATCTGAAGCCTGGAGAAAAATGGGCAATGGTCACCGGAACGGAATCCCAACGATTAAAGGTTTCCAGACTCTTAGCGGGGTTGGATGATCCACCACATGGAACAATTCGCTACAACGGAATTAATATTCGTGACCTTCATCCTGACGCCGTGAATGGGATGCGTGGTCTGGTGTTGAGTAGAGATTTGACACTTTTTGAAGCCACGTTTTTGGAAAACATCACATTAGGACGAAAGGACCTCTCAACCGAGGATTTACTGTGGGTCCTGAATTTCGTTGATTTGCAGAAGGAAATGGAACATTTCCCGAATGGCTTGCAAACGATGGTTCAATATGGTGGAAAAAACTTTTCTCCCAGCCAGACTATTCAAATTTTATTGGCTCGGGCTCTGATTGTTCGTCCCAAGTTGCTTATTGTCGATGGCGGTCTTCATGAAATCTCCGCTCCACAACGAGAGACCATTCTCTCCAGAATTTGTGCGCCGGAATGTCCGTGGACGATGGTCATTGTCACAACCGATCCCAATATCAAATCGTTTGTCCAGCAAAGTTTCCCGCTACGCTAACGTGTGATTGAGGGATGTTGCCCACACAAGAGAAGGGATGAAGCATGGTCTTCACAGTAGAATTTGGCTGAGCATGGGCAGGAAGCAGGTCCGCTCGTTAACGAACCGCTGCACAGGTGTTCGAGGCCCGGATAATGGTAGGAAGATCTTAGAGTCACGGGGTTGACTGGGACACCAGGTTTATGTGCCGCCTGCATTGGCGCGATAATCGAGAACTCGTTTTGTCCGTTTACCGGTACTCTCAACCATTCGTTCGGAAGGAGAAAAGTTTTTTGCCACCGACATTCTGGTGTGTCGAGGCGGCCTCACTTTTCCCCGGCAGTAAATCGATCCCGCCGACTCACGGCAACATCGGAGACGAACATGGAACCGGAGTGACGATTAAAGAGTGGGCCCAGGCCGGCAAGAATGGGTTCCACCTTTTCCTCGGGAACCACCGTGAACACCATGACCTCGCTGTTGGTATCATTGAACATCAGATGGCCCTCATGAAAACCATGATGACCTTTTCCAGAAATATTGCTGATGACGGTGTATCCGGTTGCTTTCACTTTGTCCAATAAGTCACACACAAATCTCAGGTGTTCCCCCTCGATAATGATCTTAATTTCCTTCATTGGATGAAGAATGAAACCGCTCATGGCTTGCGTACTCCTTCTATGAGGTCAAAGTGTTTGTAAGAAATGTTCACGGAGTTGTTTGAGAAACGGCGCTCCAACCTTGTTTGGGTACATAGTGGTAAAATGCCCCTTCCTCCGGTTCCACCGCCACTAGGTGGACCCAGTGGCCATCAAAAAATCGTCGAAGAATTTCATTCTTTTGGATCAGCATGCTGATACGATCACGTGGAGCTTCCACAATGTAGAGCGGGCGCATGGCTTCATGATAGGGACGTTCACCATCCATGACCGTCTGCCAAGGGAGTCCGACCCGCAAATCACTTTGTGTGCCGAACATGACCCCAATCCGTCCCGTCACGTTATGATACATTTTGCTGCCGCTTCCATAGACTTCCGGATCCACTGTGGACAAGTAATGTTCCATGCTGATCCATTGGACGACCACTCCCGGTGCGGTCAGGATGATCTGTAGATATTTGCCGGTGGGATCAATTTGATAATCATATGAGTGTAAAAAGGTCCGCCCTTCCAAATTGAGGCCTTTGGTCAGACTGTGGCGCCCGATAATCAATGCCGCATTTCTCGACAGCCCCCATTCCGGCCGAACTTGCGACCAGTCAAGACTTCGTTTTTTGACTTCACGCGCGGCCTTATCCGCTGAAAGAGGCCCCTGGATATCGGGAAACTGGCCGCAGCGTTCCAGGCTATTCTGTCGCCCCGCTTCCTCGAGATCATGTATCAACTGTGATAATTGCCGGCGATGGGTCGAAGGAACATCTTCCAAATCAAAGAGTTGGGTGGCATCCGTCGCGGTGTCAACCTCACCTGCCAGAAAATAGGTGTCGGGTGGAATCGAGATTCCGTGTTGCCCGAGGAGTTCTCTGACATCAGGCTTATTGGCCATGGCCGCAAACGTGCGGGCGTTGGGCATTCCATGATTGCCACCACAGGCTCCGCAATCGAGTGC
>CABVRQ010000067.1:0-14193 GCA_902500695.1 uncultured Nitrospira sp. | reverse complement strand
ATGGGGAAGAGTGCCGGGGGAATCATTCTCCTCCAACGCATACCGGCGTAATGTCTCAATGAGTTGAGGGGAAACAAGGCTGCCATATAGGCCAAGCTGCTCTCGCAAGGCGCGGCGGATGGTGGGGCGCTGTTCAACCGCTAACATTTCCAGGGCCTCTTCCTGCGTCACCTTATTCACCGTAAGGGTCGTGGCAGGAGGGGGCGAAAAGGCCCGCCGGAGCCTAGAGGACAATTCCCGATACCAGGTGGCCATGGTCGTTTTCAGAATAAAAGGAATGGCATAAAACCATCCCATCGCTTCAACCATGACATAGGGCGTGATCACATTTTCTTTGAGGTCGTAAAGCAACTGATGGCCGGTCTGAAGGAACCGTTTACCAGCCAAATGTTTTTCGGCCTCCAGGCTTTGATAGGCCCGGGGAACTTCTCGCACGATATGTTTCGGTTTGAGCAGGACGGGGCATTGATCAGTTTCATGGTGGCTGCCGAACGGGCGGAAGCGGAACGGGATGGCAAAAAATCCGGCAAAGCCCAAGGTTTCATATCCGCCGATTTCTTCCAAATGGCGGCGAAACCCTTCGGAACGGACATCGATACAAAAAATAGCTTGTGTCAGAGGACGAACCTCGGCAACCGAGCCTTGTCCGAGATCGGTGGCACTGAATGATTTCCTGACGTTGGGCTTGAGTGTCTCCAATAGGGTTTTTCGATATCCTGCCTCAAAGGCTTGTAACCAAATCGGGCCATGCCGCGTTTCCGGAAAATCGTCTAGCCAGCTTAGGAGCACGTGTAATTCCGCGGAGGCGCCGTCAATCATGGCCTGCACAGGTATCTGAAGCATGTCAGCTAATCTCAGGAGTCGCCAGGCCTGCGATTGACATTTTTTGTGTTCATCTTCAACCCCGAGGCGGGTGTGGTAGCGGTCCGCGAGCATCCGCCATGCGGCATCCCGGTCTCGTGGGCTTCCGTACCGAAGACGATCGACTTGCCCCTTATACTCCGGAGTGAGACTTCCGGTGACACGAGCCTGTCGAAGACTGTAGACGTGTGGCTGCTCGCGCATGAAGGTCACCAGGGCGGGATAGTCTCCGGTGATATTCAACTCTGCCCGGGAGGCCTCCCTGACTAACTCTCCCTCATAAAACAGCCGGATAGCGAGATATTTGACCAGGCTCACGGGGTACATTTCCTGCCACTCATAGCCAGCCTCTTCCGCTCGCCATTTGATAAACCCTGTCCATCCCGGCATGGTCCCCAGATGAAGCGAGAGATAGTCCACCCATAAGGCTTTCGGGATGCCAAGGATTTCCAAATACATCAAGAGGCTGTCTTCCGGCCGTTCCGGCAATGCCTGGATTTTGTGTGTACAGTTTGGAATGCCTAGAAAGGCACCACTGAAATCGTGCCGGGCAAGTTGTTTCCAGGCAGAGTAAAGGGAGAGGTCGCGGGCGGGCATCGTCCATGCGGCATGATCTTCATCAACAAAGGCCCCGCACCATTTAATGAGTTCCTCATTGATTTGCTCGGTGATCCGGGTTCCCAACACACGATCACACCACGCGCTGACAGTCACGTCACGTCCGAGGCCCTGAATATCAGATTCGGCAGCCGCCTGCACTTGTGCCTGATCATGGGATGAAGAGAGTATGGTTCGCAATCGGTCTGTGAGAGAAGCCAGGGCGGCATCCTCTGAAGAGGGATCCCATGCCCCCGGCTGATCCATATGGTTGGGAGCCGTGAGGCCCTGTACCAGATGGGCTCGGAGCACCTCAAGATGAGTAATACGCGTATTTCCCACCAAGACCGTTTTGTCATGAGTGAACGGCTGCAGGGCGGCATCCACCTCCTCGATACGAATTCGACCGGTTCGGAAATAGTCACGAAACACCTCGTTGGGAAGGTAGGGACGGCCACCCAGGAACCGCTGGCCCTGCTGAACGGCTTCCTCAAATTCCAGATACTCCAACCCATGGAGAAGATTGTGGTGAATAAAGGTCCGCATGGGCCAATAATACGCAATCACCTCGCCGGCGAGATTGACCAGCGAGCGCATTTCCATGCGCTGAGCTTCGCTATACGGGCGGGCCGTTACCGTTTCCATATCACATCCTGTGAAATCTCAAAAGATAGGTGACCAGTTGACACTGCCGGATCGGCAGCCCCAAACCACTGAGATGGAGCCATGCCGAGCATGACCAGAAGAGCCAATAAGAGAATGAGAGAAACTCTTTCGTCAATATGGAGATCGTGGGCGGCCTTGAATGATGGAGGCTGGCGGCCGAATAAGACTTGTTGCATCAGCCGGGGGAAATACCAGGAGGCCATCAACCATGTCAGAAGAATGATCACGAGGGGCCACGCCCCGCTGAAAGAGAAGCCCAACATCATCTCCATGAATGCCGAAAAGAGGGTAAAGATCGGAAGGCCCACGGCGGCGGTAATGAACAGCACGAAGAGCGTGGAAAACCGCGGCATGATGTGCGCCAATCCGTGAGAGATCGTCAAATCCAGATGGCCAAAGCGCGTTCGTATGTGTTGATTCGCGACGAGCAGTCCGCAGATGACCAGGCTTAGCCCACCTAAATAGACCACGGCCCCCGGAGCCATCGAGTGCGTGACTGCCACATACCACCATAAGATAGAACCCAGGGCCATATGGGCATACGCTAACAGGATGTCCATCGAATCCTGACTCAAGGCGAGTAAGGATCCGTACAGGGCACTGACTATGGCGACCATCCAAAGAAGATTCAAGACGCCTTCCGGTATAAAGGGAAGAAGAGTGTTGATGCCGTGGAATCCGAGACTCGGCAAGAGCACGGCCAAAAACGAAGGAAGCGTGCCTGGCAAACAGCTGACAGAGGCCACAAATGCTCCCTGAACGGGCAGGAGTGGCCACATCATGGCCAAGGGAATAAGCAGCGTTATGATCTGGAGGTGATCAGAAGTCAGGAAGGAAGTCAGGAGTGAAAAAAGGCCAAACGCTAACAGGCCGATGGCTTTCCACGGGGTTTCCAGATTCATTGGTCGGTGCCGCATGAAAGCCAGGATTAATAAGCCGAAAATCCCGCATAGAAATATTGAGCCTGCATGGCCCTGACCCGCCACAACGCCTAACCCTATTCCCGCAAACAGAAGGGTCAAACTCAATGAGATCGACGTATCTTTGTCGATGTGATGACCGAGAATCGTTAAAAATCCTGCAGCCAGAATCAGGTGCATCAAGAAGTGCGAGATGCTCAAGGGCGCTTGCGCCATCCAGGAAGGGACGGTCACGACCAACCACGTGAGTGCCAAAACGACCAGCGCCAGGATTTTAAATGCCTGCGGTTTTGACCACAGGATCGTTCCAAGAGCGGCCCCCAGCAAAGGGAGAGCCACCGCAACAAGCATTTGTCCCGACCCCCATTCCATCACTGCTTCCATCCCCCGAGACTATGGTCAAGACGTTGCGCGAAGCGGATGATGCCTTTTCCTGCCCAACTGTAAAATTGATCCACATAGAGCCGGTTCATGAACAAGACATAGAATTGGGGCCTCAGGGAGGCAACCCACTCCTGGAAAAGATTTCGTTGCCCGCGAATATTGGTATAGAGGTGAGCCCAGCCCAACACAATCATTGCGGCGATCACCAATACCAACCCGTCAAATAATTGGGCGGGAAGAGCCGCGACCTGGAAGTACGCATGCGCGACCCCTGGTTCGGGATACAAAAAGTACGTGAACGTCTCCGCGACCCATAAATAGGTGAAAATGACCAGCAATAAGGTCAGCAACATGACCCCTGACCCTTTCCATGACGCGGCGTTGAGGCGATATAAACTAAACATGGCTTGAGAGGCCGTGACCCAGGCAAAGAACAAAAAAATGACTGCGCCCTGTGCATCCTTAAGGGGAATGGCCAATATGCCATGGGCGATTAACAGGATGATCAATGGCAGAAGCAGGGTCACGCCGACGCCGGTAATCCATGTGGCGCGGGAAAAGGATACGGCTTCTTCCATGCGATCGGCAGCAGGCCGCTTGGGTTCGTGTCGCGATGCCTGGATCACATGCCCGGCATTCAAAAATAATGTGGCTTTAAACACGCCATGAGCGATGAGGTGGAAGATGGCAAGTGCAAAGGCGCCTAATCCGCATTCCATCACCATGTAGCCCATTTGGGCCATAGTCGAAAATCCCAAGGTTTTTTTGATGTCATTTTGAATCAGCATCATCCCGGCTCCGAGAACTACGGTGAGGGCACCGATTGCGAACACCACGTGCAAGGTGGTGGGAGACAATCCATATAACGGAGCCAGGCGGTTCAGCAAAAATCCCCCGGCATTCACGATCCCGGCATGCATGAGCGCGGAGACGGGGGTGGGGGTGTCCATGGTATCCGGCAGCCAGACATGCAACGGGAACTGAGCGGATTTGGCCATGGCACCGACAAAAATTAAGAGTGTAATCGCCGTGACGGCGCTGATGACCGGCTGGCCCCCAGGCCAAAGAGGGAGCAGGATCTCGGCCTCCGCGGCGCGGGCAAAAAGTTGCGAAAATTCCAGAGTTCCGAAAAGAGCATAGGTCAGAAGAATACCGGCCAAAAACATCACATCTCCCACCCGATGCACGATCAAGGTTTTAAAGGCGAAGCGAACGGCAGGGGGATGCCCAAAGTTGTAGGCGAGCAACAGATACAGCATCCAACTTAATAATTGCCAAAACACAAAGAGCATGAACAGATTAGCGCTGGAAACCAACGAGAGGATGACAAACGTTATCAGGCCCAGGAGTGCATAAAACCGGGCATAGCCTTGTTCGCCTTGCAGATAATTGATGGAATAGAGATGGATGATGGTGCTGACTCCGGTTATGAGCACCATCATGACTGCACTCAGCCGATCGATATACAGACTGAAGGACAACCAGTCATGTGGCCCAGTAGAGGCAGCCTGAAAGCCGACGCGAACCGGTCCTCCGGAACTCACCGCATAGAGCAGCCAGAGGGACCCGAGACACGCAGTCACCAGAGCAGGAACGCCCACCTGGTGACTCCTGTTTCCCAAATGCCGTCCGAAAAGGCCGATGAGGAGGCCCGAGGCCAGAGGCAATAGAGGAACAAGGATCGTCAAGAAGGTTGTCATGAGTGGGTCTCCGAGAGATGGTGTCGCCGATGAAAAACAATGTTCATGGGGAAATAGCGTTTAGACAGAACGGTCATCCTCACGCCGCACGCCCGTTCAGTCCCGACCGTTTGAATGCGGCGTCATGTTTCGATTTGTGGGCCATCATATCCTGTCAAAGTGTTCGTGTCGACAAACCGGCTATTCACATCCAGGAAAATTATGAGTCATGGTTTCATTGACACATTTACCTCATAAGGAGAAGGCATCTCAATAGATGTTCAGTAAAAAAGCGCGGTATTCATGCCGGAGTCTGCAATGGCCCGGATAGCTTTTGGATTAGCTCCTTGGCCGGATGCGCTATCAGAGAATTTCTCTCCTGAGAATCCGCATCCATCATGCCCTGAAGGAGACACTCGGCTTGTTTAAATGATTGATCCGGATTTTCCCCTATCAGAAGGAAATGCCCCATTTTGCGTCCTGGCGCGGGTTGTGTTTTTCCATAGAGGTGAAGCCGGACCTGCGGATGAGCCAGGAGGTGTTCCCATCGTGGCGGCCCGTTCCGCCAAAGATCTCCAAGCAAATTTACCATGACGACGGGGTGCATGAGGGAGGCATCCCCCAAGGGCAATCCGCAAATGGCGCGGAGATGTTGTTCAAATTGCGACGTCACGCAGGCACCAAACGTGAAATGTCCACTGTTATGAGGCCGCGGAGCGATCTCATTGATAAGCACGGTGTCATCCTCAAGAAGAAACAATTCCACGGCCATGACTCCGCAGTAGTCAAGAGCCTCTGCCAGGGAAACGGCAAGCTCCTCCGCGTGTTGCCGGACCGCGTCGTCCACCCGGGCCGGCACGCATGTGGTATGCAGGATATTCTGCCGATGGGCATTTTCGGCAAGAGGATACAGTTGGATATCCCCGTGCAGACTGCGCGCCAGCACTACCGATAGTTCCATCTTGAAAGGCACGATAGCTTCAAGGACCGCCGGGACCTCACTTAATTCCCGCCAGGCTTCATTCAGATGATCCATGTCGGCGACCCGGATTTGCCCCTTCCCGTCATATCCTGAGCGGCGCTTCTTTAAAATAGCCGGGAATGCCACTTGTTGAGCCGCTGTCATCAAGGTGAGGTGATCTTTGACCGAGGCAAATGGAGTTTGTGGAAAGCTGTGATTTTGAAGAAATTCTCGTTGAATCAGTCGATCCTGGATGAAAGCGAGCACGCAAGAGGATGGACGGGTAGCTTTGCCGGTTTCAATGTCGGCAAGAAGCATCCAAGGCACCAGTTCGGTCTCAATGGTCACCACATCAACCTGCGCGACAAAGTCCATCACGCGTTGAGGGTTCGTCAGTTCTGATTGCACAAAAAAATCCGCCACCTGGGCGGCCGGACAATTCTCAACTGGATCTACCACGCCAATCCGATACCCCATCCGGCGGCCTTCCATGGCCAGCATGCGACCAAGCTGGCCTCCGCCCAATATCCCGATTGTTCCACCAGGAAGGATGACATTCATTTAAGTTTCTCCAGTACAGGGGTCTGTTGTCTCTCATAATAGGCCTTGAGTCGTTGGCCGATGTCCTGATCGGATAATGCAAGAATGGCCGCCGCTTGCAAGGCGGCATTAACAGCCCCATCCTCGCCGATCGGGTGGGTGGCCACCGGAATTCCTTTGGGCATTTGAACAATGGATAAGAGCGAATCAAAGCCCTGCAGCGCTCGAGATCGCACCGGTACTCCCAGAACAGGAAGAATCGTTTTTGCTGCCGCCATACCCGGCAAATGGGCGGCTCCGCCTGCACCGGCAATGAGCACGTGAATGCCTCTGCTTTTGGCCGATCCGACATACTCAAAGAGAAAGTCCGGCGTGCGATGAGCTGACACAATACGGCATTCATGGGAAACGGCCAATTCCGTGAGAATCAGGCTCGCGTGACGCATGGTCTCCCAATCACTGCTGCTTCCCATGATGATCGCCACGAGTGGATTGGAATTGTCAGATTCAATATTCATCGACTATGTTGCCTCCCAAGAAATATTCCCACTTTAAGAGCATCCACCCGGAAAACATTCGTCTGTTTCATGAACAGATCTTGAGTTGACAGTCCAGGGTGATGAATTCTGAAGCCTCCGGCTATGAGCCTGAGTCTTTATTCCTGCTCAAGCTCCGCCCGTATTTGCCGCAAGGCGCTCATCTCAGTACGCCTTACTGTACCCAGCCTCACCATTATAATTCCATAAATTCTGCACCGCCGACAACCACCAACTGTTCCAGGAATGTGGTCATATCGGTATCCTGGATAGCCTTTGTCGCCATAAACCGGCATCGATACCATTTCATCAGCAGCAGGTCCGGGCTCACAGACCCCCGCCACACTTTTGTCCCCCGGCTGGAAATGAATTCGCATATGAACCGGCCAAATTCCCTTGGTCCTTAGCAATTCATCGTTTCATGCCGCTGCGTTATTGAGAATTTGTTCCTTTGATGGAAGGGGGTATACAGATTCACGCACGGGTGTATGAGAAGTTTCCCTGTGTCCGGCCACAGCCTCGATCAGGTGACGGAATCGATCATTATACAGGATCACCCTGTCTTGGAAGATGACGACAAGCCCATCGGAGATTCCATTAGTCAGCCATCCAAGTAAATCCGTGGACAAAAAAGGTTGTGAACACACCTTCCCTTTCTCTGCAGGTAACGCGTCTTTGGAACGGGGATCATTCTTTATGCTTAAGAAATCTTTCAAACACTCACTGAATGATTCTGGGCCAGTGCACCTTCATGTGGTCTGACAGAATAGCAGCGATGTTTACTCTAGCCCACTCATCCTCCTACTTCATAGCCGGAATTTTTGCACTTTTGATTATCCTGCAGCGCCTCCCTGGTCCGGGACCAATAGGCCCAGCGATGGGATTCTTATTCTGATGAATAAGGAATCTGGCGAGATTCTTTGCGTGCGGTGATTGGTGAGGCGCTGTCTTGGGGCCGGTGAGTTTTTTTAGCTTTCAGTGTAAGCTCTGAACGGAGAATTCTCAGGAATTTTCTATATATGTCGCTCCGGCTAATCTTCGTCCCATCTTTTCTGCCTACCGGGCGGACCAGTTCGTAATCGGCTCCGCGGCACTCCTCCTCTTCCAGTTTTACCGCCTCGAGCGACACACCGTTCAAACGCTGGGAGATGGTTCTGGCGTGAGGCAGCCTGCAGGCGCTGGAAGAGTGCTAGAACTTCGGGGACCTTCGTCTGCTGCAGAAAGCGGTCATACATCGCGATATTGTCGTGTTCCCCTTGAATGCCGGCCCGACAGGCTTCGAGCACAGACGAAGGAGGCTCAAGCTTTTCTTCCCAGTTATCTTTGGGCAACGGAATGCCAAAGTGGGCACACAGTATTTCGAGCGCCCGTGAGTGGGTTTCCTCCGCTTCCACGATATGGATGAACGGCCTTACCTCGCCGAACTTTTTGATGACGAGCCGATAGCGCGCGCGCGACTTATATTCATCAATCAGCGCTTCCAAGATCATCGCTTTGGTGTTGTTGTCAAGCATCCGAAACACCTCCCATCTTTTAGCCGGCCGGGGAGACTCACAACCGACCTACAGAAGACACAGTGATTTCCTCATAACTGCCATGATGCTTGAAACATGCCGGCGATATCCGCAGCTCGATGTGCGTATCCCAAGAATCCTGATGAACAGCGAGGCGATTGAAGAAAGACTCAACCGCCATTTTATGTTGGGCCGATCCTCTTCACGCTATCTATTTGTTCCTGGTCAAGAACTGTAGATATTTGCCACTTCCTTGCTGAAATCTTTGTCGCCAAATGGGCCATCGGTCTGGGGAACAAAAATGGTGCCTGACACCAAAGGCTTTTTATGAAAGGAATTTTCCATGATGGCATCGAACTTGAAAACGCAATAAGAAAACATAATGGGGAACACGAAACACAAAAGAGCTGATCGAGGTTTACCCTGTAAGCACTTCCAGAACCTAAATGAAAAATAGGGGTTCTTGGGTTCACTGAAAGGGAAATTCATGAACGACCAGAACATGGCAGAGGGAGAACGTTGGTCAGTGATTTTGGCAGGAGGAGAAGGAGAGCGGACGCGTCCGTTCATTGAACAGTGGCTGGGATATCATAAGCCCAAACAGTATTGTTCGTTTGTGGGGAACCGTTCCATGTTGCAACATACCTGGGATCGTGCGGACCACCTGACACATCCAGAACACAAAGTGACGGTCATTGCTCAGCATCATTTTCGAGAAGTGTTGGCTCAGTCGAAGAATCGATCGTGCGGGCAGGTAATTGGACAGCCTCGGAACTGTGATACGGCGGCAGGGATCTTCCTTCCCCTAACCTACATTCGGTCCCAAAGCCCTCATGCGACGGTGGTTCTGTATCCGGCAGACCATTTTGTGTTCCCCGAAAACCGTTTTATGGACACGGTTGAGAAGGCTATTCAGGCGACCACCATCTTTCAAGACCGAATTATGCTCCTCGGTGTCCGGCCCACGTCCCTTGAGCTTGAGTATGGGTGGATCGAACCAGGAGGACCGTTGGGATCGAGTGGCGGACTATGCGTAAGACGGGTGCATGCCTTTCTCGAAAAGCCAAACGTTACTCAGGGTTTAGCTGCTCAGGCCAATGGAGCGTTCTGGAATACCTTTATTTTGGCCGCTAAAGTGGAGGCATTGTGGAGATTGGGGTGGAAATGTATGCCCGAGATCATGGAGCGGTTTGAACAATTGGGAAATGTTATCGGTACCCCTCAGGAAAGTCGGATTCTTCGTGAAATCTATCATGATATGCCGCAGCGGAACTTTTCATCTGATCTGTTAGCCTGTGCCCCCGAATCTGTTGGGGTGCTAGAACTCCAAGACGTCCTGTGGAGCGACTGGGGTCAGCCCGAACGTATCGCTGAGTCTATTCGAGCCATAGGAAAAACACCGGCGTTTGGATCGGAATGCGTGGAATCGCGCCGTGCACGCGGTGAGAAACATTTGATGGAGGTCTCATGATGCGACCGACACGACAGACAGGGAGCCGTGAAGAAGGAAACAATACCATTTCCGCCTCGGGCTCAAGAAAGAACGTTGTGATTAATAAGAGAGGTTCCACGTCCCCCAGGACAGTCAAATCAGATAACCACACTGTCGATTGCGCTGAGTCTTCCAAACAGGGTGCATCAGGGGTGGAGAATCTCAGTGATAGGATTGCGATACGAGCACATGAACTTTACGAACAGCGAGGAGGCTGCCATGGGGAAGATCAAGCTGACTGGTTTGAAGCCGAACGTCAGATCTTGTCGACAACATGAGACAGCTTGAGCATTCAAAAGATTAGTTCTCATGTATGGGCTTGTGGAAAATGACAAGGTGTAAAACCGAAAATCCAAACGTCTCCGTTTGGGGACATGGATAATGGTCCACATTGATCAAGGAGGTTGCCATGTTGAATGTTATTCGAATTTTTGGGTTGGCGAGTGTATTGAGTGTTGTGATGATGGGGGGAATGTCTGTGCCGGCGATGAGCGCGGGTTCCGGCCCGGCAGATGGCTATGATCTTCATGTCCAGGCTCCTCATCTTATGGCAAATGGAGAGATTGGTGGTCCCTTTCACCATTTCTGTAAGGGAATTTCAGACATTATCTTTCAGTGCCTCTTGTTTGAGACGACCGATCCCAATGCTCCACTCGTCGCGGTGGAATATTTCGTGGCCAAGAAGGCCTCCCGTACACTTCCGCTGATCCAATGGCACCGATACTTCCATGATCACCAGGAGGAAATTGACACCGGTCGGTTGTTTATCCTGGATGTCGACGATGAGAGCAAGATAAAAGAAATTGCGGAAGCTGCCGGTAAAACAGACGGGGTTATTTATCACCTGTGGCAAAAAGGGCAGAAGTTTCCGGACGGAACCGTGACCTTCCCGCAATCGATTGGTGTGCAATTTCCTCAACCGAACTAATTGGCAATGAGCTGACGGGGGATCTAAACAATGCCCCGGGTTTTCTGGATGTGGATACCAAATTAAAAAGGTAGGCTTGCCTACCTCAAGACCGATTGTGAGGGGAATAGTGAGTCAACCAGTCTATTATTTGAGAGGTATGGGAAATGAATACGCGACAATTTAGCATATTAGTCATGACGACTCTCCTCGCCGGGGTTGTGGGTGGGGCTTTGTCTAACCTTGTTTTCATGAATGCCGGAGTATCGGCAGAGGAATCCGAGGAGCCGAAGAAAGTTGTCACGGCGGAGGAATTCCGCCTCGTGACGAAGGATGGCCATCCTCGGGCCACGCTGCTTCTATGGAATGGTGAGCTACCCGCATTAACTCTCGCTGATGAAACTTGCAGTAACCGTGTATTCCTTGGGGTGTTTAATGAGGCACAGCCGGCTTTGATTCTCAACGACAAGGGCTGTAAGCAACGAGCAGCCTTGGATCTGCAACCGGATGGGTTGCCTTCCCTCACTCTCAGAGACAAGGACGACGTTCCGCGCGCGCGGCTTCGTATCTTGTTGGATGGCAGCCCCGTCCTGAATCTTTTCGACAAGAACGGTCAGGTGGCTTGGTCACCGCCACTAGCCCCCTCCAAGCCCTAGTGTTCGGTCGGAAAATGGAATTCTAAAAGGTGATAGGGAGAAAGTTGATCATCAAATTTGAAAACCATCTTTCAATAATTCGAATCATGGAACATCCCAATCAACAGAATTGTGTGAGTTTTACTTGCGATATTCATTTATTAAATACATCCATAGAAATTAAAGGAGAACAGATAGATGAGCAAAGAAATATTTCACCATACTGCTAAAATGAAATGGGAAAAACTTCAAGAGTTTCCAGGACCGGCAGAAGTCAAGATTGTTCGCGAAGACCCGTCGCTTGGGGCAAAGACCATGCTTGTTCGCATTCCTGCCGGTGCCCGGATTACGCCCCATAGCCACCGTGGCATCGTTCAGCATTTTGTGCTTGAGGGACAATACGAGGCGGACGGGACGTTATGTGAACCGGGCAGTTATCGGATGATGCCGGAGCATTGTAATGTCTCTCCTATTACAACCAAAGAAGGAGTGACCATCCTCATGATCTATGATCCGGTTTCCAAGTAAACCTGCTGTATCCCGTAGCTTGGCTACGGGGTAACTATTGGGAACGCTTGATAGGTGATACGAGTATTTTTCAGGAGAGGCTTTGTTGACAGCTTCGGTTGGTGTTGAGGTCTCGTTAAGTGAAGTTGAGGCTTCTTCTGCGGGGAAGGCAAGAAAGTGGATATATCATGCTCTTATCCTGGTAGATGAGACTCCGATTCCATTGTGGAATTTTATGAAGAATGGGTAATGCTTGCTGTCGTTCAATTGATATTGAATTTTTACATTTTAATTTGAGGAGGTTATATGGCTCTTGAAGGCGTTCCAGCCACAGGATTCAAAACTGTCGGACAGATCGTGCCAACCAATGATTTGAAATTCGGGCGGAAATTGAATGCCCTGGCCGCGGCAATCGAGTTACTTTCTCATCATACCCCGGGGGGGCCGGTCGTAGACGAAAAAGACCATTTTATCGGCTTTATCAGTGAATTTGATATTCTACGTGCTTTGGAAGCGGGAAAAGACCTGAACAAGGTGACGGTCGAAGCCGTGATGAAAAAAGATCATATTGCAATTGCTGATACGACATCGATCAAAGATGCCGTGCATCTCATGGAAGAAAAGCGATTGTTGAGTCTGCCCGTAGAGCGAAACGGGGAGGTGATGTATACCGTGACGAGGCATGATCTTTTGAGGGCCTGGATTGGATTAGGGTTGGGAATTGAAGATGGGAATGATTAGATAGAGACTTCCGGAACGGGTTCTTCAATGGAGATAGCGAAAGTCATCAACAAGACGGACATAGTCATGGAGGACGGAACCTTAGTCATGTCCACAAAACCCCTGGAATATCAGGGCTTTCTTGAAAAGCGTGGAAAGTGAGGTATTCCGGCCTTCGTCAGGCAATGAGGTGTGGGGCATGAATTCTGAACCAACAGCTATGTCACTTTACGAGTGTTTGGGCCTTCGGATCCGAGTGAGTGGGAACTTCTGGTGCCTGATGGAACCTTAATTAAGGGTTGGCATCTCAAGTGGGTGGGGCGTGACCATTCGCGGAGATACTCGCTTCATGTGACCTTTGATCGATTTAATTGTGTCAATGCGGAAGGTCAAAAGGTAGACGTGCATCTGAGTTGGCCTCCCTCTCAGATGCCGGAGAAAGAATCACCCCTGTCGAGTGCTCGTACACATCGGCTAGCACAGAAGTGATGAGGAAATTGAGCCGAGGGAAGAAGGGAGGGTAGAGAAGAGTCACATAGGGTATTGATGAGGACATGAGCTCCAAATAATGGAGCTGAGCCGTGCCGGAACTCTCCTGTTAGGATGAGAAAGGGAAGGTGATGTAGTTATCGTATATGCCTAAGCGGATTGATGAACGCCTGGATAAAGGCGAGCGAGGCAAAATATTTTTTTCAATCTTCACGACATTCTTCCGATCTGTCATTCTTTAATTCCCTTTAAAGTAGATAAATCTAGGCATCAAGGGTTTTTCACGGGGGCATTGGAAGGTATATTTTTCTAGGCTTTGTAGAAGGAGGATGGAGAGGGTAGTTTGCTGGTATTTCGTGGGAAGGCAAAGATATTGAAATTTGAGAATAATGTAGTGATTTTAGCCAGCCATTCAAAAAATGTTCAAGGTGTGTTTAGAAAAAAAAGAGAGAAATCATTTTGAAGTAAGTAACCCTTTAAGCAGGAGGGATATTTATGCGTGCAATAGGATATGTGTTGATAGGAGTGTTGGGTGGGATGGGAATGATGAGCCTTATCCAGGAGGGAGGACCAAGTCCCACTCCTATGTTGGCACCGGTGAGTTATGCGATGACGTCTCCGGACCAGACTTCCGAAATGGAAGACTTGAAGCCCTGGACAGGTGAAGATCTATTAGAGATGGCGTAGCTCTATGACCAACAGGCCGATGAGCTTCAAGGTGAGGCGGTGAGGTTGGAACAGCGAGCCATAAGCCTTGCAGAAAAGCCTTATATGGATCCCAAGGG
>CABVRQ010000066.1:10834-21547 GCA_902500695.1 uncultured Nitrospira sp. | reverse complement strand
CTCAATTGATTCTGACGGTGTCTGGCAACTGAATGTGCTTCTTACTTTGGGATCACATAAGAAGGAAAGCCCGAGCATTGCACGGACTTATTGGCCTGAAGACACTCTGCGCCCAAGACGAACAACACTAGTTTTTTCAGCTGCTCGCAGGGTACCGCCCAACTTCGACTCGGTCGGTATGTCGGTATCTTCTATGCTTCAGGTTTTTCACAATTCGATTCACCGCGAAGCATGCACAACCGATAGCGAGAAGCAGCCGCCCAATAGATGTAAGCTTTCTCCACATCATTCCATTCGTTGGTCATTCCGCTGAGATCTTTGGTCCCCCCGCGCCGGTCGACGGCCATCGCCAGAATCTTTCCGGTTTGGGCGTCAGTAATCTTGACCTCCATGCCGGCCGTTCCCACAAAGCCGGGCTTGCCGCCCGCGACAAGGCCTTTGACGCCGGTCAGGATTCTGGTTTGAGGGATAATAGACGTCACCACATCCGCCCCCGGACTTGAAGCCTCCGCTTCGGTAATGGCAAAGGTTGCACGCATGACGCCAGGTCCGGATAGGCCCACAATGGCATAGTCTTTGGTCAGTGCCTCATGGAGGTGGCTATAGGCAAAATCGGTCAGCATCTGAAGATTTTCGGGAGACACATCTTTCGTTTCTTTGTCTTTCCAGACCGCCACGGAATCAAGAATTATCTTGTCGTAGGAACGCCAGTCCGCATCTGGGTTGATGTAGTGTAGGAGTGCCTCATGGTCACCCTTCCCTTCCGTGAGCATGGATTGTTCACTCGCACTCAGAAAACCGGTTTTGACCACGTCTCGTCGTTGTTGCGTGGCCGCGCATCCTTGTAAGAGAAAAAGAAAGATGACCACGATCAGAGTTGTGCGATGAACATTCACCTTCATGAATTCATTCCTCCTTTATGTGTAAGGAAAATCAGTACATTGTACATTGAAGAAGAATACTAGCTTAGCAATTTTGGGGAAACATCCCAAATAAGGAAATTCAGAGAACGTATGGTTCATTTAGTTAAATGTACGTCGCTAACAAGGCTCTCAATGGCAAACTTTTTAATCTGGGAGTAACTGTCAAAAATGACAGTGGACGCAAAAGAAATTTTGGCAGTAAAGAAAGTCCTCTTGGGTCTATGGCATGTGGCAACGGAATGAATCTTTGAGCTATGCTGGCGCCATGTATCCATGGATATATTGGGTTGGACCAGAAAGACAGCCCTATTTAGCCTGCCCGTGAAGCCTGCCCTCGCATGTACGCACTGTCGCGCGTCGACGCGCAAGGGGAAGCGGGGAGCAGGCACCCAGAAGGCATAATTTTGCTTCGTGAGTTGTCAGGAGGGAGGGAAGGCATGACCAGTAGATGGGCTACACAATATCTCTATCCAGTGAGAGGTAATTGGGGCTGGACATTGGGGATGGGGACCTGGTTCCTGACGATCGTGATAATGGTCACGGGGATATTGAGTCTGAGTCCAGCGGTGGCTGCAAGAGGGAAGGGGAACTTGGAGAAGCAGGACCCCACGGTGTTGCGTCTGAGTTTGGATGAAGCCATTGCCATGTTTCTCCGTCAAAATCTGGATCTCCTTAAAACCAAATATGGCATCGATACCGCCAAGGCCCAAAAGATCACCGCCGGCCTGTTTCCGAATCCCGAACTCTCCATCAATACCCTCAGCGCGTACACGCAGGATTGTAACTTGGGTAAGTGCGGAGGAATTATGCCGGTGATTAGTCAACTTTTTCTGGTGGCCGGTAAACGCGGATTCCGTGTTGAAAGTGCGGAGTTCGGAACGCAATCAGCCGAAGCCGGGTTTGAAGACACGCTTCGACAACTTAGTTTTGCCGTGAAGGATGCCTATTATCGGGTTCGAGTGGGGCGTCGCCTTCTGGCGGACGATGAACAGAGGTTTAGCCGGCTCAATGGTGCTATCGAGAAACTGAGCGGTGCATCTACAAAGATACAAAATCCGGAGGATGTAATCCGCCTCCAAATTCGAGCGGTGAGAACCCAAGGTGATATCATCGGGGATATTCAACAAATTGATTCGGACAGATCCGATCTCCTCCTGCTCTTGACTCTCCCACCGGAAACTGAATTAGAACTGACAACGGACCTGACGTTCCAACCGATTGCCCCAGATATTGTGGCTTTAAAGAAGCGCGTGGAAGATGCCAGACCGGATCTTCGCGCCAAGCGTCTGCTGTTGGCTCAGCGCCGCTCAGAATCGAAGCTCGCGATAGCCAACCAGTATCCGGACGTGACAGTGGACCTCGGGTACAATGTCCAGGGACCTCAAGGGCCTGACAACCAACAGCAATGGACCATCAATTTGGGCATGCCTATTCCCGTGTTCGACAGAAATCAGGGAGGCATCAAGGAAGCCGCCACCAAAGTACATATTGCAGAAGCCGACCTTCGCAAGACCCTCAATGAAGTTCATCATCAAATAAACACGGTCTATCGACATTTAGGACAAAGTCGTCTGTTGGTCGAGACGTACCGCGCGGGTGCCTTTGATGCCACCGAGGCTCTGCTTAATAGGGTGGAGGATGACTTCCATTCGGGAAAGACCACGATTCTGCATCTGCTCGATGTCTTTCGGACAAAAATAGAGATTGATAAGGCCTACATCAACGCACTCTACGAATATCAACGCGATATCCTGCTTCTTGAGAGTGCCGCTGCTCAGCCAATCAGCTAAAGATCCCGGCTTATGATTTGTTCCAATATTTCTTTTGCCCTTTTTCACGCTTTCACGACCACGCAAGGCCAATGCCGGTGATTCGATTATTCCTGAAGGCATGCATCATCATGGGCTTTCTCAGCTTGCTAGGATTGGGAAGTGTCGGCAGCGCAATGGCGGGAGAGCAGGAAGACAAGCCTGCAAGAGAGAAGCCAGTTGTCCAGCGTCTGAGTTTGGATGAGGCCATTGTCTTGTTTCTCCGTCAAAATCTGGATCTCCTTAAAACCAAATATGGCATCGATACCGCACAGGCCCAAAAGATCACCGCCGGCCTCTTCCCGAACCCCGAACTCTCCATCAACACCCTGAGTTCCTACACACAAAATTGCCAACTCTCTGACTGTGGAGCGATTAGCTCCGTCCTGAGTCAACTCTTTGTCGTGGCCGGCAAACGCGGGTTCCGTATTGAAAGTGCGGAGTTCGGGACGCAATCAGCCGAAGCCGGGTTTGAAGACTCGCTTCGACAACTCAGTTTCGCACTGAAGGATGCGTATTACCGCGTTCAGGTTGCACGTCGCCATCTGGCTTTCGACAAAGAGACCCGCGATCACCTCTCTAGTGTGGTGAAAAAAATGACGGATGAGTTACAAAGGATGGGCAACCACAAAGACCTTATCCGGCTTAAAATTCAAATGGTGGATGCACAATATGAGTTGATCCGTGATCTTCAACTCATCGATTCCGCCACGGCCGACCTCCTCTTGCTCTTATCCCTCCCCCCGGAAACTGAATTAGAACTGACAACGGACCTGACGTTCCAGGCGATCGTCCCTGATATCAATGCATTGAAAACACGGGTTGAAGAGACGCGACCGGACGTTCGGGCCAAGCGTCTCTTGTACGCAAAGCGTCGCTCTGAATTGAAACTGGCTTTCGCTATTCAGTACCCGGATGTGACGGTGGATCTCGGGTTCATGGTCCAGGGATCCAGGGGGCCTGACAATCAACAGCAATGGACCTTTAACGTGGGCATCCCCCTTCCCGTGTTCGACAGGAATCAGGGCGGCATACAGGAAGCCGCCACCGTCGTTCAAATAGCCGAGGCCGACTTACGCCAGACGCTGAATGAGGCGCATGCTCAAGTTGATCTGGCACATCGTCATCTGGTCCAAAGTCGCCGGTTAGTGGAAGCCTATCGAGCCAAGGCGTTGAATGCCGCTCAGTCCCTGTTTGATAACGTGAAGGAGTCTTACGAAGCTGGGAACACCGCGATTCTGTCATTCCTTGATGCCCACCAGACGAGAAACGATATTCAAGAGGCATACCTTGATGCTCTCTACCATTATCAACGTGATATCCTTCTCCTCGAGAGTGCCGCCGGACAAACTATTAGCTGAGTAGGATGGGGTGACGAACGTTCAGTTCTCCTTGACTTTTTAAGCGGCTTTGCTGAAACTCGTCCATGTCTTTTTTACCTTTCACTGGCGGTTTCCTGAGCCAATAATTAGGGGGATTCTCTTTCTCAATTTATGGGTCGCGTAATTGCCATCACCAACCAAAAGGGCGGGAGCGGGAAGACGACAACCGCCGTGAATCTTGCCGCGACGCTGGGCGAACTCAAGCGTCGAGTTCTGCTGGTGGACCTCGATCCCCAGGCCTCAGCCTCCAACTGGTATGGCATTGCCGAAGAGGGAAAGGGGCTTTTCGAGGCCTTTACGGAATCCAGAAATCTCAAGGATCTCATCCAACCGACCTGTGTGCCTCGGGTTGAAATGATCCCTTCTTCATCCTGGCTGGTGGGGGTGGATAAGGCGTTGGCCGGGGAAGTCGGGGCAGAGATGATCTTGAACCGTCATCTCGCTCACCTGTCTGATCAATGGGATTATATTCTTCTTGATTGTTCGCCCACGCTTGGCATAGTGAGCATCAATGCGTTGGTAGCCGCCAGAGAAATTTTAATTCCCGTAGAGGCTCATGTCATGGCCTTGCGTGGATTGGCTCATTTGCTTCAAACGGTGGAGACTATCCGTGTCAGGTTGAACTCGGGTTTGGCTGTTGCCGGGATTCTGGCCTGTCGGGTCGATGCTCGCACGCGGCATGCATTAGAAGTCGTTGCCCAACTCCGGGAGCGTTTTGGAAAGCAGGTGTTTAAGGTGGTGGTTAGAGAAAGTATTCGGTTGGCGGAATGTCCATCATTCGGAAAACCTGTGACACTTTATGACCCACAAGGGAATGGCACAAAAGACTATCGGGCTTTGGCAAAAGAGGTGATCAAGCAGGAACGGGTGTGACTGATTGGCAAGCATGACAGGGTACTTTTTTACAGGAGAGGTTGCGTATGACGAAACGAAGTACAATCGGAACAAATCCACTGGATGAGATCATTGCGCATCCATTGGGAGCTGCGATACCTGATCAACACGAAGGTCCGGACAAATTAGGGCTTCAGATAGGGCCAAAACAGGGAAATGCAGACAGAACCGCCGGAAAGTATCCTGTGCAAGGTCGCATTCAACCTGACAAAAAAAAGGCGACATTGCTTCATCTGGTTTCACAGGATGAGGGCGCTCAAGGAAAATTCAAGAGTTCCCAAAACGTTCCTGCAGCAGCACCTCAATTACGAATTGAGATGCAGCCGGCGACCGGTCAATTATCGGAACGTCTTGTCGAACTCGAAGAGGAAAACCTTTGCCTGAAGTGGGCATTGGGATTGATTCTCGCGCCGCTTGTCCTTTTAGCCTTTTTGGGTTAGATCCGATTCAGTCGGATTAGACCCTCATGCCGGCTAAAAGGGGAGGGAGTCTTTTATGGTTTCCCTCAAGAAGAATCTTACCGAACCTTTTGAAATTCCACTGACAAACCTGCTTCCCGTGATGGGCAGTTTGGGCAAACACAAACTGCCGTCATTGTTATGCCTTCTGCTCTGAACGATTATATTTTTAACTTGATCCTGGACTTCCAAGATCTTTGGTAAGAACAATCAGCTTAGAAAGATCCTCTCAATGCAGATCCATTGCTTCCGGCTTCAAGAGAAGGGATTGCTTCAACTCACCGAGGAAAGGCCTACGGCATCATGGCTTGCAGATGGGATCGTCCGTTTATTCGATGTGGATTACCCGGATGTTACCAAAGAGCTGCGTGAGGTCCTTGCACCCTTGAATCTGGATGGCGCTCTGCTGGACCAAATCGAATCCCAAGACGGAGGTGTTTGTGTTGAACATTTCCCGCACGCCTTGTTCTTTCGAATCCCGCGCCCCGCAATGCATGATTTTAAGGATCCCTATATTTCGGTGATTTGTGTGGGAGAAACCCTCATTGTTCTTCACAAGGGCATTTACTTGCCCGTAGAACAAATCCTCGCGAGGATCACTCGGTTTGGAGGGTTCGGCATTTCCACTATCACTGACCTTCTTCTCCATATCCTGTTATTGGGTATTAATCGGGATATCGAATTGTACCAGTCAACTCGACAAATGATTACCGAATTATCAAATGGCTTTGATCAGCGTTTAACCGCCAATGTGCTGGATGAAATTCAGCGCCTGACTAATCAGGTGAGCCGTCTCCAATCTACGACCGAAGATCGTCTCATTCTCATGGGAACCTTACTCACGATGAAATCTCCTCTATTGGAATTAAATGAGGTGCGACCGTATTTTAAAGAGGCCATGAAGGAGTTAAAGCAAATGCAGCGTTGGCTGGAACGTCTGGAAGTGCGGCTACAGGTCTTATCCCAATACTGCAATTTGTCGCTGCAGAATAGCACCAACAACCGTCTTCAAGTCCTGACGGTGATTTCAGCTATTTTCATGCCACTCACCCTTATTGCCGGTATTTACGGCATGAACTTCATAAATATGCCTGAACTTCAGACGTCCTATGGGTATTTCATCATCCTTGGTCTCATGGTCTTGCTTGGTGGAGGATTGGGAATATTTTTCTATGTGCGGGGCTGGTTTGAGTAAAAGACGTCTTCGATTAGTGCCGAATTCTTGGAAAAGTGGTCCGGAAGCTTTCCCCTTCCCAATCGCCAAACTTATTTGTCAGGGGTATCATCTCCCGGCTCCTTGCCCGTTTCCTCCTTGGTTTGCGGGCTGTCCTCAAGGATCGATGCGAACTCATCCCAGGAAATGGCGCCGTCCTTATCTTTGTCGAGTACCTTCATGACCCCTTCCACCCATAGTGTTCGGGTCAGAAAATTTCCTACCTTGGCATCGGTTAAGAGCTGCTCTAATGCGGATGAGCCGATCTTGGAATCCTCTCCATCGATTTTATCGTAGTGGTCGAAGCCTTTACGAAATTCACCGTCAAATTTCTCCTTGACCAGCTTGCGAATTTTGATTTTCAACTCTTCCTCTTCGGCTCCCACCAGGATCTCCTTTCTATCGATTGCAGGGTTTGGCATCCGCATCTGCCGGGCGGGGTGCCCTTCGAAAATCGAACCTAAAACCATCCGGGCTGTTCAGTCTGAGTTGATCACCATGGATGGCATAGTCAAGGCGAATACGTTCACCTCCTTGCGAATCGGTCAGAAGGAGAGCGTTGGCCTGTATGAGATATGTTCCCAAATGGCAAACTCCTTCAGGTTCGAGCCACAGGAATTCTCCAGACTGATTCAAAAACAACATGACAGGGCTGTGTGTGTCGGGCGCGCGAGCCCCGGAAAAAAAAGGAGAAGGATGGGTGATCTCAGTGCTTTCCCACGACCCTGTCAATACGACGTTCTGCGAGGCACAAGAAAAAATTCCGACCGCGCAACACATGGTGAACGTCAACCAGAGTCGGCTCAGGGATTCCTGTCCTTGTCGATTGGAGTCCATTGTTTTTTATCTGACCGGATGCGCGTTCCTGCCTCTGTGGCCAATTATTTCTGTAAGAATAAACGTGTCCAGACCGGGACGAGGAACCAAAAGGCAATCGCTCCATTGACGTTATAGAAGGAGATGAGGATAGAACCCAGCGCGAATAGTGGGGCGGGGTACATGGCCCACAAGTTCGGGTTTGTCCATAGCTTGGGAGCCCCATCCAGATGCCAATCGCGTTTGGCAGCCACATGCCGGTGGAGGATAAGTAAGGAAAAATTGGCCAGACCAAGAGTTCCGGAGAAAAGTATGACTGCAATGAAATCTTCTTCGTAATGTCCGAGCAACGAGGCCGCGTAGGGGATAAGGGATACAAACATCAGATGGACAAAGTTCAACCAGAATGTCTTTTCATCGCATTTCTGGAGGTGCTTGAGAATCCAAAAATTTCTCATCCAAAGAAACGCCACCATATAAAAACTGAGTACATAGGCTACAAAATTTGGGATTTGCTCCTGTAGGTCGGAAAGAAGCTGCCCCTGTGTCAGTCCCGGTGTTTCAGGCATCTTCAGATCCAGCATCAGAAGTGTGATAACAATTGCGTACACACCGTCTGTGAGGGCATTGAGGCGTTCGAGTGTGGTGAGATGGCCTAAAAATATACCTCTATTCCAATTTCTCATAAGCGGTGTTGTCCATCAAAATGAGTTGACGCTCACACCTCCTTGGTCTTGAGCATCCAAGAGTGTGAGTGATCTTTCGTTGCCTAGTGAAGGAGCCATCCTACATAACAGAACTGATGAAAAATTCCAACGTAATTTGGAAAATATTTGTCCACAAATGACTGCAAATGCCACTCCAGTCATCCTCTGATTGAATGGCGTTCCCCGAAAAGCGCCATGATTGGCAAGGAGAAGTGCCATAAGAATACATAATAGAAAAGGAAGTAGTCTCAAGGAGTCCGAATCGGTCCAGCCAGGAGGGAAGCAGGGTAGGAGGTCGCTATCACCATGTGGAAAAGAACCTGGAACATTTCACTCCCCCCTTACAATCTGATAAATTATTCTCCGCGATTAAGAATCCAGTATGACATTTTTTGTGACGTATCATTCCAAATTAAAGAAAGAGATTTGACGGATGCGGAACAACGTGTTCACGAACACATTGTTACTTGTGTGTGTGGTGGGATCGCTCGGTGGCTGCGGCGCCACTCGCGAAGCCCGATCGGTCGAACAGTCCGGCTTCCTCGGCGATGTGTATTCCCAGATGCATGAAGGCAAGGACGATGAAGCCCTGCTGGTTTATCGAAATGAAAAGGCCGACTGGAAGTCGTATGAAAAGGTGATGATTGCCCCGGTGACGGTTTGGGTTGGGAGGAAAGATTCCCAACTCGAGTATGTGTCCCCACTGGATCGCCAGCGTTTGGCAAACGATCTTTGGGGTAAGCTGCATGAGGCTCTTCAAACAGATTACGAAATCGTGCATGAGCCGGGTCCTGGTGTGCTGCTCATCAAAGCGGCTATCACGGAGGGGTAAGCCTCTTGGCCGGTTATCGATACCGTCTCGACCATTGTGCCGCAAATGCACGTCCTGAGTGAATTAAAATATCTCGCCACGGGCACGGCTTCCTTTGTAGGGAAAGCCAGCGGGGAGATCAAGGTGACTGATGGCCAAACAGGAGAGTTGCTCTTGGCTGCCGCTGATCGTCGAGCAGGCGGCAAGAGACTGAGGGGCGTAACCCATTCCTGGGACGATGTGGAAGAGGCCTATCGCTATTGGGCAGAGCAAAGCCGATGGCGGTTGTGCCAATTACGTGATGCACCAGATTGCGTCGAACCCGAATCATGAGAATGGTTCGCAACTATCCCAACCCGGATATGACGGGAGTCGAGGAATCATTTGTCTGGCTGAATATCGACGTCTTCAGTCGTTCACTGCTGGTCCTCAATCACCGCATGTTTATACCGGGAGCGGGATATGTATGTGGCCTCCGATCGCCATTTCTACGCGAGCCGCGAATACAACCGTATGCAGGCCGGTGGAGGGGTGTGCCCCAAGGGTGATCGTTCTCTCCTTGTCTACCTGTATTGCGTCTTGATCGATCAGGTTGGAGGATTTGGATCGTCAGCCAAACATCCTATATCCCGTGCCTTGATGGGTCCCTATGGCGAAGAGTGATTCAAAAACGTTCGCACTCAATAAAGGTTGTCACTTCCCCCGCTTTTGCATGCGGGGGAAGCTATGATAACCCTTCCGTATTAAATGCTTTTTTCAATCTTCTAAGGAGACACCCATGGGAAAGACTATTCAGGGAATCGGACTATCACTGGCCTTCATGATCCTCATGGTTCTGGCCATTGGCCTGGCACCGGCTCAGGCGATGACCGGAGATGAAATTGATCTGGAAGTTCAAGAAGCCTTGGCTAAACTCTATGCACATAGCGAAACAGCGAAAGACTTTGGCGCGGTCGCCAAGGGAATTCTCGTTTTTCCGGACGTCTATAAGGCTGGCTTTTTGGTCGGTGCAAGTTTTGGCGACGGTGCTCTGCTGAAAAATGGAATGTTCGCAGGGTATTACCGAACGGTTGAGGCTTCATACGGATTGCAGGCCGGTGTCCAATCTTTTGGCTATGTGTTGTTTTTTTTGCAAGATGAGGCACTTGATTATCTCGACAAAAGTGATGGATGGGAAATCGGGGTGGGTCCGAGCCTCGTTATCGTGGACAAAGGCTTTGCAGGTTCCATGACGACCACGACCGCGAAAGACGACATCTATGCCTTCTTTTTTGATCAGAAAGGGTTGATGGCGGGTATTGGGATCAAGGGCTCCAAGATTACTCGGATTCATCCTGACTAGGGGAAGCCATGGCTTCCCACCGGGACGCTTCCCTTTTTTAGGAATTTTACAGATACACCTTCAGCGTAGGCCGGGATACGCCGAATCCATTTTTGTCCTACATGAACATGAAGAGATGAAATTTCGTTTCAGGGCCCAATCTCATGGTTCGTTTTTATAGTCATTCCAATAAACTTCTGCTGGGTCCGGAGCAAAACAATGACACTCGGCCACTTGATTGCGGTCGGCTACGCAGTAGCCGCCTTCCCACTGCGTGTTCTTCTCCCCCCAGAACATGGTCGTGCTACCGTCCGGCAGGAGAAAGACTCCGAGCCGCTGTCTATGGAATATATGACAATGGAGTTCTCTTCAATGCCCAG
>CABVRQ010000066.1:0-10734 GCA_902500695.1 uncultured Nitrospira sp. | reverse complement strand
CGGATCCGATTAATTGACGTCCGTATGCTGGAATTCGACTGTCGCTTAACGTGCCTCAATCAGGCGTCCTGAAGGGAGCTGAATCGGGCGGGCGTTGTGACCGATCGTGTTGACAAATCGCTGCACCTGCTGTTCAGAGACCTCCAAAGGCTCTTTCAGAATGATCCACTGGACCCCTTCAGAACACGGTGGTGTGGTCAGCGATCCGTGATAGGAATAGAAATGGCTCGTATTCTTTGGCAGCAGATCTTTTACGTTTAAGACCAGACCGGACCGTATGTCTTCCCCTTCGATCGGGATCCGATGCCCCAGTTTGTGTTCGATCCAGTTCCCGGCTTGATCCAGTATGGGATGGGTTTCACCAAACTGCATCAAGACACCAATGACCAGCAGGTGGCCTGACTGGTTTTGGTGGACCAAATGCATTTCTCCTGGATAGGCTTTTTCCTCAATGTGATGTTCGCTTGGATCATGAAAATGAAACTGGCGCAGTTCATACTCTTGACCATTGAACCGCACGGTACTCCCGGCCTTATAATTCACTTGGACGGTATGGCCGTTGTTCACCACATGGACGGGTGAGGACTGATAGTGAAACTCCAACGGGGACTGAGCCTCGGGATCATTTACCGTCACCACATTGATAGGTGACTGTTCCCGTCCCTTTTCGCACACCATGTATCCTGCATCCAGCATCCCCCAATGCTTCGGACCATCGATTCCCATGTAATCCCAATGGGCCTGATGTGAAGCATGAGGTGCGGAATCTTCCGCTGAAGCCGGAGTGTCTTTAGCGTTGCCCAGACCGGGAAAAAATACCAACGCTCCAAACAAGAGAACACGGTGCGCTATCATTCGGGAAGATATGATACCTTGATTCTTTCGACACATTTCAGCTCCTTTCATATCAGTATTTTAAGACCGCTCAAGCCTACTGTTGTTAGAGAGATCCGGCCGGATGGCATACAAAAGGTATCACCCTCATCTTCTTCTCCCGGTAAATGACTGAACTGGTAGACGTTACGTTGGGCAGATTCGGACGCTTGATCGAAGGCGTACCAGGCAGCACCCCGCCAAGACTCCGAGATGCAGAATGGCCGACAAGAGCCCAATGCCGGTTAGTCTCAGGCCTTGCCTGCGTGCAGGAATAATAATGGGCAGCTATACAGCAGCAGGGTCGCGCTCACCTTCTCCCTGGGCGGGCTTTGCCATCAGAGGGCGCAAGCCAACAGGCGATTCACAAGGAGAGTAATGAGGCTCCGGTTACGAATCCGACCATCAACTGGATAGGAGTCTGGGAGCTATACCCCCAGGCTTCCAGCGGCCACTGCGCCAAATGATTGGCGCGCAATGTTTGAGGGTATCTAGCGGTTTTTCTTATAGCTGAGATCGGCTTTCAGCATGGATTGACGAATTCTTGAGGAAGAAGAAAAATTGCTTTTGGTTTAATGAGCACTAACATTGTAGATCCTCATCCAGACTTGTGGTTGTTTTCCACATGTTCCAGGTCGACCGCAGGATCGGGGTGTGTGTTTGTTTTCGTCCAACATATTGTGGTTCGACCTGGGTGAGGACGAGGAGCTATTCGATCCAACGTTGATTCTGAAATTTTAATTTGAGTTGCTCGCCAAGCGCCTCGGCCGTTCGTTTGGCCGCACCCTCGATTTTAGTCCTGCCGGTCATCTCACCGGCTACTTTTGTCGTTCCCATGACCACGAGACCAATCGGGTTGGCGGTGGCAGCAAGGACCGCAAGAGGGACAACCAGACCCGGTGTTTTGCCTCCGGCGGAATCGAGCTTGGCTGTTCCGAGCAAGCGCGGGCCTTCAGGTGTCGTCTGGTAACCTTCCACGGTTGTTTGTAACTCTGCGGACCCTGAGCCGAATCCAAGCCCGAGGCGTTTGAGGGTACTGCCTTCTTCCATTGTTTCAAAATACCCAATAATCAAAAGGTCGTTGTTGCGTGGTACGATTTGGCTGTTCCCCTCCAATGCCGAAAGTCCCATCAGCTGAATTTTCGTAACCAGCTCTTTGGCGACGAGGTTCCCCAGCTCGCGACCGACTTTGAGTTCCTCCGGGGTCTGTTGCTGGCTGGGATCGGAATACCGTCCTGCTGAAACCGACCAGGCCGGAATATCGACAGGGGTGGCCGCGAACGGATAGACATAGATCCGTTCTGGCTTAGCGATCATGTCTCCGGCTTTAAGTTGGGGATGGCGCTCGGTCACCTCGGTTTTGGCGCATCCGACGGCCAAAGAGAGAACACACACCGCAATTGCGAAACGCGTGAACGCTTTCATGCCAGATCTCCCTTGAAGATGAGATGAATCCTGGTACCTGCACGTGTTGGTTCCTGGTACGAAACTGTAATCAAATCTTCCGTCATTGTATAGGCCTCGAAAGGGGCGGCTGGTTTTCAACGCTGTTCTGGAAAACCGTTTGGGTCTGTTATCAGGTGATCAGCACACATACTGCAGCAATCGGAGGTCCGGCAGCATGTGTGGAAAACACTCACGCGCCTTCCCCTTGCTCACGGCGCTCCATCCGCTTTCTTCGTGTCGAACGTCCGCCGGTTGAATTTGAGGCGTTGCTCTTCGATCCATCCAGACTCGATGTCCTGCTCGATCTCTTCGAAGTCGGGAGTGTGGCCAGGTGCTATCGACTCCACCCAGACGACATGCCAGCCCAATCCTGACTCGATCGGTGCTTGCCAGGAGCCTGGAGGTAACTGGAAGACCGAAGCGGCGAACCGGGTGCCGAAGATAGTGGACACCTGTTCCGGCGTTCGGTCACCGTAAGAATCCTGGAACATGAAGGAATCGGCCAGTGTTGCCGCGACGGGCGAGTTCGCGGTCTTCCCATCAAGCCGTCTACGCGCTGATGCGGCTGCCTCTTTTACCCCTGCGCCCAGCCGGTCCGGGGAAAAGTTGAGATGACGAAACGACACACGGGGGGGCGTGAAGCGTTCGCAGTTCTTCTCGAACCACGCCCGGAGTTCCTCGGTCGTGGAATCGAGAAGGGCAGAGAGGTCCTCGACGAGAAACTCCATCTTCTGTGCCCGTCGGCACTTGACGATGGTATCTCCCTTGTCCAGATCGAACGCAAGCGCTTCACGGTAGAGGATTTCCTCGCTGACCTTACGCTCGATGAGGCAACGCGGTCCTCCGGGGTGGGGGAATGGCGTCCTTGCGCAAGCCACGTCGCGCTGAGCCGGCGCAGATCGTCCTCGGTCAGAATAATGGGGTCGGAGAAATCGCGCCCGATCAATTCCTAGTGGAACGCGTGGTATCCGACAGATAACGCAACGCCATTCAATGTGAAGTGCAGCAGCGATTTACGGCTCTATCGCATGAGACGCGATGGAGCCCGCCCGCAGGAAGCGGACTCATCATGATTCAGGCCAATATGTCCTTCCAACTGCACCTCAGCATGCAATCCCGGACCGATCATTGGTCGGCAGCTTCGATTTCATAATTGGCGTAGCCGAACTCATTGCTGCGTGCCGCTCGGTGCTTGTCGTCTATCTTGTAGACGAACATTTCGAATGGTGTCCCTGCCACATCGACGAAGTAGCGCCCGTCGCGAATTTCATACTGCAGTTGGCGCCATGCGATAACTCATCCATGACATCCAGTCCCGACAGGGTCCCGTTCGTGAGACTGATAACTGCGCCGTTATTCTCAATGCCCACGACCGGATCGGCGTCGATATTGATGGCGCCGAAGTCGTTGACCAGCATTATCACACCTAGGTCGTGATCGTCGTTCAGGATGCGGTTGAGCCGTGTCGTCTTTCCTCCGCCAAGAAAGCCGGTGAGGACGGTCAGCGGAATCGGCTGCAGTTGGTCGTTCCTAACCCCTGCGTGGTGATCACGAATCGTGTCCCTCTGTTGATTCACTCTGCCCTTTAGAACAGAAACGCCCATACGAGCATAAGTCCAATCATTCCAGTATAGGTGAGTGGAAAGATCCATCGGCAACGACGGTCTATCCAGTCGCCTCGCTGGAGATCTCCCTGCTTGTCCGCTGCGCCACCGATCAAGTTGATTCCGACGGTGGCGGTCATGACCAACATACTGACATTGAGGAACCCATGCATGAACGTGAAGTAGGAGACATGCGGGAGGATGCCTCCCAGCATGATCTGGTAAGCCACCGCCGTGAGGATCCCCACGAAAGACACGCTCATGCGATCGCCTAACGAAGAGCGTTCCATCCAGAACACCGACCAGGAAAGCATGACGATCAGGAAAAGGGGTATCAGGACCAATCGGACCATGAAAAAAGATTTTCGCTTCATGTCGATGGTCACCACGAACGCGGAGCGGAGGTTCACCGCACCAGCAAGGGCGACGTCCATATTGCTAATCGATCCTTCGACGCCCTTCATCGTCCACTGCGGTACCATAATCGTTCTGTTGGGTGCGGACGCGGACGTGGGTGTTGCCACGAGCGCGACCTCGCCAGCGTTGAAGCCCAACACGTCAAAAACAAGTTCCAACCGTTGGCGATCGAACGGGTACCGCTGCATCTGAAGATTGACTTTGGCGACCGCGTCAACCGCCTCAATCAGCGTGCTGGTTCCATCCGGCTTGACGCGGAGAATCACCGCCCGGCTTTCGTACTGGCCGGCGGCGTTGAGAAGCGTAACCTGGGGATACCAGCCTGGCGAAATCTCATCGAACTGATAACCGCCTGAGTAAACCTTCTCGCTCACTCCCTCCCTGGCAGCGTCGAATGTCTGTCGTGCGTCTTGCCATACGAGCTGGAGGACTCCGGAGAACTCTACTGCCTCCGCTTCGTCGTGGATTGCGCTGATGTTGAGAAGATGAAACGAGGCGTGAACCATCACCGGCCCATCAACTTTCGGAGGGCCGAGTAGAAACGGTTTGGTTGTTGGTGGGCGACCTGACTCGTGACTGGGCTCGGCAACAGTCTGTGCCGCCGCAAGGTGCGCACAGCATGCAACTAGCACCACCCCGCATCCTAACGCGAGGCGACGTCCCAACCGACTGAGATTTCCGACTGCCAGGTTGGGCAATGGCTTAGTGGATCCATCCCTGCTCCTTGAATTTTCCCTCAAGGTGTTCGGCGATGGTCTCCGCCGTTCGTTTCCCTGTGCCCTCGATCGTATCCTTTCCGGACACCTCCCCATAGACTTTCATGCCTCCGCCGACAATCAATCCGATTGGATTGGCGGTGGCCGCCAGGACCACAATCGGTAAAGCCACACCCGGCATTTTATTGCCGCCCGATTCCACCTTCCCGCCTCCGAGTTGCCGGGGACCCTTGGCCGTCCACTGGTAGCCTTCCGCGGCCGTGCTGACTTCGGCCGATCCGGATCCGAACCCCAATGTCATTCTTTTGAGCCTGCTGCCTTCGTCAAACGTTCCAAAATATCCCACAATCAATAGGTCATTAATGCGGGGAGTCGTCTGTTTACTCGCCACCAAGGAGGTAAGACCCATTTGTTGGATTTTTGATACCAATTCCTCCGCGACGGTGAGACCCAATTCGCGTCCGATCTTGAGATGCTCCGGCGATGGGGGTTCGCCAGGAGGATCATGGTGTTTGGCCGCCGAGGACCAGTCCGGGAGATCTGCCTGGGTAGTGGCAAAGGGATACACATAAATGCGTTCCGGTTTGGGGAGTTTCTCCTTGCCGTACATCGGATGCGTTTCGGTGATCTTGGTAGAGGAGCATCCTGCCGCCACAGTCATGGCAAAGATAGCTAGGATGAGACCCGTGAGGGATTTCATGACAGACCTCCAGTGATTGAATGATTGTTGAATGTGTTCAATTTTTCGTCCGGGATCTCGCTGCAGGTCATTAAAAATTAGGAAGAATACTTTTTAATGGGTCCTAGTGACGGTTCAAAATGTATCAGGGAAAGCCTGTGAAATTTATCAGTGGGGCATTGTAGGTTAAGCAGCCCTTAAAATCGAGAACCTGCTATTAGAATTTTTGGGCTGAGCATTTTTTCTTACACTATTTTTGTGGGCCTCGGGGCGGAACATATTGTGGGGAGGACAACCATTGGCTGTCGTTCACCTGTTGGAGAGATGAGGAGTTCAAGTGCCGGTCAGACCATGGACTTTGTGACCGGATTTTTCAGGCGACAATTTGGATCAGGTCTTGCCACGAGTAGTCTGCGAACGGGCTGCAATTATTAATGATAAGCAATACGATACTGAACACGCTTTGTTTTTCCCAAAGAGCGACGTCGCTCCTTGATGGTGCTGTATGGAAAAAGGAGAATTTGTGATCCGGGGTGAGATGCCGCTTTTCCCATCGTGAGAAATTTTGGTATATTGACCCGCATTCGTTACATTTTTATCTATAACAAGGAGAAAGAATCCATGAAGCGATTGGTAAGTGGAATCGTAACAATGACAGTTCTCATGGCAGTCACGTTGGTGCTGAGCGGGAATGGGTATGCAGAAGATGGCAGCGTCAAAGCCATGTCTCCATGGAAAGGGGTAGGCTTTGCATTTCCGGTCGGGCCCGATCAAGTGTATATGGTGGCCGTATACAGTGGCGTGATGTTGATGGATGACGCCAAGGGAGCGCTACATGCGGCGTCGATCGTCTGCCCCGGCACCGTGGATGCCGATTTAAAACAGGGAACGAAAACGGGTTATGCCAAGTGCGTCATCACTGGAGAGCAGGGCAATCGTGTCTTTGCGGAATTCAATTGCACGGGTGATGTGGAAGGGTGCCGGGGGTTATTTAAGATCACCGGCGGCACCGGCAAATTTGCCGGCATTACGGGTGAGGGCGAAATGATTTCGAAGATCCAGGCGAGAGAAATTACCATGGTCAGCGGGGTTGAGTCGGCCCAACAACTCGGAGAGGGAGTCGCAATGTGGCCCAAACTGACCTATCATATTCCTGACATGAAGTAAGCGCTGAACGGAACATTCTCTAGATGTGGAGGCATTGATGCGTACATATGTGATTTTGGGTCTGAGGCTTGGATTGGGGTTGCTTCTTTCTGCAACCTTTGTACAGGCCCAAACCTTTGTGTTCCCGGAAAAGGGACAAAGTCCGGAACAGCAGGAACTGGACGACTTTACCTGTTTTAAGTGGGCCAAGCAGCAGACGGGCTACGATCCGGAACATCCGAATCTGGCTGAAGCGCCTCCTACTCCATCGGGGGGTGGTGGGCTGCGCGGAGCGATGGGTGGCGCGGCGCTCGGAGCAGTTGGCGGCGCCATCGCCGGCGACGCCGGTAAAGGGGCGGCGATCGGTGCTGCTGCCGGAGGGGGGATGGGCATGATGCGACAACGGCGGGCTGAGCGGGGGTATCAGGAAGAGGTTCAACAAGCCTCGGCGAAGAACCAGCAAACCCGGGCCACCTTTGACCGTGCGCATAACGTGTGTATGGAAGGCAAAGGGTACAAGATTGGTTAGGGCTGTTTGCCCTTGACCGAATAAAGGAGAAGACGATGAGGGTACAGCAGTCGTGTGTTATCCTGTCATGCGCGGTCATGCTGGCAGGCTGTGTGGGCACTCAGCATGGTGGGCGACAGCCATCGGGTTCTCCCGTCGACTATGCGCCGCCTCCACAGGCGCGGACCTTTGTGTTCCCGGAAAAGGGACAAAGTCCGGAACAGCAGGAGCAGGACGATTTTACTTGCTATAAATGGGCCAAGCAGCAGACGGGCTACGATCCGGAACATCCGAGTCTGGCGGCCGCGCCTCCTCCGCCATCAGGCGGCGGTGCGTTGATCGGCGCGATGGGGGGGGCCGCGCTCGGGGCTATCGGAGGGGCCATTGCGGGCGATGCAGGGATGGGAGCCGCCATCGGTGCCGCTGCCGGCGGCGGGCTTGGCATGATGGGACAGCGGGGGGCTGAGCAAGAGTATCAGCAGCAGGTCCAAGAGGCCGGAGCCCAGAATCAGCGCACACGGGAAACGTTTGATCGTGCCCATCGTACCTGCATGGAGGGGAAAGGGTATAAGGTTGGCTAAAGTGGAAGGTCACTGGCGACCTATCTTGGAAGAATATTCATCGCCCGGTGCTTCACCTTTTCTTTGACATAAGGCGGTCAATTCCCAATCGGTGGAAGCCCAGACTCATATGGTCAGGCAGATGGTTTGATCTTTGAGGATGCAGTCGTGCTATGGCGGCTCACGCTCCTCCTCAATCTCCCGGTGTGCATTTCTTGTCTGCTGCGTGGGGAAAAACACTCTAGGCTCTGTCCATTCGGGGAGGAGCTGAAAGTCGTTGTATCCCCGGTCATCGACGACCTTGGTGACAGGGGCAAAGACCCGTTATTGCGCCACCGTTACATCTTGTTCTTTCCCGTCTATGATCACACCGAGGCGGGCATATCGCCATCATGGTCCAGCACCGAGTACTACTTCACTCCGCTCTTGGTGCGACGGAATTTTGCTCAATCATGCGGCGAGGGACGCAGATGGATCACGGTGGGATCCAAGCTGACCGGTTTCTGCTTGAGCTGGAATTTGCGTGTGCCGCTGACCTGAGCCGTGATAAGCTCATAGAGTCCGCAGAGCATCTGCACCAAGAGCTTTCACGACCGGTGAGTATTGGCATGAGACAGGGACCAACGAGCGGGGGGTAGTCAGGTCCAGCTGAACCATTTCCCCTCGCCGCGCTTCAGTCCCCCTTCGAACTTCCCCAATGCATGGGACCATAAGGTTCGAGCAGTTTTGTTCATTGGGAGATCCCGAACAATCAGGAGCAGGGGGGACTCGAACCCGGAGGTTCCACTTCGTTCGACCTAAAAGTCTATTCATTGAATCGATTGCTGAGAGTTAACCATTCTGTAACAAGCTCTTGACCCGGCCGCAATAAGTTCCCGCTAGGCTAGGTCTCTCATATGAGAAAAACTTTTGTCCATACGACCGGAATCAATCTCATTCGGTGTGCGCCAACATGGTCACGACTTTTTGTTTAACACAAAGGAGAATGTTCATGAGAAAAGAGGTTATCGTACTTGGCATATTGGGACTCGTGGGTTTGCAGATTGGATGCACGGCATTACCAGGCTCTGATTTATTGTCTTCCAAATCGAATGGGACAAAGACGGTGACCACAAGCCAGCAGTTCGATGAAATAGCTGATAATTCGTCAAGTTACCTGGGGCAGGAAAAGAAGCTCGCAGGAGCCGTGGTGAGTATTGATCAAACGGATGAGGGGTATACGATCTTAGCTGAATGGCTACCCTATCCCAAAACGCAGCTTGAGGAAGGACCCAAAATCGGTCAATCCGATAGGAGTAGACATTTTCTTATTCGGTTTGTTGGGAAACGGGAAAAGGATTTTTACACCACTCGGGGGAATATCTTTCTTTTAGAAGGAACAGTCGAAGGAACAAAAAAGACACTGGTGAATGTCTTCGGTCCTCGCAAAGATCTTCTCTCTGTTAATGCAAAATGTGTCCGTATCTGGGAAACCGGACAAGACCCTGACAGCTCCAGCCAGAGAGATGTCGAATATCCTCCAACAAGAAATCGAACACTTTGCGCGGATTAACATGAGAGTCCCGATGGGTTGCGAATTGTACTCTTGCTCCATGCCATGAATAGGCCGCAAGGGGATGTTCCTCCTCCCTATACGGCGGGTAGGGATTTCCTTGGAATCTTAGTATCGGGGAACTCCATGCAGGGCCCCAATCCTGCCGGACCGGCGTACCCGACTTTTCCAATCCCCTCATGAAGATGGGGTGCAAAGAAGCGTGGAAATAAAATCGAACAAGGCTGAAAGCCTTGTAGCTTGGTTATTGAAGCCAGGAGGTTTACTCGACAACCTCACGTCTCCATCCGTGACCTTCAATGCATTTCTCCCTCATCATCTCTCCTGCGCCACTTTCATAGCGTTTTTGTCTGAGTTGATTTTGGGTACGGTATGGCGCGAGGTTGTTCAACATCATGAAAAAGTCTAATCAATTCCAAACAGGACCTTAGGTGATCGTCTCCATCAAATCCATTGAAAATGTGATCGAATACGAAAACCCGCCAGTCGTCCTTTGCCGGTGCGTTTCGGACTTTTTCTGGATTAAGCCCGCATGAGTTTGGCTTCTAGACTACCTTATGATGGGAGAGATTCATTTCCGGCATGAATGGTCGCGGTCCGGGTTTCGGGGCCTTTTCGCAAGAATCTTACGGCGTGCATCTGGCAGCAATGGCTCATCCCACCATAAACCAGATTAACAACAGCAAAAATGCGCTAGGAAAAGTTCCGCGAGCCACAAGGTCGATTCTTCGCGCATGGTGATCGTGACCGTGAGCGGCAAGAAATCCTGTCACGATCACCGTGATCAACGCCAGGAGCACGAGGAGTGTACTCCCGACGGTGAAATAGTCCAGGTGTGGCATGTACGGGAGGCGGGGGAGCAGGCTGGCGAGGACAAAGCGATGAGCAATCAGGGTCAGAATGGAACTCGTCGCCACGGCAATCCGGACGCCGATGTGCTCTCGTCCGACCCAGAAAGCCGCCCACGATATTATGACCACGACCGCCAGTGGTAACACCACCTGCCAGAGGTAATACCCGACATAGCGTTTGGCCTGGAATTGAAAAGAAAAGCCTGCGCTATGAATTTCTTTAATCGGGCTGTAGGGGGCCACGACCGCTTCGAACCACAATATTTTCCAATCCGCCAATGACAGCGTGTCTGCCATGGACCCGCCACGAAAACTTCTGACGGACTCCGGCTCAAACGTCAATTCGTCGGCCTGATAACCGGCCGCCACAAACTGGATCATG
>CABVRQ010000065.1 GCA_902500695.1 uncultured Nitrospira sp. | reverse complement strand
ATGCGGCGGGCAACACCACCACCTCCGCACCCCGCACGGTCACGGTGAGTAATACTAGTACGCCGCCAACACCGCCACCCACCTCAACACTCAATATTTCGAATCTGACCGTGTCCAGCGGGAAAGCCTATGTTGTGCCCACCTCCGGCCTCCAAGCCGGGGGCACGGTCTATATCGACCGCGCCTATACCTTTACGACCGTTCCCGCTCTCGTACAGGGAGCGGCATATATCAGAACGGCGAATGATGACAAATCAGCGACCAATACCGCCTTTCTCAGCTTTACGGTCAATCAACCCGTCTCCGTGTATGTTGCCCATGGCGATCGCATTACCTCGAAACCCTCGTGGTTGAGCACCTTTACCGATACCGGGACAAATTTGGTGACCTCGGATGCGACCTTCAGCCTGTTTGTGCGGGCCTTCCCTGCCGGCACCATTACCCTCGGGGGCAATGCCAGCAGTGGCAATAGCGGAAATGATTTGAGCATGTACACCGCCATCGTCAAACCCTAAGGCAAAAGTGTCCCATGAAGTATCGGTGGCGAAACAATAAGATGAGTATCCGGAAAAATCTAAGTGACACCTATATGATAAATTTGACTACAGATAACAGACCGAAGAATGAGATAGTGGCAAGCACTGCGACGGGGAGAGTGACCAGCGTCACCACCTTTACTTGCAACTCTCGGGATGTAGGAGCATCTAGATGAAGCCTGGGGAGATGCCAATAATAATTTTAGTAGCAGTAGGACAAATTCAAGTTGGGACTTATCGGAATATTAATTATTCACTCCGTGGGATAGACAGAACCAATCGCCAAATCACTTTCGAAGGGACGTAAAATGCAGGAGAAACCCTGTCAACAGGGTAACCTACCCAAATGATTCCACCCCGCTTGACCTTTTCGCTGCGCAGGATGCGATTAATTGGGTGCTCCGCTAAACCAACAATTATATTTCCGCCTGGGAGTGGCAAGATATCGGGCTGGAGGATTTCGTGAGCAGAGCATTCCTCGGCCATTGATACTGGCAGACTTTCACTTAAATAAGCTCAGGCATCCACACATATTATTTTGGGAATTTGGAAGTGGCCAACTAGTGAGATTAGGATAACCTTTTCGAATGGGCTCTTAATCTCTGTTGATTCCCTTGAGAAGGTTCAAAGGTAAACGCAACAAATATGAGTGTTCTTAAACTGGCTCATAGATTTTCACTAAATGCGGTACTTCGACTTAATCGTCCCCATAAAAGAGAAATCCAGCCTATGATCAAAGAACAATGGACAACGATCTATTACCAACCCACAAATGCCCAGGTTAGGCTGACGTTCGGTACCAGCTCCAACCAGACACACAGCATGCAACTTTATTCAAAAGCATCGATCACCAACGATTGGGAGTTTTCGAGCTGGGGCATAGTTAAGGCTGAAAAATTCTTAAAAACCTTACTAAAGCTTTCCTTAATGTTACCGAAACATAACCAGTCACGGGATAAAAACCCAATTTTCAGGGAACGATAGAAAATACGTCTACGAGCATTACCATCAATTAAATTCCTATCCGTAAGTGATTCCATAGTAGTTATGACAGAGCACCAAAAGGAGAAAACCATGAAAAGGCGATATGCAACAAATCCCGCAATACTCTGGCCATTACTGGCAGCATTTTTCATGCTGCATGCCACCCAGAGCCTTGCCGCGACCTATTATATATCTCCCTCAGGGAGTAATGTCCTGGGTAATGGCACCAATCAGAACCCCTATTATACGCTCACGTATGCTTTTTCGAAGGGCGGTGGCCACACCTATATCCTCAAAGATGGTCAGTATAATTATGAAGGGAGCACCATCACGAATCCACCAAGTGGGTCAACAACCTCACCCACGATCATTCAGGCAGAACACGATGGCAAAGCCGTCATCGATGGTGCAGGAGCTCGTTCGGGAATTGACATCCGCCAAGCGGGCACTCATCATATCGTCATCGAAGGGCTCCGCCTCCAGAATTCCGGCGAAGGACCTGCCGTTTCCATTCAATCACCAGATGGGACATCGTTAACCAATCAAATCAATAATATTACCATTCGCCGCACCGGGGCATTTGGCAGTGCGGTGAACACGAACAATAACGTCTGGAGCTTGGCCAGGATTCGTGACTCGTTATTCGAAGAAGTGTGGGGCTGGGGTGCTGGCCGATATGTCCTGAGTGTCTACGGAGGTACCAAAGTGACCGTCCGGCGGGCTGTGCTCCGATGGGATCGTTGGGATGGATTGGACTACAAACCAGGTGACCCGAAATTCAACATGAGTTTATACAATACCTATGACAGCCTGCTGGAGAATGTGATTCTCCTGGATGGGACGACTGCCACAGGAGGAGGAGATCGTGGTGGGATTTTGCTTGCCGGCAATAGCAATGGTGACACAGCTCCCTATACCGGCTCATCAAATAACGTCATTCTTGGTATGATTAGCCTCAATAATGTGGGGAACGGTCTGGCTTCTGAGTCAGGAGGGGCAGTCAATAACAATAATCGATTCGAAAATGTTGTGTCCTGGGGTAATGTCTACGCAATCACAGTTCCTAGAAAAAGCAGCAATACCACCCTCAACCATGTCACATTGGGTGGGGGATCTTATGGGACATATTTCGGTGGCGGCGGCAATCAGGTGACCAATGTCTCCCTGAAAAATAGCCTCATACAAAATAATTCCAATAGTGGAATCAATGGATCCGTCACATCAGATTACAATAACGTCTATTCGAATAATCCCAATTATAACGGCGCAAGTCCGGGAGCCCACGATTCCAGTATACAACCAGGATTAAAATATCTACTGCGGGCGGAAACAGGGACACCGAATAAGGGGGCGGCCTCCGATGGTGGAGATATTGGCGCGACAATTATTAAACGCTATCAAAATGGCACCTTAACCAACGAAAATCTCTGGCCATTCCCAAATGAAGCACGGATCAAGGCGGATCTCTGTGCAAATGAATCACGAGGATTCTGCGGCAAAGCATCCCTCACACATTATATTTGGGAATTTCTTGGGAACCCTCTTCCAGCAGAATATGCGAATGGGGGTGGAACCTCCGATACGATTCCTCCGGCTTCCCCCAAAGGCCTCACCCTTACCATTCAATGATAAGGTCTACCCTGTTGCAGCAAGCAGCCATGAAATGCTTGCTGCACCTCTCCCTTACGAGAAATACTTCCACCCATCCGTAAGGAAATCACACATCAGAACAGGCACCGAGGAGAACGGAATAGTATTGGGATGCGGCCGCATCCCAAGTTAAGGTACTGACCGACGCACAAATTTCGGTTTGATCCCATTTCCTGGACAATGCAATCTCCAACGCCTCACATAACTGGTGACTATTGCCAGGCTCAACAAGAATTCCATTGGCTTTCCCAATGAGATTGGGAATATCACCCACTCCGGATGCCACAACTGGACGGCCACAGGATAATGCCTCAAGAACCACATTGGGACATCCCTCACGAAGACTCGGCAAACAGAAAATATTACAAGCACCTATCCATAGAGGAATATCCTGATGTGCCTTCGCACCAACAAATTGGATATGCCCTTGAAGGTCTTGATTGTGGACGAGCTCTTGATACGGTTTGAGCATGGGGCCATCCCCGACAACATAGAGGATTAATGGCTTTCTAATTCGAACAAGTTCTTGGAAGGCCTCAATCAGGTACCGAAGGCCCTTTTCTTCTTCTTCTGCTAATCTTCCGACAAATAAAACGCAAAGGCCCTTTTGTGGAAGGCCAAGTCTGGTTCCCGTCTCGGTCTGATCCCTTGGGAAAAATAATTGTTTATTCACGCCGTTACGAATAACCGTGACACGCTCATGATCTATCCCCACGCCTAGCAGGTGAGCTTTCAACTCTTCTGAAACAACTGTGACTCGAGAAGCCTGTTTCAAGGCACGAAGAATCGACCCCCTCTTGCGCTTTTCAAACAAAAACATATTCACATCACACCCGAGACCTGATAGGACCAAGGGTACCCCCATTATTCTGGCAAGCCGGGCAGCAGCCACTCCATCAGGATAAAGCCAATGGGCATTTATCACATCAAATCGAAAACAGCGCCTCAGGGCGTACGCGTATCGAATAAGCCCTAGGAAGAACAGAAAACTATGGTAACGGTCACCCCATTTAGGAATAAACGGATATTTCGGGCTCAAGACGGGTGTGCTACCGATATCATAATCAGTTGGAATTAATGAATATTCATGCCATCTCTCCAAAATTTTCCATCGAGGAAGCCTCGGGAACCAGGGTTGTGGGCAAACAACGCGGACCTCACAATAGTTCTTTAAACATTGAACAAGTTGCTCGCTGAAGACCCCCTTGTTTGGATTCACGGGAGTCGGAAAAATCTGGGAAATAAACAGAACTTTTAGGGGCTGGGATAGCATAGAGAACCGTCCAAAATTCGGTAAAGAGAGGAATCAATCGATGTATTTCTTATGCCACATTTCTAAAGCGACAAGGGAAAAAAGCCTTCGGCTCAAATCTTCCTTTCCCTGCCGATGTCGCTTCAAAGCATTATCAATATACGACTCTTGAAAGTAATTTCTCGTCAGACTTTTGCTATCCAGTAAGACATCACGAACCTGGTGATAAAGGTTTTCCCTAAACCACTTCGCCACCGGCACGGGAAAACCTTTCTTCTTTCGATAAATGATCTCATGAGGCAAAAATTTTTCCATAACTTTTTTCAGGGCTAATTTTCCCTCCCACCCTTTCAAGCGATACTCATCAGGCAACGACATGGCAAATTCAAGTAAATGGTGATCCAAAAATGGCACACGGAGTTCAAGTGAATTGGCCATCGTCATCTTATCCGCTTTGACCAGCAAATCATCCGGCAACCATGACTTAATATCCAGATAGCCCATTTTCCTCAAGGCGGAACTTTGGGAAAGAGTGCCAAAAAGCTTTTCAAAAAACACATCAGAATCGTTTCCCAAACGAGAAGCAAAGGCCGGTTGATACATTCTTTGCTTAATACTCGGCGTCACATCGCTAGAGATTCCTCGATAGCGTTTAATAAGAGGCATTCGCATCCAATCAACATACTTTGTGTATTTTTCATTAGCCTTGATGCTGGCCGACAGACATTCAAGCATCCAGGATGGGAGGTAGCCAAATACCCGGTGGATTCGATCAAGCCTTGCCATAATTGGGTACAGGGGATAACCGGCTAAAATCTCGTCACTTCCTTCACCTGAGAGAATAACCGTCACATGCTCTTTGGCTAGCCGAGAGAGGTGAAATAGTGCTATAGCCGCACTTTCCACAATGGGTTCTTCCGTGTACTCAAGTAACAAATCCAATGAGGTAAAGAATTCATCCGATTCAAGGATGTACTCGTGGTGATCAGTGTGAAAAGTGTTCGCAATACGCTGGGCATAGGGAAGTTCGCTGGCATCCCGGTCATCCCGATATCCAACAGAGAAAGTCTGGACCGGCTCTGTCATAAATTGACTCATTCCTGCAACAACCGCACTGGAATCAATCCCACCACTTAAAAATGCCCCCAGTGGGACATCACTCATCAGGCTCATTTTAATGCTTTTTTGAAGTAATTCCGCATATTGCCCCTGAGCCTCATCAAAGGATAACTCGCTAGGAGGAGCATCATTCAGATCCCAATATTGTGAAATGGTCACTTGCCCATCTTGAAGAGATAAACCATACCCAGGGAGCAGTTTTTGGATGCCTTGAAACAGGGTGGATTGGCCGGGAACATATCCTACGGATACGTAGAAATCCAAAGCAGCCATATTTGCGGATGGGCGAAATTCAAGCACTTTGAGAATGGCGCGCACTTCGGAAGCAAAGAGAAACTGATGTTGATCCACATAATAATAAAGGGGCTTTATCCCAACACGATCCCGAGCGAGAAAAACAGAATTCTTGTTGCCATCATACAGAGCAAAGGCAAACATCCCATCAAACCATTTAGGGCAGTCAATTCCATATTCTTCATAGGCATGCACAATAACCTCAGTATCGCACTTTGTTTGAAAGGTGTGGCCTTTGGCCATTAAGTGTTCACGCAATTCAAGAAAGTTGTATATCTCGCCATTGTAGACCACCGCAATAGACCCATCCTCATTAAACATCGGCTGTGCGCCAGCATGTAAATCGATAATCTTCAGCCTTCGATGCCCAAAGCCAACATGCTTATTCAAAAATATTCCCGCGGAATCAGGGCCCCGATGGACCATTGAATCCCTCATCTGCACAAGGAGACTTTGTTCGACAGGTTCACCGTCCCTCATCCTCACCACACCACATATGGCACACATAGCATATGACTCCAAAGAAAAGGTTATGACAGGACGCCAGCAAAAAACAGTGCAGTAAATAATCGAAGAAACAGTACAAACCCCACTTCTATAAGGGCAATCCAAATGAAATCATTCCGGGTCAACCGAGGATGAAACCCATTTAATGAGCAAAAAGCTGCAGCAATGCCAAGCTGTACATAAAAAAGTATAAAATCTGTGGTCACAAACATGGAGGTGGCTGCATACGAACAGATGCTCGCTAAAAGAGCCAGGGCGAGTGAGCGATCCTTTGGATCGGAAACTTGCTTTGAAACATGCCACAGCCCTTTTATGGAAATATAAGACAAGGAGATATAGACAAATAGCCCAGGAAAGCCGGTTTCTCCAAGATTTTCGACATATGAATTATGTGCGATCAGGCTAAGTCCTGTTTTATGTCTGGCAGAACTCTTAAAACGCATTTTGCCTACTCCAAAGATCGGGTTTTCCTTAGCCATCTCCAACCCCGCAGCCCAAAGCTCCACACGATGTGACGCCGATTTACTCCCGTCGCTATCATCCAACCCGCGTGTCGTAAGAAAACCAACCAAAGGCGCGGCCAAAACCAGAACAATGGCACCAAGGATCAACGCGGTACGTGGCTTAAATCGTAAGACCAAAGAAGCGAACAATGCTACGACTGTGGCCAATAACCCGCCGCGAGACTGAGTCAAAAGGAGGCCTTGAAAAATAAGTATGGTAAAAAGGAAGGAAGTAATCCGAACAAAGATATTCCAGGGAGAGAACATAAATTGAATGAGAAAAGGGAAGGAAATGACAAACAGCAAGGCCAGGACATTCATCCCATCCCAAAGTCCAACCCACTTTGCACGCCCACCATGACCATCATCCCAACCAAGATGTTGCCCGGCCCACCCAACGCCGGTAGCCACTTGATCAATACACTGGTAGGCGAGAAGCCCTGACAGGATAATTTGAAACCAGATCAGACGGCGGATTTGTCCAGTTGAGCTCAAAAAAATGAATAAGCACATAAAAATAAGGAAGGATTTCGAATACTCAGTGAAAGCCGCCCTGGCGTACCATGATCCTTCCCCACCCTGCGCAAGGTTTGACAGGCTGATCACCACAAGCCAGGCTATCAATACATACAATAATGGCAACCTGCCCAAACGCTGCCACCCATCTAATTGAAAAATGGAGCCACCGAGCAAAAAGGCAAAAATAATATAATCAACAGGCCAATCCAGCATAAACGGCACCCAGTCTTGGGGCCGCAGATAGAGCGTGATGAAGTAAAGAAATAGAAGAAAAGACAGCGGTGAGGGTATTGGTCCATTCCCGGAGTTCCGATTGGGCTCCATGGAGTCCACAGGCTGTATGGCTGCGGTTTCTTCTTTGACCATAATGTTTTAAATGAAATCCGTTGCGCCTTTTTGGAATAAAATAGCCCAGGGGGTAGAATTTATTTTATTTATTGTTTGTTGTGGTTTGGGAGGATCTCGCAAATTTTGCCAAATAGGAGGAAGGATCGATCACGGCTCCACTTTCCGCAGCTTTGACAGCCTGAAATAATTCGTAGGCGGTCACATAATGAAGACAGTATCTTCGACCATCGTTATATTCGTCCTCCAGATAAGTCCACATACGATCCATGGGCTCTCCAAGCAGAACTCCCATATTCTCTTCATCGGCTCCATGCGTATGCAGTTTCACAAAGATCCAATTGGGTTGTCCTTGTACGTGAATATGAGTCTTAATCCAAAGGTCAACGCGATCTTTGGAGGGGGGGTTATCCCCGGAGAGTTCTCCATTTTCAATCCTGGGAAGTAACCCAAATTTTCGGGATTTCCAATTCAGCCCTAACGGACCTTGGATCAACATCAGATCTCCACTGGACTTCCTCCCATCTTCCACAGGAACACCGGTGTTATGGGATTTCGGTCTCATGGGGTCATCGGTGGCATAATACAGAGAGTTAATTGTGGCAACCTGAGACTCGTCGGGAGCAGAGGGAAAGGTAAAGTCTGCATAACACCCCGTCTCACGCAAAATAGAAATCTCATTATTGACTCCACACCATTTTCCTGAAGCACCACTATTATCTAAAGCCCAATTCCCATGGATAAAACCGTATTCGATATCTCCTGATTCGGGATTTTTGCGGAGAAGATGGTGCCTTTCATGAAGAATAGTCTTAAATTCATGAAGGGTTTTCCTCAAATGTTCGGCGGTATCATTATCATGGTGGAGATGAATCTCAACATCTCCAAACCCCTTTCTACATAAGGCGGCGAGATGATCTAAATGAGCGGGACGATATTCTTCTGCAGGAAAAAAGAAGCTATGCTGGGGGCATCGCCCACTCACATCCCGATGCTTGGACGCGATATCCGGATACAGTTTCATCCATTTTTCCACCCGTGCACATTCCTGTTCATACGGCACACCACCAACAGCGGGCTCATAATGGTCCGCAACACAGAAAAATATATGAATCGGCCCCTCAGTCAACTTTGGGCGGGAACGAAATTGCTGGATGACATAACTTGCAATCCAGAGATGCATCTGCTTTTGGCGTAATACGAGTCCGACAAACCCCAGGAGGATCAAAAAGCCCCCGAGAAGCCCATATAAGAGATACACTTGGCCATTCTCCAAGGTTAGGACACTCCTAACGTTCGGCTTTACGCCAAAGACTGGTTTGTCCGGAACTAAAAAAATGAAGGAAAAATCCGTACAATGCAGCCGCATTCCCCATACAGAAGTACAAGGGCACATATAAAAGAGTTGCGCGACCAAGTTTTTTCATGAGAAGCCATCCTAAGACCGCAGCAAGATAAAAAGACACTTGCCCCCAGAAAAGACTGTAATACCAAAGAGAGGGAATCATTGCACTGGTCAACAGCATGGTCAAAAGAAAAAATGGGATTAACCAGCGGAATAATTTGTGAGAGATAAACTGAAAGGCAAAGAACGTCTTTGGCGGAAAAAACATCTTTGGAAATTGAGTAAGAATCTGATATCCGGCAGATGCATAGCGAACCTTAAGAAAAAATTCATCATGAAGCGTTTTTGAGGAATATTCGGCAGAAGTCGCTTCTCCTTCATAAATCACTCGAAATCCGGCTTCAACAATTTTCAGAGAAAGAAACATATCGTCATGAACAATGACGGATGGCATAGGGGCAAAAAGAGCTCTGCGAATAGCGAAGATTTCCCCATCTGCACCCACGATGGATCCAAAACGGCTTTCCCTCGATTTAAGCCAACCTTCGTAGTTCCAGAAGGCCGTCTCCCCTTGACTGGTTTGCCTATCACAGTCTTTTAAAATGACCTTTCGGCCCGAAACCCCGCCCACAGAAGGATCATGGAAATTTCGTACCATCTTCTGAATCACCGTTGTCTCATAGACGGTGTTGGCGTCGGAAAATAAAACAATCTCCCCGGTAGCCACCGAAACCGCATGATTCAAAGCTGCCGTCTTTCCTTGCCTGGCCGGTCGATGTAAGACAGTGACTCCTTTTTCCACATACGATTGAGCAATACTCACCGTCTGATCAGTGGACCCATCCGCCACCACAATAATCTCTAACTGCCCTTCTGGATATGCCAGCGCCATGGCGTTTGAGATTTTGCTACCAATAACTTTCTCTTCGTTATAGGCCGCAATAATCATAGAAACAGAAGGAGAGAAATTTCCTTGCGCAATGGGCTTTGGTCTCACACAGGCTAAAAGACAAATAAGCAGTGGATAACCAAAATAGGTATACAGCACCGCCACAAACGCCATCCAAAATAGCAGTTCCATGCTAATTCCTTCTCACTAGAATAGGGATTCAACCCTTCCCCTCGAATGTCCTTCAAGCCGAGCCTAAGGCCATACTTCCATCTCAAAAAGGAAAGGAGAGATTAAACTCGTTTACAGATAAGTGTATGGTGTTTATGTCGGTAATTCTTCCGACAATCCTAAGCGGATTAATATAGCGCGGAGGGAGGAACCAGGGTCATCAACTCTTGTCTATGAGTGCAGAGGCAAACCGTGCAACCTTTTTTCCATTCTCATGCCAGGTATGCTGACCCAAAACTTTTTGCCGGGCACGGTCACCTAACTCTATCCGGAGGTCACTATTCCTCAATAACAGAGAGATGGCCTGCCCGAGCGAATCAGAATCGCCACGTTGGACAACCAATCCATCCTTACCATCTTCAATAATATCTCGAATAGGCAGAAGGTCCGGCGCAATCACGGCTTTTCCCATACCCATAAACTCAAACAAGACAATCGGAGAACCAAAGACATTTGAATCTGGAAGGACACAGATATCCATAGCGGCAATATACGATAACACCTGGGACCTAGGCACGGGACCTGTGAGAAAAACAACCTCTTCTAATTTGCTCCTTCGTATCTGTTCCGTAAGCAGGTCGGCAACCGGGCCACTGCCCACCAGCATAAGCCGAACATGAGGGTATTTTTTGTGGACCTCTTCGACCGCATCAATAAGCAGATCTAATCGGTCCCAGGTATCAAACCACCCTGCAAAACCAACGACAATATGACGATCGAATCGATAGCGCTTTCGAATCTGGGCACCGGTTTCAATCGATTCAATCACTTGGGCATCCACCGCATTGGGAATCACATGAACCCTACCTGGTTTTCCGCCCCGCTTTAATACCTCTTCTTTCAAAAAGCTCGAAACGGTGAATATCACATCGGCCTTTTGGAAGACCAATCTTTCAAACCATTGAGAGACAGGAACCAGCACCTGGTTTCGGGCTCTCTGAACTCCAACCACCTCATTCACCTCCAGCAAAACAGGCCACCCCAAATACTTGGCTAAATAAACCCCCATAAACATGAAGAATGCATACCGTTCATAATACACGTCTTGACTACGCCGTTTTAAAATAGGCCCCAATCGAATCAACACCACCACGTTATAGCCGATTTCGAGAATTTCAAAGAAAATATCCGGAACCCAACAGCTTACGAACTTCCAGATTCGGGTTATCCCTCGTACCTGAGCCTGGCCTTTATCGACTGGCGAGGCTCCTGCCATCTGGAGTGGATCCACACCAGACGGAGACGCCACCCGGGTCGTATGACCCAGCGTTTCAAGAGCCCGAACCAGACTGGCAATATGAACCCCTTCCCCTCCTCGACCCAGCGTTCTATGATGATAAAGAAATTTCACCGTGGCACTCCCTCAAACCGAAAGCATTTTTGAAATGTGAACCGGGTGCATGCCTTTGCGGACAATAAGATCCAGGATAGCCGGAAGTGCCTTGACGGCAGAAGGATTCGTTCCGTGATATAACAGAACATCCCCGGACCGAAGAGACTGGCATTGTAGCGCAGCAAGAATTTCTCCCGAGCTCGTGGCCTGAAAATCTTTGAGATCAACATTCCACATGACACATGTCATGTTTGCTAACCATGCCCCAACAATGGAACCCAAGCATAATTTCCCGAAAGGGGGACGAAATGATTGGCATGGATGTCCTGTGATGGCTCGAAGAAGAAACTGCGTCTTTTCGATTTCTCCTACGGATTCTTTCCATGACAGGAAATCAAAAGAAGGATGGGTATAGGAATGATTTCCTAATTCGTGCCCTTCATCAAAAATTCTCCTAACCATCTCTTTGTGCTGTTCGATCTTTTCTCCAACAAGGAAAAAGGTTGCTGTGACACCATAGGCTTTTAGTACCTCCAAAATTTGAGGAGTGTAAATTAGATCCGGGCCATCGTCGAAAGTAATGGCTATGTGACGAATGGTCCCTTTCCCCTTCCATAACATCCATCGCCGTGGGAACATCCGAAGACACGCTTTCACGATGTTCTTCAAAAATGGAGTTGGCGGTTCTCCCCCATAGAGATATAGATAGGCCTCAGACATGGCAGTCATTCCAAAACGTTCTCGAATACGACATTCACCATTTTTGGCGATTCGTTCGGCTTCACATGGATCCTGAATAAGTTGCTCAAGAGCTTGAGCTAGTGTGTCTGGCTGACCGGAAGGAACCAAGAGCCCTGACTCCTGATGCACAACAACCTCCGGGATTCCGCCCACATTCGTCGCAACGACGGGAAGGCCGTTGGCCATCGCCTCCAACAATGAAAGGGGAATTCCTTCCGAAATGGACGGAAGAACAAATAAGTCGAATGTGGAAAGGAACGTTTCTACATGTTCTTGATATCCCATGAACTCTACTGTTGTAGAAAGGCCTAGAGTCCGAGCAAGCATTTCCAACTCACCTCGCTGAGGCCCCTCTCCCACCACCACCAGCCGCATAGGGAGCCCACGTAATCGAAGAATCGCATGGGCGTGCAAGAGATGATGGATCCCTTTTTCCGGGGAAAGTCGGGCAACTGTTCCCACTACCCATTCTTTTGGATTCCTGGAACCAGATTCCTCGGGAACAGCGACACTCTTCACTCGGTGTGATCTAGAAAATTTCTTATCTTCGATCCCATTTAATATCGTCAGACCTTTAGGAGAGGAGATTCCATACTGCGCAAATGACCTAGTGGTATCTTCAGAAACTCCGACGATTTTATGGAAAAATCTGGATGCGACACGAAACTTCAGACGGTCCTTCCAATTGTAGGTTCTCAACCAAATATCATGTTGCGTATGAATACGAACGGCAACAGAGGTCCACCACGCTGCCCACCCCGCATACAACATCGGATCAAGACTGTGGGTGTGAACCACGGTAACTCCTTCCCGCTTCAACACCTTGGCCAACCGCCTGATCAACCCCAAATCAAGGCCCGGCTTACGCTTGACCAGGAGAATCCGACAACCGGATTGCGCAGCCAGAGGAGCCAGAACACCCGGCTCGTCCAAACAGACGACGATAGTGGGCAAGGTTGACAACACTGGGGAACTGACAAGAGTACAGACCAATCGTTCAAGTCCACCAGGTTGAAGACTTAAAACCACGTGAGCAACTTTTGTTTGACCAATCAAAGCCATTCCTCTACTTATTGCGATCCCATTCAAGAAAACGTTCACGACATGGGGGCAAACCTATTGGGCTGTTCCCCACATCCGCTTTATTCCATGGGTAGCGAAATCCCACCCCGCCTCAACTTCTGACCAATTCAAACAGCCAGCACTTAAGAGGAGAAAGGGGTAGCAACTCACAATGGCCACGCCAGCTCCCAGGAATCCGCCGTATCCCATAAACAGCATTACCCAATTTAATCCCAAAAGGAGGGCACAAATCCCTCCAATTTTCCCCAGAGCTCGATAATCATATTGAATAGGAAAAAGCTGTTGCGAATAAAACAGCATAAAACTCACACTCACGAATTCCGCCAAAAGAAACGCAAGACCGGCTCCCATTGCCCCCAGACGAGGGATCAAGGCAATACTTAAGATGATTTTTACCACGCCGGCCATCACGGTCACATAAAACAAGTATTTGGTCTTTTTCATATACAAAATGCCGGTCTGAAAGGGATAGCCCAAGCTTGACACCAAAAGACCCGCCGCCAGAATCGGGATAAGGTGTTCCGCCGGCCAATATTCTGAAGTCGTCAACATCCGCAGAACGGCCGGCGAAAAGGCTGAGATCCCCAGTGCCAATAGGCCAACCACTGCAGCCATATAAATAACAATTTTGGCTTGCAACTCTTTGACATTCTCATTGTTCATAATCGAAAAGCGGAAAGATCCGTAACTGTTTTTAAACGGCTCGAGAACCAACACATTGCCCAATTCCACGAACTTTAAGGCCAAGGCATAGATCCCGACCGCTTCAAGTCCATACAAAGCCTTGAGAAGAAACCGATCTGAATACAGAACGGCCACACCAACGATGGTGCTTAAGAGAAAGGGAAAACTATAGGCGAGTACCTGACGAAACTTCGTTTGGTGGAACTGTAAGCCACATTCATATACCGTGGTGCCAACAACATAGACCCACGATATGCCCACACTCATGAGATTACCCAGAAGAATCCCCCACACTCCCCATCCAAGAATAGCCACCGTGTAATAATTGCAACCGACCTGTAACAGTAATCGCAGAAAAGAAGCCACGACAAACCGGGTGGAATACTCCCTCGCCCGAAAGTACGCGAGCCCGATTTCCGTAGACAATTGTAGGATAAGAATCAAAAGCCCAAGTTGCAGGAGGCTGGCTTCTTGGGCTGATCCCAATAAGACCCTGGACAAGATCGGTGTCGTCAACCACAACAAGGCTACCCCACCGCAGGCAAAAACACCAGCACCGACCAATGTGGTACTCACCAAATGTTTTCGTTCTAATTCTTCCTGGAATTCAAAGTAAAACCGAAGGGTGGCATGGGCTAATCCGACACCCAGCAAAGAAGACACGAGCGCAGTGACCCCATAGACTAACTCCAGTGTTCCATATTCTGACGGAGTCAAATAACTGGTGTAGAGCGGAAGAAGAAGAAACGCTCCAGCGCGATTGACAATTCCCCCAAGGGCATAAATGGAAGAATGCTTGAATAAACGCTTCATGTCTGACTGCATATTCATTAGTCCATAAAAAAGGAAAGAACATCAACCAGAGCCGGCGGACTGTTTATTGCCGAATATCCAATCGAATTGTTATGAGACAGAATGGCTTGGCTCGGCAACAGCACCCAATGCATTCTCGAAAGCAGCACGCAGGATTGGCATCATGATATGAGAGAACCACTCTTCATCTGATTTATGCCAATGGTCCGAATGCTCATGAAATTGGTAGAGAAGCAGAATGGCCGCAAACAACTTCTGCTGTCCGATAGGTCCTAAGCAGAGTTCCTGCCAATACGTTTGCACACAATCATTCATCAAGAGATCTTCCTCAAAAGCCATCCTCACAATGGCTTGATAAAAGGGGATTCCCTGATTCAAATAGACTTCGTAACTCAAGTACCATAGTAAATCCATCAAGGGAAAACCTTTTCCCCGTGACAGGTCCCAATCGATCAAACCCACAACCTCTCCGGATTCCTGGACAAGTAAATTCGTGCGCTTAAAGTCCCCGTGAGTCCGTACAAGAACCACGGTCTTTCCCATCAACCGTTCTTTCAATAGGACTTCAATATCAGTCACGATAGCTTTATCGGTTCCTTTGCAATACCGCATTAAATGAGCTAGGGAAGCACCCACAAGGCTTTCAAAGAGAATGCCATCAAGAATCACCTTCTGTGCTGTTGCCTTATGAAGTTGCAAAAGGTATCGAAAAGCCTGGGCCGTGATCATGTCGGTTTTCCAAGCCCATTTCCGTTCCCCTGTTGGTTCAACCCCGGGCAGCTTGGATTCTGCGAAATACCTCAGATCACCAAAATTCCCGAGATCGTAGGGAGCGGGAATAGCCACAGGACTGTTACCCTGTAAGGATTGCAACGTTTCATAATTATTTCGACATCGAATCAATGGCTCGCCGCCTAAAGGAAATCGGACAATCCGATCTGGAAGTTTCCCAACTAGGGCATTTGCCGTTCCCACATATACTTCAATATCTGATCGATCCGATCGTTCCCCCTCCTGGTGATTCAAAATATCCCCGATCACGCCTGAAGACCGATCCGGGCAGGACTTCCCTACAATCAAACCGTATGACTCCCCTTTCACCACTTTTTTTAATGTGGACCGACATCTGGAAATCCACGACTTTTTGTTTCGTTCCTGAAACACCGCTTCAACAGGACCGGAAGTCGGATAAAAGGTGAGTCTGCTGAGTACTCTGCTTGAATTCCTCTCCAATGCAGATCCAAGTCCCGGTTGGAATAACCTGGGAGAATCATGGCCAATCCATGGGAATAATGGCCCTTCCCTCATGCCCAAATAGATCATCCCCCCAGGGGTTAATAGGTTGAAGAGTTTGGAAATGTCTTCCCTACCCTTGGATACAGTGCCTCCACCGGCTTCCAACCAAACCTGCGCGTTGGAAAGACAAATGACATCGAAGAGACCATCTTGAAAAGGAAGTGGCTTGTTAAGGCCGGCAATGGGAATCGTTTCAATCTTCCGGCCCTCCTGCCGGGCGCGAGCCATAGCGCACCTACTACTGGGCTCGTCACGAAACACTCCCGTCACATTGGAAAATAAATAAGAGAGGGCAACGGTTGTGGTTCCCAACCCTGCATCAAGATTTAAAACCATATCTTGGCTTGTTCGCCCCACCCATAACATCCAAGCTGACTGCGAACCCAGATGCATTTCCCAAAAGAGGTCATTTCTCTCATTGGAGTCCAATTCGTTCAGGATCTTTCCGACACCGTCCAGCCAACCATGCTCTTCGACTAATTCGGCCAGACGTTCAGGTATCGTCGAGAGCATCACTCGATATCCTTGCGAAAACCGGTATTCCCTTGAAGAAGGCAAAGAAGCCTTTTAACCAAGTGTTTAACCAATCCCCGGGCAAACTGGACTTGGTAGGAGAGGTTGGCTTGATGCAATTTCATAGCCTTGGCTTGCAACTTCCAGGCATGCTTTTCTCCTTCAACAAAACTACTTTCGGCCCATTCAGCATAGATCTTCGCCTTACGTATGTTGTAATTTTCAGAAGTATACTCACTCCGGTACATGCGCAATAATTGAAATTGTGCGCCATATTCCTTCCGAAGACTTCCATGACTCCTCGACTTTTTGAGGATCCGATACTGCCCCATGTATTCGGAAGAAAGGTAAAATTGAGTCTTTCCCGACAACCGGATCCACAAATCAAAGTCTTCCGCTTTGATATCGTGTCGTCCTGCTTGGAATCCCCCGATGCTCGAAAACACATCTTTTCTGATCAGAGCAGTCGACAGACAGATCAGATTGCCTTCCATCAGGAGAGCCTGCTGAAGGTTCATGGGCTTGTCATACAGTTTCAATGCCCTGTGGCATGACTTGAGCGTTCTACCCAGTTCATCGATATTCTCCATGAACCCACCCACCACCCCGATGCAAGAATGTCGATTAACAATTTCCATTTGCGAATTAAGTTTCCCTGGAAACCAAATATCGTCAGCATCGCAAAAGGCAATGTACGATCCCACACTGTGTCCAACTCCCACATTCCGGGCAACGCCTACCCCCTGGTTCTCCTGATGTATGCAGTGGATCCGATCTGCATATTCCCTCAAAATTTCCGGGGAAGAATCCGTAGATCCATCGTCCACGGTAATAATTTCGATGGGCCTATAGGTTTGACATAGGATCGACTCAAGAGTCTCACGTAAAAATTTTTCCGCGTTAAATACAGGGACAACAATCGACACCAAAGGGAGCCTTTCACTGATGTAGGGAGTGGTATTCAAATTATGGCTCATCATTCGGGCGGATTACGCCTGACTTTGATGACCTGCATTCTCTTATCTCTACCCGGATTTGCACGATGAGTGCCCGCGAAATTTTCCCCTAATGCCTCTTTGACCCATTCAAACAACACCGTCTGGTATCTTGGATTTGTCAGGATCCACACGTCACCATCCCTCCCCTGCACTGCCTTTTGTATGGTGTCCTTATTATGCAGAATCAAGTTTCCCCAACGGTCTGTCGTTCCTCCGTTTTGCGAATTCTCCCTAAAGAGGGAAGACTGATCATCATAAAAGATGTAATGCTCATGGGTGAGATAGAATGAGGAAGAAGGGACGGCATTGAGAATCAGATCGCCAGGCTCCCAATCGTCATTAATATATTCGGCAGGACTTCGTACATCCGCTCGCTGATAGTAGTGAATCCCAACCTCCTCGGAAACGTTCATCCGGAAGTTCACCTCCGGTTTTCCGATATTCAGGAGATGGGCAAAAGAGAAATCTTCCGACCCGAGCAACAGTCCAAATGGCAAGAGGACCACCGCACACTTTGAAACTCTTCCTAACATGACATTGGGAGCCCAATTCGAGTCAAGCCATGATTTCAAAGCCAGCGCCCCTTCAAACCAAAGAAGAAGAACCAAGGGATACAGGAAGAAGGAATATCTTGTTGAGTTATACAACGTATTGATCACTCCCAGGATGAGGATACAACTGGCCAACACAAGGAGGAGGAAGTGATCGGTCAGGAAGTGACGGGAATTTCTGGACCCCCACAGCACCATCAACCCAAAAAGACATGACAGCATCATGACGTAGGGCATGACAACCAGCCAGAGAAAACCAAATTCTTCCATCACTCTCGGGTAATGAAAGACAATAGCCAACATCTTATGCAGGGACAGACTTTCGGCCCCCTGTATCCCAAAATGCCCGGTAGCTGTAAGTAACCCCACTGTAAGCCAGAATCCAAGGCAGGCAATCAGGAATACGGCAATGTTCATTTCGATTGACTTACGAACGACCAACTTTGGATCAACGTGTTGAGTGAAATAGGAGACAAGCAGGAGAGCCACCACGATCCCAAACAACTGAGACAGGCCGGCGGCGAGGATAACCAAGCCTATGATTTTTTGCCGCCAATCCAATAAGGACGATTTCATCACCATATAGGCGAGACTTATTCCTATAAGGACAAGCAGAAAATACCCTGCACCCCAAAGATCTCCGCGCATGAAGACAGACTTCCACAAGGAAAGATCTGGGAGAAGCAGAATGCCTCCACCCTCCTGGGGGAGAACGAATCCTTGTGGGTACTCATTTCCCGAATCTCCAGGGAAAAGGCGAGACCATACCTTCGGAACTAGAACATTCAACAGAAGAATTGCCCCGGCCGAAATCCCATACTGTACCTGTTTCGCCAGGCTTACTCCTCGAAGGAAGAGAGGCAAGAACAGTAAACACGCCATGAAAATCGAACCTTCATAGATGACAATGCTGATGGAAGCAATGGCATATGACCATAAAATGGCGCGCGTTCTTCCAAGAAAGAATCCTTCATAAAAAAAATATAAAAACCAAAGAAATGCACATTGAAACATCGAATACATACGGGCAAATCGAGCAAATTCGATTTCCCAAATGGATACACAAAAAAAGGCAACCAGGAGAAATGCACCAGAATTTCCAATTCTTTTCCTACTCAGCAAATAAAGAGGCGGGATCGTGAACAGATTAAACAGGACCGCCGGCAGTCGAAGCGCATATTCATTCATCCCGAATAGGCCGACACTGCCGGCTTCGACGTACTGGAAGAACAGCCCTCTCCAATACATGCCACCATCAGGATAGACCGGGATCCCCTTTTGCTGAATCAGTTCAACGGACTTGGCGATATAAAATTCATCCACCGCCAAGCACCAGGCGCCTAATTCACTAAACCTGGCTAGAGCTCCGATCACAATCGCCCCAAGAGCCAGAAGGGCGCACCAATATTCACTTTTGGAATGGAAGACCTTTCGGAATGGAGCGAGTGGGATACTCATAAACCAGCTGGTCGTGAAAAAGGAGGGACGTACGTATTTCGGTTTTGCCGATTCTTTATCGATTGTTTTCCACCATACTTACGTTCTAGCTTTTAAGAGATCTTTGATGGTGTAGTCCTTCATTTTTCTGGCATGTGTGAACACAATCATCTCACCCAACAGTCCGACCGATGCAGTTTGAACACCGAGGACCATCAACAAGGCCCCCAGGATTAACAGAGGCCGATCGGTCAATCCTGTGAGTCCAAAGAGTTTTTGCATAGCCAAAACCATAGAAATGACCAGGCCACCTGAAAACAATCCCGCTCCGATCAGCCCAAAAAATCGCAATGGTTTTTTTGTGAATTTAAAGAGGAAAGCAACCGTAATGATATCCAGAAAGCGGCGAAGGTATACGCCGGGGCCAAGCATTCGGGAGTGACAATCGGCTGGATGCTGGGCGACATCTCGCTCCACCACCCGGAACCCCCGTTGATAGGCGAGCAAGGGAAGAAACCGATGAAGATCTCCATAGAGATTGACTTCTCGCACCACAGGCCTTCGAATGCCACGAAGGCTACAGCTCATATCATGAAACTCCACGCCAGTCAGTAATCCCAGAGCACTGTGGAAGAGACGATTTTGCAGACGATTGATCCAGGGATCTTTTCGCGGATATCGGCGGGTCGCCACCAAATCATATCCCTCCTTGAGGGAATCCATCACCGTGTGCAGGCCTTCAGGCAGTGTTTGAAAATAGGCTGGTAACGTCAGAATGACCTCAGCCTTGGCCTCCTGAAACCCCACCATCAAAACAGTCGCTTCTCCAAAATGCCGCTGAAGCGGAACGATTCGAATCGGCTCACCCTTGGCTATCAGGGCGTTGAGAGATTCGGCAGGTTGTTCAAACCCTTCGTCCAGGACGAAAATAAATTCAAATGAGGGAACCATACGACGTAAGATGTCCGCATGCACACGATAAATCTCATCAAGGGCATCACATCGTTCTGTAACCGGGACGACAACAGAGACCGCAACCGGCATTGGATCTGAAGAAACAGATTCTGGACCGACGGAATGGACAGTCATGAGAATTCGCCTTTTAAAGTTAAACATGGCATAGCACAAGAAATGACAAAGAGAACGCTGGTGCGGACACGGTGAATTTGGAATGGGCACTGACCTTCAATAAGACTGGCAACCCGATGGAAGCCAACCCCCGGGAGGGCATATGCGTGAGGCGGTTGATACATCATTCCAACCCTATTAAGGTTACTCCCTTGTCGACGATGGAGACCGGACCCAAGAATCATTTAGTCTGGACTCTCCAGATCATCTGATCGGGACGAAAATCCCCGGAATAGAGGATCATTTCCCCAAGCATTCCCATGGTCAGCAGATGCCCTGTCAGTGCGCATAACAAAAAAGTCGTCGCAGGAAATACAATGCCAATGGTCTCTGAAAAAACCATGCCGACGAAGCTCAGGACCGCCAACAAGGCTCCAGGAATGGCGAGTATGGCAAACCACAATGCCGGTCTGGCTGCAAAACCGGTCACCATTTTCACTAAGAACAAATCCAAAAACACCCGCCACGCTCTTGAAATTCCGTATTTGCTTTTTCCGAATATTCGTGGATGGTGAGTGACGACCAATTCGGTGATTCTCGCCCCGGACAAAGTTGCCATCGCCGGAATAAACCGATGCAGTTCTGAATAAAGAGCCACGCGTTTAATAATTGAGGCTCGATAGGCTTTCAGTGAACATCCATTATCATGAATAGCGACTCCGGTGATTTTTCCGATAAGCCAGTTGGCAATCAGGGAAGGGAACCGTCGGGAGAGAAATTTATCCTTCCGTTCCTTCCTCCATCCACAGACCACATCATATCCTTCTGCTATTTTGGCCAACAGTTGCGGAATATCACTGGGATCATTTTGCAGATCCCCATCCATACTGATAATAACGTGCCCCCGAGCCGCTCTGAACCCGGCAGCCATCGCTGCGGTTTGTCCAAAATTCTTTCGTAAACGAATCACGGTGACTTCAGAATTCTTTCGATGAATGTCTTCAAGTAACTCATAGGTCCGGTCTTTGCTTCCATCATCCGCAAACACGATTTCATATGATTGCCCATTCCTCTCACAGGCCGTTCGAATGGCCTCATAAAGGGGATGGACACATTCCTCTTCGTTGTAAATTGGAACAACAATAGAAAGGAGAGGTCGCATCATCAAAAACCTTTATCCAAGAAACTCCGAACAGAAACCCATGCGCTTTAGGAAAATGGACACCAGCTGACTCAAACCCCTTTCACCTGTGCTTTTTCCCCGCATTCCCTACACCAATCAATGGTGGTCACAGAGACTATTTCGCGAGGGCGACATGAGCCCTCTCTATGCT
>CABVRQ010000064.1:5678-22515 GCA_902500695.1 uncultured Nitrospira sp. | reverse complement strand
CAGGGACAAGAAACATCTTTGGCTTAGCTTAACAGCTATGGGCCGAAACCCGGCATCTCTGATCATTCCAGTTAGGGGAATTGTGCCATCGGGCAAAGCGGAAATTATTTGGAAAGACTATAGTTTCTGCCAGAGTTATCAGCGGCGACGCCTGGCCCATTTTTCGAGTTCTACGGCGAAAAACACGATTGTGGAAAGAACGAGGCAGAGGCCTAATTGGTCCAGGGTCAATGGGATCGTATGAAAGATGGGATTGAGGAATGGCACATATATCGTGGCCATCTGAAGAGCAAAGGTAAGGAGCACGGCTCCTAATAATAAGGGATTGCTCAACGGCCCTCGACGGAGAAACGACTCCTGCTCAGAGCGAATGGCTAACACATTGCCCATTTGGGACAAGGTGAGAACCGTGAAGACCATGGTCTGCCATTGCCCCATATCCGCTTCATAGGCCCACATTTCGGTGGCGAGCGAGACGCCACCCATGAGCAGTCCTACCCATAAGATGTGTTGCCAGAGACCGCCGGCAAAGATGCTTTCGTTTGGAGGGCGGGGAGGGCGCTGCATGATGTTTCGTTCCTCGGGTTCCATGGCGAGGGCGAGGCCGGGTAAGCCGTCCGTGACGAGATTGATCCATAAAATCTGGATCGGGAGCAGGGGGATCGGCAAGCCGAATAAGGGTGCCAGGAAAATCGTCCAGATTTCTCCGGAATTGCTGGTCATCGTGTATTTCACAAATTTGCGGATGTTGTCATAGATCCGGCGTCCGTCCCGGACGGCGGTGACGATGGTCGCAAAGTTATCATCCAACAAAATCATGTCGGAGGCTTCCCGGGCCACGTCCGTTCCGGTTTGTCCCATCGCGATGCCGATGTTGGCCTGATTCAATGCAGGTGCGTCATTCACTCCGTCGCCGGTCATCGCCACAAACTCTCCCCTGGTTTGCAAGGCTTTGACGATGGCAATTTTTTGCGCGGGAGTGATGCGGGCATAGACTCGGGTGTGTTCGACCAGTTGCGCCAACTCTTCAGGGGAACGGTGTTCCAAGTCCTGGCCGGTCAACACGGTGGTCTCCTTGTCGATGATGCCGACCCGTGAGGCAATGGCTTTGGCTGTGCCGGGATGATCCCCGGTGATCATGACGGGTTTGATCCCGGCCGATTGGCAGAGGGCGACCGCCTGTGCGGCTTCTTCCCTTGGAGGATCCATCATGCCGGCAAATCCAAGAAAGGTGAGTTCGTGTTCGACAATCGAGGGAGTCATTTCCGAAGGAGTCTGGTCCCATTGGCGATAGGCTACCGCCAAGACCCGTAAGCCTTCATTGGCCATGTGTTCGGCCTGCTCCAGGAGTCTTTCGGTCGGCAGGGAGTCAGGTCCGGTCTGTGTGAGCATGGATTCGCACAGAGGCAGAAGCTTTTCCGGCGAGCCTTTGGTAAAGGAGATGACACCTCCTGGCGTGCGATGCAAGGTCGTCATGCATTGGCGGTCTGAGTCGAAGGGGAGTTCTTGTATGCGGGGGTTTGTGGACTCCAATGTGTCTTTGTCGTATCCCGCCTCGCTGGCTGCCAGATATAACGCCACTTCGGTGGGATCGCCTAATGTCGGGCCTTCGGTCTGAGCCTTTGCATCGTTGTTCAATGCCAACGCCAGGAAAAACAAATGAATGGGATTTTGGAGATCGGCTTCGATTCCGGGTTGTTTGCTTGCGGACGGGCTCAGTATGTCCCCGGCCACAGACATTTGCTCCACCCGCATGGAGTTTTGTGTGAGCGTGCCCGTCTTATCGGAGCAGATATAGGTGACGGAGCCTAAGGTTTCCACAGCGGGCAGGCGCCGGATCAACGCCTGTTTTTTTGCCATTTTCCGCGCACCCAAGGCCAGGGAAATGGTGACGACGGCTGGAAGGGCTTCCGGAATGGCGGCCACGGCTAGACTAACTGCGGTCAGGAACATGAGCACGGGCGGCTCACCCCGCAGGACCCCCACCGCAAACAACACGACGCAGATGGCGAGGACGGCCAGCGCGAGGCGTCGTCCAAAGACCGTTAGGCGTTGTTGTAAGGGTGTTTTAATGTCTTCGTCTTTATGCAGGAGGGAGGCGATCTGACCTAACTCGGTGTGTAGGCCGGTGCCGATGACGACACCCGTGCCGCGGCCATATGTCATGACTGTGCCTTTATAGGCCATATTCCGGCGATCACCCAGCGAAAGCTTCGGGTCGTCGAGGGGGTCGGTCTGTTTGTCTACCGGGACACTCTCGCCTGTGAGTGTAGATTCATCCACTTTGAGTTGAACCGCTTCGACTAATCGAAGGTCGGCAGGGATGAGATCTCCGGCTTCCAGTAGCACGATGTCACCCGGGACCAGGTCGAGCGTGGAGAGCGGCACGACCTGCTCTTCACGTCGGACACGCGTCGTGGGAGTGGCGAGTTTCTTGATGGCTTGCATGGCGCGGTCCGCCCGATATTCCTGCACAAATCCGATGATGCCGTTGAGCACCACAATGATAATAATCGCCAGGGCATCCATTCGCTGCCCCAACATGCCTGAGACGATGGCAGCGCCAATGAGCACCAGGATCATGAAGTCGGTAAATTGATCGACGAAGATTCGCGTAAGGCTGCGCTGCCGGTGTTCGGGGATCGTATTGTGTCCGTAACGACGAGTCCGGCGGCGGACTTCCCGGGCATTCAGCCCGGTCTGAGGATTGACTTCCAGTTGTTGGGTCACGTCTTCGACCGCAAGGGTATGCCAGGCCGTGTTGGTGGTTGATTGGGGAGGGGTCTCCGCGCTTGTGTCGGGCTCGTTGGTCATCTTGGCTGTTGAGACTCTAAAGGACTTCTGAAATATTGTGGAACGTGAATGCCGTTAATAACTTTGATTCCAATTTTCAGACATGGGATGAACACCTGATGACTCGGTTTTCCCCTAACCATGTTGTCATTTTGAGCCCATGGCGAAAGATCTGTGCCCAGGGTGAAGATGCTATGGCTTAGCCAGATCCTTCGTTGACCTTGCCCTGAGCTTTGCCGAATGGGTCAGGATGACAATGTCTCCTTGAACGCCTGCCTTGCATTGGTGGTTTCATATTCATTAGGTAATGGCTGACCGGTGCCACCCAAGCTTTGACATGTTTACCCCTCTTTAATTTGATACATCTCGTGGCATGCCAGGCATCTGGTCGTGATAGCCGACAGGCGTTGAAGGATGTCCTGTGATGTCGTGCCGGCGTTGATCGCATCCGCCAGTTCGTCAAAATCCCGATGCACGGACATGCCGAGTTGTTTCATGGGAAGAGGAAGTTTGAGCATGAGCGTCGGATTGTCATCCACGGCCATTTTCATTCCTGCCGAGCGGGCGGCCGCTGCAGCCTGAGCATGTCCCTGGGTCTGATCCGTATCACTCACGCCTGTGACGACGCCATGCACAGCCCGTAAGAGTTGCCGCATTTCCGTCAGAATAAAGTCGCGTTCCGCTGGAGCCAGAAGCACGGCCGTTCGGCCATCGGCGGAAGGGGTGGTTTCCCCTTTGACAAACAACCAGCCCAGCACGCCGGCGCTGACTATCCAGAGCACGAGAGTAATCCGGCAAAGATTTTTTGAGAAGAATGGTAGAAATGACAACTGGAGTCTCCTTATTTTTTTAATAATCTGTTGTTCCTGATTCTGTGGACATCTGCCTTGCTACTTTCGGGAGTAAATTTCCTTGGCCCATCGACTGGGGCATTTTTCTACATCGCCAAGGATTTTGACTGTACCTCTTTTCCCCAATGTTCCGGTTTGTTGATCCGGTTCTGCTTAAGATTGCTGAGATTTTACTGGTTGAATCTAACATTTCCAGCTCTCACCAAATAAGGCATATCTCTTGCCAAATAGATTTAGAGTGAGTGAAGACGACATAAACCTATTCAGGTGAATTGATGAGGGACGAATGATCCAAATCCGTATGCATGGCAGAGGAGGGCAAGGCGTGGTGACGGCTGCCGAGTTGTTGGCGTTAGCGGCATTCCGGGATGGGAAGGAAGCGCAGGCCTTTCCCAGTTTTGGATCTGAACGGACCGGTGCCCCGGTCACGGCATTCTGCCGGATTGATTCTCAACCGATTCGTAGTCGGGAGCCGGTCTATCATCCGGATGTCTTACTCATCCAGGACTCCACCCTGCTGCATCAGGTGGATGTCTTTGCCGGATTGGCTGTGTCAGCCTTCGTGCTCATTAATTCCACACGACATCTGGACGCGCTTCACCTCACGGACTTTATCGCCCAACACCCCGGAGTGCAGATACATACGCTCCCTGCATCCGATCTGGCCATGAAGCATTTGGGGCGACCGTTTGCCAATATCGGGATGGTGGCCGGCTATGCAGCCCTGACGGGGGAAGTCACCCAAGCCTCCGTGAAGCAGGCGATCACAGGGAAGTTTCCTGGAAAGATTGGAGAATTGAATGCGGCGGTGGCGGCAGAGGTGTATGCCTATATTGCGGCCAATCTGGCCAAGGTCTAATTCAATCGAGGAATCAACAGAAGACCATGAAACAACACATTGAAGGATCTCAAGCCGTGGCCCATGCCGTCGCCCTCTGTCGGCCTGAAGTGATGGCCTGTTATCCGATTTCTCCGCAAACCCATATTGTCGAAACTCTTTCACGCAAGGTGAAGGCGGGAGAAGTCGGCCATTGCCAGTTCCTGAATGTCGAATCCGAGTTTGGGGCGTTAAGCGTGCTGATCGGCGCATCAGCGATGGGTGCGCGAACCTATACCGCGACGACGAGCCAGGGGCTGTTGTTCATGGCGGAAGCGGTCTATAACGCGGCGGGCTTGGGGCTCCCCATTGTCATGACGATTGCCAATCGCGCTATCGGCGCCCCGATCAATATCTGGAACGATCATTCGGACAGCATGTCCATGCGGGATGCCGGCTGGATTCAATTGTTTGCGGAGGATAATCAAGAAGCCGTCGACCTTCACATTCAAGCCTTTCGCCTGGCCGAGGAACTCAGTTGCCCCGTGATGGTCTGCATGGATGGCTATATTCTCACTCATGCCTATGAGGTGGTGGATCTCCCCACGCAAGAGCAGGTGGATGCCTACCTGCCGGCGTTTGAACCGGTTCAAGTGTTAGATCCGCAGGACCCTGTGTCCATTGGTGCGATGGTCGGACCGGAAGCCTTTGCCGAGGTGCGGTACCTCGCGCATCACAAGCATCTGCGAGCGCTGGAGGCGATCCCACGACTCTCTCAGAGTTTTCAGGATATCTTTCAGCGCCGGTCTGGTGGGCTGTTGAAGGGCTATCACACGGATGAGGCTGAAACCATTCTGCTGGCACTGGGATCGGTGAACGGGACGATAAAAGACGCGGTGGATGATTTGCGGAAAGAAGGATGGCCGGTCGGGGCAATTGCGCTCTGTGCCTTTCGTCCCTTTCCCTCCCATGCTCTCCGTCACGTCGTCAAAGAGGCCAAGCGGATTATTGTTATAGAAAAGGACCTGGCGGTCGGAAAGGGTGGCATCGTGTCCAGCGACGTGAAGATGGCGCTTCAGGGGTTACCGATCATCGTGGATACGGTGATTGCCGGACTTGGAGGTCGGCCGATTCCTAAAGCCTCGGTCATTGATACGGTGAAGCAAGCCTGCCTGGAAGGTTTGGAGGAACCTCATTTCCTCGATCTGAATTGGGACGCTATTAATGGGGAATTGACCAGGCAACAGGCGCAGCGACGTTCGGGATCCACCGCGGAAAATATTCTCCGGGAAATCGGTGCTCCTGGCGCATCGCCCATTTAATCTTGAGTGGTGAGGCTGTTATGTCCTATCAACGGGTGAAATTTTATCAAACGGGAACCTTCACAGTTGGCAACCGGTTGCTGGATGAATCCGATCGCACGGTGCAAGCCGGGATGGATCGAACGAATTCGCTTAATTCAGGGCATCGCGCCTGCCAGGGTTGTGGCGAAGCGCTGGGCGCCCGCTATGCGCTTGATGCGGTAATGCGCGCCACACATCAGCAGATGGTTGCCGTGAATGCCACCGGCTGTTTGGAAGTCTTCTCCAGTCCCTATCCGGAAAGTGCCTGGCAGATTCCCTGGCTGCATTCGTTGTTCGGGAATGCCCCGGCGGTGGCGAGCGGCGTGGCGGCAGCCCTGCGGGCCAAAGGCAGAACGGATATTCGTGTCATCGCGCAGGGCGGAGATGGGGCGACGGTTGATATCGGGTTCGGGTGTTTGTCCGGCATGTTCGAACGCAATGATGACGTGTTGTATGTCTGTTACGACAATGAGGCCTATATGAACACGGGAGTTCAGCGTTCGGGATCCACCCCGCCACGAGCCTGGACCAATACGACGCAGGCCGTGGGAACAGACCCAGGTAATCCTATGGGGATTGGAAAAAATCTTCCACGAATTGCGATGGCCCACGGTATTCCCTATGTCGCCACGGCCTCCGTGGCCGATCTTCACGATCTGGAAGCCAAAGTGACGAAGGCCATGAGCATCAGGGGCGCACGGTATATTCATATCCATGTACCCTGTCCACTTGGCTGGAAATCGGACCCTGCACATACGATCAAGGTTGCCCGCCTGGCAGTGGAAAGCGGCCTTTTTCCTTTATTTGAAGCGGAAGGGGGCGAAGTGACCGATCGGACGCCGATCAGGAAAAAAGTTTCTGTCGAACAATACCTGGAGCTTCAAGGTCGTTTCAGACATCTCTTTCATCCACGAGATGAGCACGGTCTTGAAGCGATTCAGGCGATTGCAGATGCGAATATTGATCGGTATCAGCTACTTCCTTGAGAGGCATGATGATGGAACGCAAGCCGTTTGCCATTACATTGAACCCCGCTTCAAGCCTGGCCAATCATACGGGCACGTGGCGGACGATGCGTCCGATCTATGTTGATCACCTTCCACCCTGCAATCAGGGTTGTCCCGCTGGTGAAAATATTCAAGGCTGGTTGTATGAGGCGGAGGAGGGGAAATATGAACAGGCCTGGCGAAAAATTATGGAAGAGAATCCCTTCCCGGCGATTCATGGTCGCGTGTGTTATCACCCCTGTGAAACGGCCTGCAATCGGGGTCAACTCGATGAGCCCGTGAGCATTCATGCTGTTGAGCGGTTTTTAGGCGACTACGCGATTGAGCAGGGGTGGCAGGTGGAGGCGGGCGTGTCCACCGGAAAGCGGGTCCTGGTCGTCGGCGCGGGACCCAGTGGGCTATCTGCCGCCTATCATCTCGCCCGTCTGGGGCATGCGGTCACGATCATAGAAGCCGGTCCGAAACCGGGAGGCATGATGCGGTTCGGAATTCCACAATACCGTCTCCCTCGCAATATCGTGGATGCCGAAATTGCCAGAATTGTCGCCATGGGCGTTTCTATCCATCTGAATCAAAAAGTCGAGAATTTAGAAACGACTATCCAGGAAGGCGGATTCGATGCCGTGTTTCTGGCCATCGGCGCTCATCTGAGTAAGCGGGTTGATCTTCCCGGACGGGATGCCGGCCGGATGATCGATGCCTTGGGATTTCTCAAGGGAATGGATGGTGAGGCCGTTCCCAAGATCGGTCGGCGGGTCGTCGTCTATGGTGGAGGTGATACGGCCATTGATGCCGCGCGAACGGCCAAACGACTGGGTGCCGAGGAAACGATCCTGATTTATCGGCGTGATCGGGGGCACATGCCGGCCCATGACTTTGAAGTGGAAGAAGCGTTGGAGGAAGGGGTGCTGACACGATGGCTGAATACCATCAGGCAGGTGGATGATACGACATTGACCGTAGAAGAAATGACGCTGGATGAGCAGGGGCGCCCTCAACCCACGGGCCGGTTTGAAACATTGGAAGCCGACACGGTTATTCTGGCTGTGGGGCAGGAAGTGGATACCGGGTTTTTAGAAAATGTGCCGGGATTGGATATTTCGTCCGATGGCGTGATCCAAGTCGATGCCTCGATGATGACCGGGCGTGCGGGCGTGTTTGCCGGAGGGGATATGGTTCCTGCAGAGCGCACGGTGACGGTGGCCACCGGCCATGGGAAAAAAGCGGCACGGCATATTGATGCCTATCTCCGCGGAGGTGAGTATAGGAAATCATCACCCAATGCCGTTGCCACGTATGATCGTCTCAATACCTGGTATTACACCGATGCGGACAAGAATCGGCAGCCCTACCTGGATTTGGCCAGGCGTCGGGCCAGCTTCGACGAGGTGGTGGGTGGATTGGATAAGGACACGGCATTGCTCGAATCCCGGCGATGTCTTTCTTGCGGGAATTGCTTTGAGTGCGATACCTGTTATGGCGTGTGTCCGGACAACGCCATTATCAAATTGGGTCCCGGTCAACGGTACGAAGTGAATTATGACTATTGCAAAGGCTGCGGGGTGTGTGCGGAGGAATGTCCATGCGGCGCTATCGATATGGTCAAAGAAGTCAGATAGGAACAAAAAAATCGTGCGCACGCCAGAGTCGGTCGTTGGAACAAGGACGAAGAGTCATTTGACAGCAATACACACGGCACAAAGAATGTGTCACACCAGGGAGATGTATCTATGAAATACCTATTGGGCGTTGATGGATCGGATCAATCAGTCGATGCCACACGAGCGTTTGACGCTCTCAGCCCGGCAGAGAGCTTGATGGTCTTGTATGTGGTGAATGTGCCTGGAATTCCCTATCCGGCCATGGGTGCGGGTGTGGCGAAAGATTTGTCGATGGCGGTGGACAAAGCGATGAGGGAAGAAGGCGAACGCGCCATCGATCAAGCGGTGTCCCTCCTGCCTTTACACCCGGGACCGGTGACGAAACGACTGGAAACCGGTAAGCCCGCGGAGGTTATTCTTGCCCTGGCAGAAGAGCAGAGCATTGACCTGGTGGTGCTGGGCGCCAGGGGGATCGGTCAGATACGCGAGCAGATGTTCGGGAGTGTCTCGCATCGGGTCATGACCCACGCGCCGTGTTCGACTCTGATCATTAAGAAGCCCATTCGCAAGATCCAACAGGTGTGTATCCCCGTTGAGAGCAAGGAAGACGGCGAAGCGGTCGTGCGATTCATGAAAAAGAAGCCCTTTCGGGTCCCGATCTCTGCGATTGTTCTGCATGTGGTTCCATTTTCAGAACCGGTCTGGCCGGTGGGTGCGATGATTTCTCCGGAATTTCGAAATGAGATGATCGCCTATGGGGAGAAATTCACGAACGGTCTCAGCGCGGAATTGAAGCAGATGGGACATGAGGCCAAAGGGGTCGTCGTGGTCGGGGCGCCCTCACAGACGATTATTGAAGAAGCGACCAAGCAGGCGGCTGATGTGATCCTGATGCGAACGCATAGCCGATCCGGTATGAGTCGCTTTCTTTTGGGGAGTGTCTCCCATTCCGTGGTGCATCACACGGAGTCTTCAATCCTGTTTGTGCGCGAATGAACCGGTCTAAAGAACAAATGTGGCTACACAATCCTTTTCCGGGGTCGTATGAATAAAACCTGGTATTTTATTGGTGCCGTTGCGATAGGCGTGTTAGTTTTTCTCTATCTGGTCTTCTGGTGTCCCAACCCCTGCCAGTAAAGGTTATTTCGTTTCCAGGTGCACCTCCTTCTGCATCCGCTTGTCACACATTTTTTTGTGGTCGAATGGGCAACCTTATCTGGCCGCACTCCCCGAATACGTCGATCTGGCGCCTTGGTCAGCGGTGAGAGTGGAGGCTTGCGCTCCTATCCTACTGGACCTTTCGGGCTGTTTAGCACACACTTCGGACGAATCTGTGTCTAGAGCTTGGGATTATTAAGGGTTTTTTACATAATGCACGGGACATTTCTGGCCAAAATACGATGTTTTTTTAAGGGATATCAAGGGAGCCCTATGAGAGGTGGAGCCGTTGAGGCGCTCAGAAGCTGACAGGCGACAAAAAACTAGATTGTAAGTTATAATGATATAAGGATATAAAAAGTAGGGGTAATCCCTCTTTTAGTTACAGGATCTCTAGGAATGAATATTCAGGCTGACAGGAAGAGGATCTCCAGGCTTCTAGGGTTGGCTTTGACTATATGTTTAGTGTTTGCCAACAGTCTTGGAGCCAGTCCGTCTGTTCACCAGATTCCCCATTTAATCATTCCCATCCTGGGGACATCTCTCAATAAACAATTCAGGCCGATAGGCCTGGTAAGCCAGGTGGTGATTGATGTCTATGAACGTCAGGATCGCGACGGCCTTCAAGTCCAATTTCATACCGAACCAGGAAAATTTTCTTTGTTTGCCCGTCAGTCGATTCACGCAGCCATCACTCGGGCGCTTGCCGCCGCCAATCTACCGTCTGATTCCTGGACCGTCCTTCTGAAATTTCCCTATTCCGGTCAGACAATATATGGGGAGAGTCTTTCGGCCATGGTGGGCCTGAGCGTGGTATCCATGATCAAGGGAGACCACCTCATTGAAGGCCGGGCTTTGACCGGAACCATCACGGAGAGGGGTGACATCGGAGCCGTGGGAGGACTTCAACTCAAGATTTTAGCTGCCTACCATAACCACTTTCAGCGTGTGTTGGTTCCCAGCGAGTATGATGTACGCGATGGAGACTGGCGTACGCCGTTTTTGATGCATGTCTCCCCTGTGGCGACGGTCGATGAAGCGTACTTCGGGCTGACCGGCCACCATTTGGCGACCCTTCCGTAAGGCCTGCCTTTCAGTTTTCCCGCAATTTCCCTGAACTAAGGATTAGTTCTTTCGGGATTTTCTCCGGCGCATAGGCTTGGGATGAGATTTTTCGTGCCATAGGCGAAGGATTCGAGGTTTTCTGGTTTAGGCGGTTGATTCATTTTCCGAGGGCCCGGTGAATGGGCCTGATTCACTCACCCAATCCTATATGAAAATCAGGGCATACCTTTGAGGATCACGGTGGAAGGTTCCATTGAGGAGTTCATCGGAAGGTAAAGGTGCGAAAAGTTTGTCGTTTTCATAATGGTGGTTAACTTCTCACACGAAGGTTCCGAAATATCCTCAACCAGGAAAAACTCAACCGATGTAAGCAAACACGACGGGATTCGTAGGAGAAGACTGTGTATGACCGATCATGTTGAACTGAAAGAGCGACTTCGTGCATGCCCCAATTTACCCAGTTCCCCGGCTGTGGCGAAGCGGCTTATTCAATTAATGGAATCACCGTTTCCGGATGTGGAAGAGATTGTCCAGGTTTTGTCGCGTGATTCCGCGCTCACAGCGAAAATATTGCAATTGGCTAATTCTTCACTTTTTCCGTATAAATGCCAGGTCACCACATTACACAAGGCAGCTATTCTTATCGGCTTTAATGGAATCCTGGCCACCGCGTTATCCTTTACTCTCGTCCGACATTTTCGAAATGAAGGCTCAACGGGTTTAGATTTGGACTTGTTTTGGCGTCGAAGTCTTCTGGTTGCGTCTGCCTGTCGCGCCATTGGGGAAGTCTGTGGGCAAAAAGATACCGAAGAACTGTTTTTGGCTGGACTCATTCAGGATATCGGCATGTTAGCGCTGGATCGTCTGAATCCAGACCTCTATCACTCAGAGGCCCTCGATCAATCGTTGCATGCGGAGGTCGTCGCACATGAGCAAGAGATGTTGGGGGTCACTCATGCTCTCGTTGGGAGTTGGTTACTCATGGATTGGAATTTTCCATCAAAAATTTGTATGGCGGTTCAATTAAGTGATGAGGCTCGACTCCTCCCGAATTCAGAAGGACCGGAAAAATTTTTCAACTGCGTGGGGTTTGCAGTGACTTTGGTAGGATTAGTCATCACCAATGCCTCGGATAAGATTTTCTTAGCACAGGTGGATCTTGCAGAAAGTTGCCTGGGAATCGATCCGTTTGCCTTTGCCAAAATCTTGAGAAAACTGAAAGATGTTGTGCATGAGTCCGAAAAACTTTTTGAGATGAACAGCCACAGTGAGGCGAATCTTCTTCAATTGATGGAACAGGCCAGAACCGTATTGAGTCGTCGACATGTTCCGCTTGCCAATCAATTCGATGCGCTGTTTCTGCAAAATGCGATGCCCGGCGTGGGCTAGTCCGATCACTTCTTTCCGCAATACCATTTGAATCGATTCCGTCCACTCCTTCATTAAAGGTTTGGTTTATTTGGTGGTGTCGACTCCTGTAATTTTCTGTCCTTCTTCGACCGGCCGTTTCGGATGAGCCCATAGGAAATTTCAGCATATTCTGGGGAGTTGTTCGCCAGACAGGAGATCCAGAATTCTGTGAGTCTTATAGGATGTTTGAAGTATGACCTGAGGTGTATGATTTGAGCCGAGAGGAAGCACCTCCCCGATTTCAGCCGCGCGTGCCGAGATCTCATGGTTCTGAAAAATGGACAAGGCTTTCTCCACGTCACCGGATGGTAGAAAGAGAACACATCGTCCTTCATTTGCCACGTATAGCGGATCTAACCCAAGAATTTCACATGCCCCACGGACGGATTCACTGACCGGAACCTGTGACTCGTTGATCACCATCTTCACTCTGGCCGTGGTCGTCAGTTCATTCAAGGCGCTGGCCAGTCCGCCACGAGTGAGATCACGCAGACAATGAACCGAAACACCCTGTTCTATCAGCTCCGCGACAAGTTCATGAAGCGGCGCGGAGTCGCTGGCAAGATCTCCGGAAAAGGTGAGTCCTTCCCGCACGCTCAGCACGGCCATGCCATGTCTGCCGACATCGCCACTGACGATAATCCTGTCGCCGGGAGTAATGAGGTGGGGGCCAATATTACAGGACGGCGAAATGATGCCAAGCCCGGTGGTATTGATGAAAATCTGATCGCCTTTTCCGCGATCCACCACCTTGGTATCGCCGCAGACAATTTGCACTCCACATGCTTGCGCGGCCTTCGCCATAGAGCGGACCACATGTTTGAGAATGTCGACGGATAACCCTTCCTCCAGAATAAACCCGGCACTGACATACAGAGGGATGGCCCCCATCATGGCCAGATCGTTGACGGTTCCGTGGATTGCGAGGCTGCCAATATCTCCTCCTGGAAAAAAGAGGGGCTTCACGACATAGGAATCGGTCGTCATGGCCAATCGACCGTTCTGTGCCGGGAGTATCGCACTATCTTGTAGCGAATTCAGAAACGGATTGGAAAAGGCCTGAAGAAAAATCTCATGAATGAGGGTTTGCATGAGATAACCCCCACCGCCATGGGCCAGGCGAATGGTGTCATCAGCTGCAAGTGGGAGGGGACAGTGAATGTCAATGTTGGGTTTAGGGGTCATATTTCACCTGAGGCGACTTCGTGGTGTCGATATCGATAATAGGCGGCACACGCCCCTTCGCTCGACACCATTGGCGCTCCAAGGGGGTGGTCTGGCGTGCACCGGGTACCAAATGCTGAACAGGCTGAGGGTTGCATGAGTCCCTGGAGAATTCGTCCGCTCTGGCACTCAGATTCAAGGGCGTTGGCAGGGCTACTCAGGTGAATGCGATCTTTGAAGGTTCGGAGAGCGTCAAAATCGGCGAAGGGTTGGCGAAGTTGTAAGCCACTCTCCGGGATTACTCCTATCCCGCGCCAATTGCGGGAGGCGGATTCAAAGACTTCGTCCACAACCTTTCGAGCTTCAAGATTTCCCGACCGATGAACAGAACGGGCGTATTGGTTACCCACCTCATGGCGGCCCTCTTCCAGTTGTGCGACCACCAGCTGCACCCCTTCTAAGATATCCACCGGCTCGAATCCGGTGACGACAATAGGCACCCGATACCGGAGACAGATGGGCTCATACATGTCATAGCCCATGACACTGCAGACATGTCCGGCAGCCAGAAAACCCTGCACCCGATTCTCAGGTGATGAGAGAATGGCTTCCATGGCCGGAGGGACTAACACGTGAGCCACCAGGAGACTGAAATTGGAAAGATGAAGACGGCGGGCTTGGAGAACGGCCATGGCTTGAGCCGGAGCGGTCGTCTCAAACCCCACGGCAAAGCAGATGATCTGACGGTGAGGATTGTTTTGAGCAATCCCCACCGCATCCAAGGGGGAATAGATGATGCGGATGTCTCCTCCCTGGGCTTTCACGTGAAGGAGATCTTCATGAGATCCGGGCACCCGCAGCATATCGCCGAAGGAACAAAAAATGACCTCGGGAAGCGCAGCCAGTTGGCATGCCGTATCAATGAGTTCGATGGGAGTCACACAGACGGGGCATCCCGGTCCATGAATGAGCGTGATGGCCGCAGGCAGGAGGTGGTCCAGTCCATACCGGACAATGGAATGGGTTTGCCCACCGCAGACTTCCATGATGGTCCAGGGGTGGCAAGTGATTCGATGGATCTCTCTGGAAAGCGCGTGCACGGCTTTCGGGTCTCGAAATTCATCCACGTATTTCATGAAGAAGGGCTTTCGTCGATTTGATCAGGACTCAGTTGTTCAATTAACGATAATGATTCTTTAGCCGCTTGCTCATCGACTTTGCTAATGGCAAATCCGACGTGAACGATCACATAATCGCCAACGGAAGCCTCTGGAACCAAAGCCAAACATACTTCTTTCGTCACCCCGGCAAAGGAAACCGTTCCGGTTCGAAGGTCGTCGTCCTCAATGTATTGAATTTGTCCTGGAATGGCCAAACACATAAGAGTGTCCTTGCGGAGAAATGTTTATCCGACCTGTTTATCCCTGACAGGAACCCCTTGCTATTTTTCCTACAACCCGGATCTCGTGCACGTGCGCATGGCGATGAGACTCTGCCCCAGGGACAGCCCGCCGTCATTCGTTCCAAACAGATGAGGAGAAAACACTAAAAAACCTCTCTGAGTTAGCATCCGTTCGGAAATTCTTAAAAGGACGGAATTCTGGAATACCCCGCCTGAGAGGATCACCTGGGTACATGCCATGCGTTCGGCGACGTCCGTAATCAATCTTCCCAGTGCGTGGTGAAATCCCAGTGCAATCCCTGACGGATTTTTCCGCTCTGAAAGGTCACGGAGGATATCGGAGATCAATGGTCGCCAATCAGCTACCCACCGCCCTTCCAACTCTGACTGAGACTCGAAGGGAATGTGGTAGCATTCCGGTCGGATGTCAATCGCATCATCATCTGCTAGAAATTCCAGGGCCATTGCCGCTTCCCCCTCAAACCCGGATATGTGCACTAATCCCAATAATGCACTCACTCCGTCAAAAAGCCGGCCAATGCTGGACGTGGGTGGGCAATTCACGGATTTGTCTAGTAATGCCACCAACGACCGGGTCATTTGCGGTCCCAAGGATTGAAGTGGGGGAAGATCCAGGTCCAACAGCCGTTTTCCTAACAGCTCATGTAAGAAGGCCAGCGCCACCCGCCGTGGTTCTCGCATGCAGATCTCCCCCCCGGGCAGGGGAAACGGGCGCAGATGGCCGATTCGTTGAAATCCTGAAGGATCACAGATCAAAAACTCTCCGCCCCACAGGGTTCCGTCCGCACCATAGCCGGCTCCATCCCAGGCCACTCCAAGGACGGAACCATTCAACCCATGTTCGGCCATACATGATGCAATATGGGCATGGTGATGTTGGACGGGAATAACCGGGATATGGCGTTGTTGCCCAAACTGGTGAGCGAATCGGGTAGAACGATAGTCCGGATGACTATCGCACGCGATGGCTTGTGGTGTCAGATCGAACAGGGTCAGTAAATCGGAAACCGTTCGTTCGAATTGGGTGGAGGCTTCAGCCGTTGAGAGGTCACCGATATGATGACTGACGAGAACGTCGTCCTGCGTCGTAACCGCGATCGTATTTTTCAAATGTCCCCCTACGGCCAAAATGCAGGGAAGGCTTTTGTAGCTTTCCGACAATGTTCTCAATGGAAGAGGTGTGGGCACATACCCGCGTGCGCGACGAAGCATGACCGGTTTTCCGCCCACTACTCGCACCACCGAATCATCCACCGGTCTGGCAATCGGGCAGGTATGTACGAGAAACGCATCGGCAATTCCGCGAAGGCGTTCCAGCACGTCCTGTTCCTCAAAGACGATGGGTTCATCTGATCGGTTTCCACTCGTGGCCACGACGGGGATTTGCATATGGGCCATCATAAGGTGATGGAGTGGGGTGTAGGGCAACATGGCTCCCAGGTAGGGATTGTCGGGTGCAACGTTGGAAGATACTGTCGACGGATCGGTTCGTCTCAATAAGACGATGGGGGCGGCAGGGGAGGTGAGGAGGTCTCTTTCCTCTGATGAGACCAGATAATGGCGTTCGACCAGTTCTAAGGAAGGGAAAAGAACGGCAAATGGCTTGGTGGGGCGATGTTTTCGCTGACGTAGCCGCTGAACGGCTTCGGATGATCGGGCGTTCACCCACAGTTGAAATCCCCCTAATCCTTTCACTGCGAGAATACCACCGTGCATGACCATGTCACATGCTTTTCGAAGCCCATCTTCTCGTTGCGCCAGGATGCTCCCTTCATGGTCCCATAACGCGATCTGAGGCCCGCACGTCGGACAGGACATGGTTTCTGCGTGAAAGCGGCGATCTAAGGGATTGTCAAATTCGTCTTGGCAATCAGAGCACAGAGGGAACTGGTCCATTGTGGTACTGAGACGATCGTAAGGCAGGCGGAGCACGATGCTATACCGTGGACCGCACTGTGTGCAGGTGGTAAAGGGATAGCGATAACGACGGGACTGAGGATTGCTGATGTCTTGCACACAGTTCAGGCACGTGGCCAGGTCAGGAGAAATCACGGGTTGTCGCCGGCCATCCGATTGACTGGGACGAATAGAAAAGGTGTGTTCGCCCACTTTGGGGATCTGTGTCGCTGTGAGTTTTTGAATCCTTGAGGGGCGAGGAGATTCGGTCTGAAGACGCGCCTGAAAGCGTTGGAGGTTGGTGGTCTC
>CABVRQ010000064.1:0-5578 GCA_902500695.1 uncultured Nitrospira sp. | reverse complement strand
GGCGAGGAGATTCGGTCTGAAGACGCGCCTGAAAGCGTTGGAGGTTGGTGGTCTCACCTTCCAGTTCGAGTATGGCGCCCTGGCCGGTATTCGCCACCCAGCCGGCAAGAGATAGTTCATGTGCCAACCGGAAGACAAAAGGCCGGAATCCCATGCCTTGAACAACTCCGCGAACGATAAGCCGGATCCGTTCGCGGCAATCTGGTGTGGCAGTGGAAGAAGCCGGGAGCATCATTCCGTTGAATCCAGCAATTGAATGTCTTTGAGTACCAATTCCGGCAGATCCTCCCATAGGACATCTCCTGACGAGCAGTGAGGACAGGTAAACGTCTCAGGCCCTCGGTCAGTTGTGTGTCCACAGGATAGACAAATACCTTTTGCAGGCAGAAAACGGATGTCGAGAGCCGCATCATAGGCTGGCGTTCCATGCGCCGCGAGACGAAAGGTGCTTTGCAATTCCTCTGAGGTATGTGTCGCCAAATGGGAATGGCCGCTGATTTCCAGCCGGATGAGAGACGCATGAGTCCCAGGCTGGCTTTGACAGACTTCCTCCACTCTACTCACCACCTGGCGCATTAATTGGAGTTCGTGCATGTCGGTTGACCTAATTCCTCGGTCACAATTCGCAAGACGACGGATTGTATGGATCGGGATACTTGTGGAGACAGGGATTTGCCAGGTTGGATGTGGCCCAGTTCAATGCCAAAAAGAGTGACGTGCTGTGGCAACAGGTCCAAGGTCTGCGCCAGAATGAGCGCTTCTCCCAAGCCGAAGGCGTGAGTGGAGGGTGTGGAAGAGTTCCAGGTCAGTTTTTCTATTTCATCAAGATCTTGTGGGACAGTGAAACGAACAATCGTCCCTGCTTCCAATTGGCTGTGAATCGCATCAATGATAATAAGGGATTCCGTCTCTGGCATTTCATAAAGGAGATTCAGGCCTGTACAACAGCCCTCCACAATTGAGACGGAGGAACTCTGATACGGAAGAAGTTGCCGGGCTACCATATTCCCGACCGCATCATCTCCGGCAAAGGAATTCCCCACCCCGATAATTTTTATGTTCGTCACGGTCAATCTCACGCCGACAGTTGGTACGCTCTCTGTTGCCAATAAGGTGTTGTATCGATGGTGTTTTGATATACAGAGACGCTGAACAACATGTTTATGCTGATGGTGTTGTCGTCATGGGTAATTCTTCCCTTGTCAATTTCAAAAAATGGGTCGCGCAGGAGATGCAGGGGTCATAGCTGCGAATCAGTTCTTCGCACTTTCCTGCTACTTCCTGATCGTTCAGATGAAGAATGGCGGGTAGCAGATTTCGCAGATCGTCTTCTATGCGCCGCTGATTCTGGGATGTCGGAGGAACGATCTTCGCGAGACGAATCGTTCCGTCGTTGTGAACCTCATAACGATGATACAGCACGCCTCGTGGGGCTTCGGTAGCGGCCATGCCAATCCCTGCTCGCAGTTTTACCGGAACGGCTGAAGCAGGGGGCATTTCATATTGTTCAATCAGGCGAAGGGCTTCGTCAAACGCATAGAGCACTTCCACCGATCGTGCCACGACACCCATGGACGCACGGTTGAAAGGCAGGACTAATCCCGTGCTCTGTAAAACGTCTTTGGCTGACAACGAGAGCTGGTCCTGGTTGAGCGCGAGCCGGGCCAATGGCCCTGTGAGATAAGATTGTCCATTCAACGTGCAGTGAAGGGCATTGGAATAGGAAACCTGTTCTTCATGGAAATGGTGTTCAAACTCGGATGCAGACATGCGGTGTCCTCGATTGGTGACGACGTCGCCTTCATTCATCGGATATTCAGAAGGTCCCCGGAGGGCGAGGAAGGTATAGGTCTGTTCGGGATCCTGAAATTCAAACCCGCTCACCCATCGAAGCGTTTCCGCAGCGGCATCTCTGGCCCAAAGGAATTCGTCCTTCAGTCCATGTAAGGTCTTCCTTGTCGGCACTTGAGAGAATCCGCCTATCTTCACCGAAACCGGATGCACCGATCGTCCTCCTAAGAGCGACAAAAGCTGGTTGCCTGCCTTCTTCATTCGAAGCCCTCGCTTCACAAGATCGGGATGTGAGCGAGCCATCTCAAGCCCGCTGTCGAATCCTAAAAAATCAGGACCCTGGAGCATATAAATGTGAAGAACATGACTTTCAATCCATTCCCCGCAATAGAGGAGTCGGCGTAAATCTCGAAGGCCTTGTGGCATCGCCACTCCGAAAATCTGTTCCAAGGCATGGACCGCACTCATTTGATAGGCCACCGGGCAAATCCCGCAAATACGCGCCACGATATCGGGCACTTCGTTCACGTGACGTCCTTGGAGAAAGGCTTCAAAAAATCGAGGTGGTTCAAAAATCCGCAGTTGAACATCCTGAACCTGACCATTCTGGACGGTGATATGAAGGGCCCCTTCCCCTTCGACCCTGGCCATCATGTCGATTTTAATGGTTCTGGTATTATCGGGTTTCCCAGGCATCGCTTTCCTTCTGGAACGGCTGAACCGATCCGTTGATTCCTCGAAACCGGCGGACCATTTCCACGGGGATGAGTTGCAGATGCTCATGAAATTGTTTGGCCAGGGATCCGGTATTTGGGGGCACTCCGGGAATCACTGAATCCTGTTCGGCGGGGCCAAAGCACCCATAGCACTCCCGTCCCATCGCGGGGCAGATGGCCCCGCACCCGGTACGCGTGACAGGTCCGAGGCAGGGCATGCCCTTCGCGATCAGGACACAGACATGGCCTTGGCGTTTACAGTCCAGACATACACTATGTGTGGGAATGCTGGGTGTCACGCCCCTCAGTAAATCGGTTAGGACTCGAAGGAGTTGTGTTTTATCAATAGGGCATCCCCACAATTCATAGTCCACATTGACGTGTTCGGAAATAGGAGTCGAGGTGCTTAAACTGTGGATGTATTCGGGGCTGGGGTAGACCGTTCGCTTGAAGGCTTCCACATCGCCCCAGTTCCGAAGAGCCTGAATGCCGCCGGAAGTGGCGCAGGCGCCGATGGTGATCAAGGTCGTCGTCTGTTTTCGGAGATCGAGAACTCGAGATAGATCCTCAGGACAGGTAATGGAGCCTTCCACAAACGTAATATCATACGGGCCAGGCTGCATATTGCTTGAGGCTTCAGGGAAATAGGCGATGTCGAGGGCCTCTCCCAAAGCCAGCAAATCGTCCTCCATATTCAGGATGCTTAACTGGCACCCGTCACAAGAGGCAAATTTCACCACCGCAATCCGTGGGCGAGGCCTGCTTAAAGAATTATGAGTTTGGGCAGTTGTTCCGTTCATTGTCATTGCCCGCTATTTCTCACTCAAAAATTTCCCTTTGAATAAGGGGAATAGGGGAATTTCCTTTTTTATTTTCCAGATCCTTTGCGGCGTCTTTCATTGGGAATCCGTCTTTTTTTTAGATCATTCCTTTGTACTCTATTCACACCCCCACTTTCCCAAAAAACGGCACCACCCGGTCTAATCGCATCACGGGCCCGTCCTTACAGACAAAGAATGGCCCAAGCTGACAATGCCCGCAGAGTCCGATGCCGCATTCCATATGCCGCTCCAACGACACATACATGGCGTCGGGGCGCAAACCCTGATGAGAGAGGGTATTACAGGCAATTCGCATCATGATTTCCGGTCCGCACATCATGACCAGGGTATTGTCCGGGTTCAACTGCAGTTGGTCAAACAATTCGGTGACCACACCCACATGGCTATGCCAGGTCTTGCCGGGTTCATCGCTGGTCAGCAGCACCTGCGTGCGGGGCTCATGCCGCCAGGCATCGAAGCGTTCCCGGTAGAGTAAGTCGTGAGGGGTCTTCACTCCGTGGAGAATGGTCATGGCGCCATACTCCTCCCGCCTGCGGAAAATATATTCAATGGCTCCGACAACAGGGGCACAACCCAACCCGCCCGTCACGATAAGCACATCCTTCCCCTGCGCTTCTTTCATTGGCCATCCAATGCCAAAGGGTCCACGAACGCCCACGCTCTCACCTATTTGCATATTGCCTAGGACTTTCGTGATCCGTCCCACCACACGAATCGTGTGATCCAGGAATTCCGGCTCATCCGGATCGGACACAATGGAAATGGCCACCTCACCCACACCGAACACATAGAGCATATTGAATTGCCCAGCCTTAAACCGGAAAGACTCACGGTGAGCTGGGTCGGTGAGTTCCAGGCGAAACGTCACGATATCCGTGGACTCCTGTTTTCTGTCCACGATCACCGCCGGATGAATGAGGTAGGGATTATGAGTCATGCGGTAGCCGAGTTCCGAGTGAAAATATTCACCAAAATGCCAGTCCAAGGAACTCATCAGTCATCATAACGAATTCAGCCACTCAGATCTTGGTTCGTGAAGATTGCTCACCATGGAGTCTAAAAGGCAGTGTGGCATTTTTCCTCAAAACGCTCCCATTGAACACTCCTTTGGGTATACCAGCAAATTCAAAGCCAACTTTTTTGCATGAAAATTAAGAAATGTTCAGAGAACGTCTGGAAACAGTCCCTTCGCATCTTTGCTCCATTTCAGCCTGGTTATGAGCACGAGTTCATGGGAGGAACCAGTCTTCCCATGCCTAGCGTCTGGACGCTTGCGGATCTAGTTAACCTGGGATATTGTTCGGCGCCGCGTTTGGGAGTGGAGGTTCGTGCTCTACATCATCCCGTGCCTTTCCGTTACGGGTGGGATTCCCGGTCGACGGCTTGGTGTTGGTGGTGGAGAACTAATGTTGAGAGTTCGGTGGAGACGAGAATTTCAATGGTAGGTGTGCCAATGCGTTTCATGGGGCTATCTTTGCTACTCTTGCTTTTGATCGGACTTGTTGGTTGCGATTCCAAGCCGGACCAGCCGGCAGTCGGCACTTCAGACAAAGCCCCAAAAACGGCGGTAGGAGAGCCAACGTCTATTGAGGAACTACCTGACCGGAACATTGAGGGTATGGATGTTTGTGCCCTATTGCCCGGTAGTGTGTTGGCATCCACTCTGAGCCTGCCGCTGGTGGGGACCGAATCTGGCACAGGAATGTGTAGTTATGCCCTGCGGGGTGATTCCGGCGAAGCCGCATTCGATGTCATACTCACTTCAAGCGGGATCTTCCTTTTCACCAGGAATACCTCAGAAAACGCAAAGGACGTGCCGGGTTTTGGGGTGGCCGCATTTATGCGGCAAGTTTCCGGCATTCATCAGGATCTCTGGGTGGCTCGCAAGGATGGACTATTCTTCCATGTGGCAGCTAAGGACCCGGATGTGGCCGAACCGGTGGCGCGGGCCGCGCTGGAGACGATGCCTTGAAGTAATGGGACTCCCCGGGTCAAAGGCCCGCTTAGCTTCTTAAAGGGAATAAATGACTAAAAGCGATCTCTACGAGCATTTCTTTGGCTCTAAAATGTTTAAGGAGTGGCACTGGTTTCGCTGGCACTTCGAGCACCGTCTGCGGGGGGAGAATCATCCCCTTGCTCAGGACATTGTCCGTGTCCTTTTGGACTGTGACCAATTTTTACCAGGTTTTGCAATAAAAATGGCCGATGAACTTGCTGCGATTTGTGGTC
>CABVRQ010000063.1 GCA_902500695.1 uncultured Nitrospira sp. | reverse complement strand
CCAGCTTGGCACATCCGATGCCGTCCTTAAAGGGGGAGTCCATACCATTATTCTGAGCCCACGGCGAAGAATCTGAGCCCAGCCTGATGACACCCCGGCGCACCCATATCCTCTCTGTCCCCCAATTCATTCCTCCTAGCATTGTCATTCTGAACCAGAGGCGAAGAATCTAGCCCAGCCTGAAGATGACCTCGTCTCCCAGAACGCCTTCTTTTCGTAACGGCCCGCCTTTTTTAAAGACTCCCCCCGCTTGTCATCCCCGACAGCTGTTATCGGGTTTCCATCTTTTTGGCTTGTTATTCCTGCTAGCTTCTGGCAGGAATCTCTCATCCGAACATCCTCCCGTAAACCCATCTGTACTTTAATATAGGGGTTGGCTATTCTGGCATCTAAAAATAAAAGGATTTCCTCTGAACGACACATGGCACGCCAACCAAAAACAAAAACCAAAAAAGATCAGAACGAGGCGACGGTCGGATTTGAGCAGAAGCTCTGGAAAGCCACCGACGCACTGTGCAAGACACTTTTGCCCAAGCACATCTCCGGCGAACTGCGGGTGAAGGACCTGGAGGGAACCATTCGGCATCAGACGACATGAAGCTGACGAATGTCACAATTCACAACTTCCGTGGTCTCCTTGATCAGCAGGTCACATTTAGGAGCTACACCCTGCTTGTTGGTCCTAATAATGCAGGAAAAAGCAGTGTGATTGATGCCATTCGGGCTTTTTATGAAAAGGACGGGTTCAAGTTCAAGAGGGAAAATGACTTTCCCTTTATGGAGACCACCGATGGGGAATCCTGGATCGAAATGGTCTTCTCTCTGACAGAGGAGGAGTACGAGACTCTCGCTGATGATTACAAAGCGGTGCCGAAACTGCTGCGTGTGCGCAAGTATTTTCAAACGGCAGTTAAGACACATGATGGCAAATCCGCAGCGGGCTCGATATTCGGCTACAGGAGCGATGGCGCTCTGTCGACTGAACCATTTTATGGAGCCAAAAACGTCCAGAGCGGAAAGCTTGGCGACTTGGTGTACATTCCAGCGATCAGCAAGGTAGACGAGCACGCAAAGCTCAGTGGCCCTTCAGCTCTTCGCGATTTGCTGGCGGACATCATGACCGATGTCGTGGAGGGTGGAAAAGCCTACGGCGAATTCTCCGCCAGTGTAAGGAAGTTCTCGGACTCCATACGAGACGAAAAGACAGGAGATGATCGCTCTCTATCAGGATTCGAGAATGAACTGAATATTCTCCTGAGACCTTGGGATTCTGAGTTTAAACTCAAGTTTCCAGCACCATCAGCAGCCGAAATCATTAAGTCGATGCTTGGCTGGGATTTGTTCGACCAGTTCCATGGCAAGGCTCAAGGCATCGACTATTACGGGTCTGGATTTCAACGGCACTTCATCTACTCTCTTATTCAGCTCGGTTCGAGATATGTTGGCAAAAAAGCCACGAAGAAAACCAACGACTTTACACCATCACTAAATCTCGTTCTGTTCGAGGAGCCTGAGGCGTTCCTGCACCCCCCTCAACAGGAAATCCTGGCTCGGAACCTCATGGCTGTTGCCTCGTCTGGCCACTGGCAGGTGGTCGCTGCGACACATTCTTCACACTTCGTTAGCAAGAATGCGGCGGATATTCCGGCCGTGGTTCGTCTTCGCCGAAGCGCCGGCAGATGTGAGGTTTTTCAGATCGACCCAGCTGCATGGGGTGAGAATGTGGATTCGAATCAAACAATCACGGCAATTGGCAAAAAATATCCGAAAATGGCGAAGAGACTTCACGAAGATGACTCCAAACCAGAAATGGAGGCAGTAAAACACTTCCTATGGCTCAACCCTGACCGGTCTAGTTTCTTCTTCGCAAATCACGTTTTGCTTGTTGAGGGCGCAACTGAAGTTGCGCTTGTCAACCGGCTTGTTGGCGACGGCAAGATCGCGAATGCCGACTGCGGTTTTTATGTCCTCGACTGTATTGGGAAATACAATATCCACCGTTTCATGAATCTTCTCAGCCGCCTTGGAGTATCGCACGCAGTGATTCACGACGACGATAATAGTAAAGACGAACACTTTGAGATTAACAAGCTGATCGAGGAGTCAAAGGACGCGACATTGACGCTGTGCATCAAACAGATAGCGGGCGACTTGGAAACAATGCTTGGAGTACCTCCCGCCGGATCGGACCATCGCAAGCCTCAACACATTCTGTACCAATACGATACCGGCAAGATTGATGCTGCAAAAGTCCAGGATTTCTGCTCGCTTGTTGAGGCTTGCTTGCCTGCGAAAGCCGCGAAGGAAACAATAGTAGGTTCAACTGAGGTAAACGCATGAGTGGTATCATCCTTGGTTCCATCGTCGAAGACTCCGCTCTGGCTTGAAGCCCTCGGCTACGCTGTCTTGCATGGCCCTGATATGTCGCCCACTGGCGATACATTCGGCCTAATCCTCTCCCAGGGGGAGATGGAAGACTTTACGCATGTCGTGCTCAAGAACCGACTACGAAAGGGTCTTGGTCCTTTGAATCCAGCCCTGCCGGAGGGCGTCTGATGAGGCTCACCGAACAATCTTTCACCTCACCCGGCGGCGAGGTCCTCCTGTATGAAGCCCCAGATGGCCAGGTACGGGTGGACGTGCGGCTGGAGTAAGAAACGGTCTGGCTAACGCAGAGGCAATTGAGCCAGTTGTTCAGGCACGAGCGCTCGGTCATTACCAAACATCTGCGGAATGGGTTTCGGGAGGGTAACTGGGCCCCACTTTAGTGTATGCAAAATTTGCACATACTGCCGAAAACGGAAAAACCTATCAAGTTGACCACTATAACCTTGAGGCCAACCTCACTGTCGGCTAACGGGTGAACTCCAAACACGAAATCCAGCTCCGCATCTGGTGCGCATCGTCATGCACCTCCTCTGCGAATACGATCCAATTTAATCACTGACACCAGAACGCATGACCTGCCACGTTTGACACGCATCACCTTGGACGGCGATGCTATAATGGTTTGACTCGACTGTATCAATTTTTATTTTCACATTCTGAAAGGAACGCATGGCAATGAATCTGTCACGTATGATGATCGGAGTTTCTTTGAGTTTCGCACTCTTTACAGGAATTGGCTTGGCCACCGAACCGGCTGAGGTGGAGAAATTTGTGAAGTCCCGTATTGAGATCGGCGAGATGATGACGAACTATTTTAAGGGTGGAAAAGGTTATGGAGACGGGCAACGACCCTCGCCCGAGGCGATGAAGGAAATGGGCGCGGATATCAATACAAAACTTAGCGCGTTGTTGGCGAAGCATGATTTGACGATTGACGAGTATCGCCAGCGCAGCCCTGAGGTCTTCGCCGATGAGGCCGCCGTAAAGGGGTATCTCAATGAGCATCCAGATCTGAAGACACGGTATGAGGCCCTTCCGTTGGGTAGCATGAAAGGGGGGAGCACCGGGCGGGGGTACTGAGTCGGCACATTTTTGCAAACAGCGCTCTGTTGTTGGAAAACTTCATCTGGCGCTACGAATGTGACCAAGCCACATGGGGCATAATGACACCTATCGATAACGATGCCAATCCATTTCCCCAGTAACGGATCCGATGTTTCCAGGTAAGATTTTTTCATGAAATTGAACACCTCCGATCCAAGTTTTAGTGGCTCACGCCGTCCTAGTCAACTTGGTGAAAGGCTCGCGAACCACAAGATTGACGCGGCTCGGAAACTCACTCCTAAACAGCGGCTGCTTCTCGCCCTTGAACTGTCAGATGCGGCAGCCGCTCTCCATCGCGCGTGTTCCAACAAGCATTAACCGACATTCTTTGCCGCTCTATGACCATTTGCCACAAAACCATATATCAGGGGGAAAGTGCGGATCATTCAGAATTTATGGTACTGGCCTTACAGCCATTATGATAAGTATCGGAAGTCCAGATTAGGGGTGGACGTGGAAACATCTCTGGTAGGTGAATCCCTCGCACGTATGTACCTGGTTTTCGTGTCGACGTGATGTTCTGTATTGCCGGTTCTCGGCCCGGCATCCGAGCCCCTTTTGTTTCGGCAAAAGGAGCCAAAACCAGTGACGCCCCGTCCGGCCTCATTCAATGAGATGGACGCAAGGCACGGGAGGGCGAGCCAACTCGCGGCGCTCAAACAAGGCTCGCTGGCACATGAGAGCGTCCATCCAGAGGGCCGGACGGCAGGGGTCGAACCAGGGAAAACAACCTTTGCAGGACACACATGAAAGAGCGAGAAACCCTATACACGGAGGTAGTCAAATCCCATGAACGATGAGCAGCCGGCTATGGTTTGCGCCAGTCTCATAGAGGGTATGCAAAGTCTCCAGCTATCCACAGTCGGGGTGGACGGCATTCCCCACTGCAGCTATACGCCCTACTTGCACCGGGCTCCCGGCAGTTTTTACATCTTTGTCAGTCAACTCGCAGCGCATACCCGTCATCTGCTGGCAAACGGGACTGTCGCGATTATGATCCTTGCTGATGAACAGTCGACGTCACAGATTTTCGCCCGTCCAAGGGTCACATACTTGTGTGAGGCCACACATATCCCACCCGATAGTCCCGACTACGAATCTGTGATGGACGACTATCAGGAACGGCATGGCAAGATGGCGGGTCTGTTACGGCAACTGCCGGACTTTGTCCTGTTTCACCTGCACACGAAAAGTGGGCAGTTTGTGATGGGATTTGGCAAAGCGTACACCCTGACCGGAGAGGACTTGTCGGTCTTCGAACATTCCCGTACTGGATAGGCTGATTAATCAATTGGCCGGCCTCTATTCCAGCCCTAAACCCTTTTTTGTACTTTACAGAAGAGTGAGGGTTCGTTATTCTTGCGCAAAGCCGAGGCAAACTTCCGGATAATCATTCAGGACCGATCTATCAAAAAAAGAACGTCATTGTGCCATAAGGCTTTTGCGCTAAGACCGAAACCCCCATCCCTTCCAGCACATTCCTCCAATGAGCAAGACCGGCTCCATCGGGTGGCAATCTATCCAGTGCGAATGGTTGAGATTTTCTTTGCAGACTGTTCCCTCACGGTTGGAAACCAAGTGATGGGAGAGGCATGAATGGGTATCAGGGAAAACCCACACGAGAAGTTCCCCGGTTCAGAATATTTAATGGTGAAAAAAATTATTACACGGTATTTAGATAATGGAGCACACTATACGTCGGAAAAATTGAGTACCTCATTTCATGTACACGGAATACCGGAAGCACAAGTTAATCTGATGAAGCACGACTTGAATCGCTTCCCCATAGAAATCACCACGCTCACCAACCATTGAATAGCAGGAATACCACGATGAACAAATTAGCCAAGAGTCAGTATTTTAATCCCTGGCATCACGCCAGCCCAGGAGACAAGTTACCCGAGTTCGTGAATGGAATCATTGAGATTCCCAAAGGCACCAGAGCAAAGTATGAATTAGACAAAGAGAGTGGCCTGCTGATACTGGACAGAGTGTTATATTCTTCCGTGTATTACCCTGCCAATTACGGGTTCATTCCGCAAACGTATTGTGAAGACAAAGACCCCCTGGATATTCTGATTATTTCACAAATTGATGTGGTCCCGATGTGTATCGTGCCGGCCAAAGTCATTGGGGTCATGCGCATGCTTGATAACGGAGAGGCGGATGACAAAATCATCGCAGTTGCGGCAGGCGATCCCAGTGTGAGTCACATTAAAGATATTTCAGAATTGCCACAGCACTTCATTTCCGAAATGCGCCATTTCTTTGAAGAGTATAAGACCCTTGAACACAAAGCTGTGGTGGTGGAGGAATTTTTAGAGAAAAAAGTGGCGCAAAATATTTTGAATCAAAGCCTGGGCATGTATAAAGATATGTTTTGAAAACCCACCCTTGGTGGACCCAAGTTCGCCGGCCTGGGGAGGTTATCGTGGACCTTCCCAAGCCTCGGCTAACTCGGTGCAATCTTCAACCGGAATTGTGAGGTGAACCTGGTGCCATGTCACTGATGAGTGCTACCAGGCTGCTCATGTTGAATGGTCTTCCAGTTCTATCTCTCAGGCTGCTGGCTTGAGGAGGACCTTCACCCATCCGTTCTGCCGCGCATCGAAATGACGATAGGCATCAGGGGCATCCCGAAGTGGCAACTCCTGCGTCACAAGAAACGACGGCTTGGCTTTGCCCGCGGCGATCAGTTTGCATAACCGACGATTATACGCCTTGACGTTGGGTTGCCCGGTTCCTATCCGCTGCCCTTTGGACAAGAAAAGACCCCAGTCGAATGCCAGCTGTCCCTTCTGAACCATTTCATAGGACAACTTCGGGTCTTCCGGCTTAAACTCCCCCACCACACCAATTACGCCTGTGGCTCGAACTGATCGTATAAGATTGTTCATCGTCCAATTGACCTGTTCATGCCCCTGAGGGTCGTGCGCATGATAGCCAACGCATTCGCAACCCGCATCCGCGCCTTCCCCGTCGGTTAACGACAGGATCTGTTCGATCGAGGAAACCTTTGTGTCGTCAATGGCGATGGCACCGATGCTTTCTGCCAGTCGTAGACGATCAGGGTGACGGTCAACAATCATCACTTTGCTCGCACTTTTGAGCATCGCCGAATAGGCGGCCAAGAGCCCGATCGGTCCCGCGCCATAGATGACCACAGAGTCACCCGGCTGGACACCCGCAAGCTCGGTCGCATGATATCCGGTCGGAAAGATGTCGGAGAGCATCACATAGTCAGCTTCTTTCTCCTCAGCATCCTCAGGCAGACGCAAACAATTGAAGTCACCATAGGGCACCCGTAGAAACTCCGCCTGTCCACCGCGGTACGGACCCATTCCTGCGTACCCATAGGCTCCGCCAGCGGTTCCGGGATTGACGGTGAGGCAGAACGCCGTCAGACCTTTGTTACAGTTTTTACAGAATCCACAACTGATATCACATGGGAGGCACACCCGATCACCCACCTGCATCTGAGTCACACCATTTCCAATCTCGATCACCACACCGAGATTCTCATGCCCGAATACCGTCCCAGGCTCAACAGCAGTCCTTCCATTATACATGTGTAAATCGGAACCACAGATATTACTCGTGGTTATCCTCACTAACACGTCAGTGGGCTGCTCAATTTTCGCGTCTGGAACTTCTCTCACACTAACGTCTTGGGGTCCGTTGTAGATCAAAGCTTTCAAGTCCTTCTTCCTTTCTATGAATGTTAAAAGATATGTATGAATGATTGAATGAATGATTCGCACGACTTCATCTGTAAAAAACGCCTTCGCCTGATTGGTGAAAAACCTAATGGATGAGTTTCCGGCATGAGAATTCCTTGACCATTCCTGATCGGAAATAATTGCCCCTCGCGGCAAGCGCAGAGGGTATTCAACATGTAAATAGTGAACAGATCTCGATTGGTAAGTAAGCCCCAAGCAAACTATGGCAAATTCTCGCCATTAAAAATGAAACAGGCAATAAATGCAACCGGGGAAAACCAATAATTTAGTATTTAACTTTTAACTAAGACGTTCCATTTGCTATTATCGGGTGCATGAGCAATGCCTATAGTATTGATCTTCGGGTGCGAGCCATGACATTTGTCCTAGAGGGTGGGCGAAAAAAAATGGCGTGCAAAATTTTCAATATTGGCCGGGATACTCTGTATCGCTGGACCCGGCAATATCAAATGCAGGGACATGTGACCCCGAAAGCCCGGGGCAAATATGTGGTTAGAAAATTGGATGATGCTGTGCTTGTGAGCTATATCGCGACCCATCCCGATGCGACGCTTGAGGAACTTGGGCGTGAGTTTGCGGTTAGTGCCGTTGCTATCTGGAAAGCCTGTCGGCGATTGCAGATCACTCGAAAAAAAAACGATGCGGTACGTCGAACAAAACGCCGAGGCCCGGGCTCAGGTTCCGGAGGCCCTGGAAGGTCAGAAGCCGAAAGCGTTTGTCTACCTTGATGAAAGTGGCATAGAGGAGGCGCTCCATTGACGAGCATACGGCGGGACACCAATCTTTAGAGAAGTTTCAGGCGCCAGAATACAACGGATCCGCCTTATTACAGCATTCAACGATTCCCACCTGATGACCCCGCTGCGAATTGATGGCTATGGCGACACCATGGCATGTCACACCTGACTTAAACAGGTGCTCCTACCAGAGTGGCATCCCGCGCAGGCTGTGCTCAGGGACAATGCCTCCTTCCATACATCTGCGACCACCACAACCCTCGTTGAAAGCCAGGGATGCACACTGAAATATTTGCCGACATACTTGCCTGACTTGAACCCGATTGAGCCTTAAGAAGTTATTCCCAAAGCCCGTCCAAAAAACACAAAACCCTCACCAATCGTTTAGCGTAACCATCGATAGGACCTTCGCTATCTATCTTCTCGATGGACGAATGAAAAGCTAAACCACCATAGCATGCAAGTGGGGAAAAACCCTGAATGCCACAAGACAGGATGGTCCATTCCATTTGCATCTGCAAGTCCTGGCTCGTCTAGATAAAAGCCATAGTATATTGAACATTTTGGTCATTGTCGTCCAAGAGACAGGCCTGAGAAAATGTTAATTCATTCAATACATGAGGTGCATGATCCCCGGATCAAGAAAATAGATTGAAGGGTTCATCATCTTCCATTCCATGAGTGATGAGAACTTTCGTATTGGGAGGAATTCATTGTGAAAAACCAACCATTTCTCACAGACATCAAAACCTTACGTAAACGCGCAAGAGAACACATCGAAAAAGGAGCGGTGACACCTGGCTATGCAGCAGACCTGGATACCGTCATTAAGCTGCTGAACGAGGCTCTGGCGACTGAAATCGTTTGTGTTCTCCGGTATAAACGGCACTATTATATGGCTTCGGGAATTCATGCTCAGAGCGTGGCGGCGGAGTTTCTCCACCATGCCAATGAAGAGCAGGGCCATGCCGACCACTAGCAGAACGCATTGTCCAGCTTGGCGGTGCCCCGAATTTTTCTCCGGAAGGTATGCTGATGCGCAGTCACGCGGAATATGTGGAAGGGACATCCCTGGTTGAAATGATCAAGGAAGATCTGGTTGCCGAGCGCATTGCCATTGATAGCTATCGGGAAATGATCAATTACTTAGGCACCAATGATTCGACTTCCCGCCGGATGCTTGAGGGCATTTTGGCTGTCGAAGAGGAACATGCTGATGACCTCGTCTCACTTCTGGAAGAAATGGGCACCTAAAGATTCGCTATGAGAGAGACAAAGGACCGGGACATATGGATCGTGATCCTGATGGGAGTCTCTGGCTCAGGGAAGACAACCATTGGTCAACTCCTGGCCGGAGATCTCGGTTGGTCATTTTTCGAAGGCGATGATTTCCATTCACAAACGAATTTGGCCAAAATGCGGGATGGAGTTCCGTTGAATGACGAAGATCGGATTCCCTGGCTCCAGGCGTTGCATAATCTTGTTCTTGACCTGATTACAAAGTCACAGCGCGCCGTGATTACGTGTTCCGCTTTAAAACAGATCTACCGGCAGTGGTTTACAGATGCCCGACCCCAGGTGTCGTTAGTGTATTTGCGAGGCAATTACACATTGATCCATCGACGCCTGCAATCTCGAACAATGCACTTCATGAAAGCGGACCTGTTAGACAGTCAGTTCAGGGCGCTCGAAGAGCCCCACGACGTCCCGTTCGTTAACGTTTCTGAAGCGCCTGAAGTGATTGTGGAGCAAATTAAAAGAATGCTGCCCTTGCATCCGGCATGACACACCCGCGATGTCATGATAAGAACCGCTGCCATTGATATGTATGTTGATCCCGGATGCAGGGGTTTTCACCAGGAGCGAGGCCATTTCCCTATTACATCTATCAGAGCATTAGGACATTCTGGGGGATTGGTCTTTTTCCTTTTTCCACTTATACCAGATGGTTTCATTGCTCCCATGCGGATAGATTAATCGCTTCACCACAATGTACGGCCGCCACAGGTAGCGGCGGTACAACCTATTTAAATTTGAACGTTGCGCTAACTCCTGTTCCATCTCGGATACCATCTGCGGTTGAAACGTGTGTTTGTGTTTATACAGATGATAGAGATCCTCCCGAATCAACCGTTGAAAAATCTTCTCAGTCAGCGCACCGACCCATCCTTGTCGGACCGGAATAGGCAGGCAAATTTGAAAGTCGATGAGAAAGGGCTTTCCCTCCGTCGAACAAATGATATTCCCCCGTTTATTCAAATCCGCATAAAAAATGCGCCGACGATGAACCGCCTCAACTATGAGCCGTAATTGATCGAAAAAGTCAGGAGCCAGTGATGTGGCATACTTGGCAATGACAGGATCCCCAACCACCACGTTAAATTGATCCTGGATATGCCTTTCTATTTCATGAAGCGTGCGCCCTTCAATAAACCGATGAAAATATCCTCGTTTCCCATATCGCGGTCCCAACGCCGGAATGCCCGGGAGATCGGCAACCATTTGATAGATTCGATATTCCCGCCTGGAGATCCAGCCCGTCAGGGGACGAAACAGCCAGCCCAACACAAATCGAAAATCGCTCAGCTTGAGGACATACCCTTCATTCGCCTGATTCTTATAGAGGAGATTGCGAGAAAAAAAGTCATCCTTCAGAATGCCCTGAAAGGCATAGAGTTGCCCTTCAATCGTGACGTGGGATGGGTAAACAGGCATCAGGCTTCCCGCACTGCCTTCGAATTCCTGCTCCTTGCGAGATGAAGCAAACTGGTAACGATTTGCACAATGTACCTCAAATGAACGCCATTTTCATCCATTGAATCACGCAGCCTCCCTCACGCCTATCCCATAAGAGATGGACCGTATAGCCACGGATCATCGTTGACCTCATGGAAGAGCGCATCAAGTTCTTACCCTCTTGGGGGATCCACTACGATACGCTTAGAGCCAATGCATTAAGCCATATGGTGATGAATGAATGAGGCCAGGCGAAAAAGCGATGAGTGCTCCACGAACCAACGAGCGCCTGCTCAAACCCGGATTATGAGGATCCGGACTAGCCTTATTCGGGCTCTCAAGGTATAAATAGAACACTCATCTGATCGCGGCACGTACAAGGCATCACGAGGCCCTTGTGCCACAGGTTGTTTCCCTTCGGACAGCAGGTTGTGCCCATTTGATTGTTCAGTGATCCTCAGCCTTTTTGAGCCGACAAGAAAAACATGCCTTATCAACCCATCGAAAATTACGGATTGATCGGAAACATGCAGACGACCGCCCTGGTCGGCATGAACGGGTCCATCGATTGGTTCTGCTACCCTTATTTCGACTCTCCCAGCGTGTTCTGCGCCATTCTGGATGATGCCAAGGGTGGACGGTTTAAAATCGCACCCGTTCCCAACGGGGTCAAATCCAAACAATATTATTGGCCCGATACCAATGTCCTCGTAACCCGTTTTCATACTCCGGCAGGAGTGGGGCGAATGATCGATTTTATGCCGGTCGGGTTTCATACCTCCGACTGTATCCGGCACGGTTTGATCCGCCGGGTGCAAGCCATCAGAAAATCGATGACCTTTCGTCTGGAATGCCATCCAGCCTTTAATTATGGTCGCGATACCCATACGCTTACGATCACCAAGGACGGGGCTCGATTCCAATCCCCTTCCCTGGCTCTTCGACTTGGGTCCACCATTCCACTCGAGCAGGATGGCGACATGATCATGACGGAGTTCACCCTTCAAGAAGGAGAGGAAGTCGATTTTTGTCTGCAAGAGACCGAATCGGGTCACTCCCAGGCCACCTTCTCCTGCCCGGAAATACAAGCGGAAGAGTTATTTAAACACACGGTCGATTATTGGCGTCGATGGCTGTCGCAATGCACGTACACAGGTCGCTGGCGGGAAATGGTCCACCGCTCGGCTTTGGTTCTTAAATTGTTGACGTTCGAGCCGACCGGAGCGATTGTCGCCGCTCCAACCTGCAGTCTTCCTGAAGAGATCGGCGGGGTTCGCAATTGGGATTACCGCTACACCTGGATCCGTGACGCCGCGTTTACCTTATATGGCTTATTACGCATTGGCTTTACTGAAGAAGCCTCTGCCTTCATGCATTGGCTGGAGGCTCGATGTCATGAATTGAATCCTGATGGATCACTGCAACTCATGTATAGCATTGAGGGACGCCATCAACTCACCGAAGAAACGTTAGATCACCTGGAAGGCTATCGGGGGTCGGGTCCAGTCCGAGTCGGAAATGGCGCCTACAACCAACTCCAACTGGATATTTACGGGGAATTAATGGATTCCGTGTATCTCTATAATAAGTATGGCACCCCGATTTCGTACGACTTGTGGAAACACCTTCGGCGCATGATCAACTGGGTCTGCGACAACTGGCACCGCACAGACGAAGGCATCTGGGAAGTGCGAGGGGGTCAACAACATTTTGTCTATTCCAAATTGATGTGTTGGGTGGCTTTGGACCGGGGACTGCGCTTGGCCGAAAAAAGGTCCTTCCCGGCCGATCGCGAGCGTTGGTTAAAGACCCGGGATGCCATCTATGAGGAGATCATGGCCAAGGGGTGGGATTCAGAACGACAAGCCTTTGTTCAGCGATATGGAAGCACTTCGTTGGATGCCGCGAATTTAGTGATGCCCCTGGTATTTTTTGTCTCTCCTACCGATCCCCGAATGCTCAAGACCCTGGATGCCATCAACCAGAAGCCGGAACAAGGAGGCCTGGTCTCCAACGGACTGGTCTATCGGTATAATTTATCCGAAATCCAGGACGGACTGGATGGGGAAGAGGGTACCTTTAATCTCTGTACGTTTTGGCTCGTGGAAGCCATGACCCGCGCAGGGCAGGCGGATCGCAATCGCTTAGAAGAAGCCCGTCTTGTGTTTGAGCAAATGCTCGGATATGCCAACCATCTTGGACTCTATGCTGAGGAAACCGGGCATCACGGTGAGGCCCTGGGGAATTTCCCGCAAGCCTTCACGCACCTCGCCCTCATCAGCGCGGCCTTCAATCTTGATCGGGCCCTGGGTAAGTAACGATCTCTGCCCAAGGACGACCCTTTTCCCTTCGTTTCTCCAGACTCTGATTATCGAAATGCGTAGCACGTAAGGCTGTTCGAACTGGATGAGCCAATGAGGGATATTCGCATATGTTCCAGTCGGTCGACCTGATATTGATGCCTAAAATTGACTCGATGCCGTTCGTATCAATTAACATGGTCCCACGTATGCTTTAATAAGCATGTGCCCTACGAGTGGTAAGTCCTGCCAATTTCTGGTGAGAGTGGGGCTGGATGGTTCCGATGTATTCAACAACATCGACTAACCATCCAGGCTCACAAAGAATTATGATACTTAGTATTCTCGGATTAGGATTTTTCGGGGATGCGGCATGCCTGTGAGGCCGACCATGCCGCGGCCGTAGCTTTTTTAGCCACCTGAAGCGGATCGATCGCCCGGACCGTTAAGAGGGCATGCTCTGGGGAGTGGGGCATACGTGGGCGTTATTGATCTTCGGTTCGCTGGTCTTGCTGTTGGGAAGCATCATTCCCGAACAATTTACACATGGCTTGGAACTCATGGTAGGTATGATGTTGGTTGGGTTGGAAATCGACATGTTCCGACGAATGCAAAAAACCGGATTCATGTTCATATTCAGCAACATCCGGATCTCCCACCCCACTTACCCCACTTTCATGCGCATGGGCATACCGAACCTGCACACCCTGACAAAACTTTCCATGATCATTCCCATGGCTTTCCTTATCGTGCGTTGCTGGTTGGCCTGATGCACGGGATGGCTGGATCATCTGCACTGATCCTGTTAACCCTGAACACCACCCTTTCAGCAAGCCAGGCCATCATATATATCCTCCTTTTTGGTGTAGGATCGACCTCCTGTTCTTGATCATGGCTATCCCCTTTTGGGATCCGGCTCGATCTCTGACATGGCTCTATAACTGGCCCCAGGCCTGCGTGGGTGTGATGACGACCATTCCCGGTGTTCTGATGGCCTTGTCCTCCGGATCGTCACTCTGGGATTAACCATTAAGTTCTCACGCCTTCACATTCTTCACCCTCCCCAGGACGACTTCAAATCCGCAACGGTTGTAGGCCAATTGGCATCCATGTTGTTCGGACCAATCTTCTTTATGGCCCATCAATTGTCTTTTTCAATGGAAGACCATAGGATAGGGGACAGCCAAAACAAAACTGGAAGGAACATGCCAATGAGTCAACTGGTCCGCTTTGGGGTTTCTCTTGAAGAACCACTCCTTGCCGCATTTGATCAACACATCAATCGGAAAGGATACCAGAATCGTTCTGAGGCGATTCGAGACCTCATCCGCAATCAGCTTGTCGGGGAAGAATGGGGAGGAAATAAAGAGACCGTCGGCACCATTACTCTCGTATACGACCATCATCAATCAGATGTGCTGCAACAATTAACGCACCATCAGCACGAATACGGAAAGCAAATCATTTCTAATCTGCATGTGCATTTGGATCACGACCATTGTCTGGAAGTCATTGTGGTCAGAGGGCGAAGTTCAGCTCTCGTCGATTTAGCCAATTTGCTGATTAAAACTAAAGGGGTCAAGCATGGACAACTTACCATGACGACCACCGGAAAGGCCGTGAAATAGCGCTCCTTCATTCCTCATTTCAAGACATTCCCTCCTCACAGCATGTCTTCCGATCCTCCCCATGCCTCCTCTCTCCATAGCCTTCACGATTTTGAATTGACAATATCACCGGACCTTGCTACAAATCGTGTTACCAATTTTACTTTCGTGCTACCATCAGATCTACCTCTTACTCCTCCACCCTCTTCCTCAGTATCAACCCGATGGTTCCTCAGCATCCCCACACACCTTATCCTGCTTTGGATATACAGGTCCTTCTTCTCTTCATCCTCCTGTGGATGGGTACCGCATCAGCCCATGACCAGGAGGAGGTCACGGTTTTAGAGGAAGTGCAAGTCGTCGGAGAACGCCCTATCGCAGCATCGTCCAATCGAATCATTCTGAATGAGGATATCCTGCTTCAACCTCAAGGCCGGCCTGCCGATTTATTACGGTTGGCTCCGGGACTTATTACCTTGGAACATTCAGGCGGCGCCGGGAAGGCTGATCAGTTTCTCCTGCGCGGCTTTGACGCCGATCATGGCACAGACCTGGCCCTTCATGTGGATGGCATGCCTATCAATATGCGCAGCCATGCTCATGGTCAAGGATACGGGGACATCAATTTCATTATTCCGGAAACCATCGAAGAAATTACGGTAAAAAAAGGACCCTACCATGTGGAATATGGTGATTTTGCCACCGCCGGCGCCGCCAATTATGTTACCCGTGAGACGGTTCCCCAAACCATAGTGCAATCCGCCGGAGGGAATTTCAATACCCAACGACATCTGTTCATGACCTCTCCCACTCACGATAGATTCCGCACCCTTTTCGCCGGCGAATTTTATTACACTGATGGGCCATACGACTTTGTCAATCGCAATACGCGGTACAACGGACTGGCTAAACTGACATTTGATCCCTCGGCCACATCCCAACTCAGTGTGACGTTTACCCAATATTATGCACGATGGAATGGGGCAGGCCAGATTCCTTTACGGGAAGTGACGTCCGGGGGATTGGACCGATTCGGTTCCCTTGATCCTTCAGAAGGCGGCAAATCGGTTCGCAGCACCGGTCGATTGGATTACCATTACGATCTTCCCGGCGGAGGGACCGCCTTCGCCAACCTGTGGGCTCAGTATTACTATCTGTCCCTGTACACCAACTTCACGTATTTCCTGAACGATCCGGTCAATGGGGATGGGATTGAACAGACAGACCGACGATGGTTAACGGGAAGTGATGTCGGGTATCGTCAAACATTTCGACTGTTCGATCGGGAAGGTATCCTGACTGCAGGACTTCAGACGCGGTTTGATAAAATCCGCGTTCGTCTGGGCACCCAGCAAAAACGCTCATCCCTTGCTATCACTCAGGAATCTGACATTTTCGAAGCCTCTTACTCTCCGTATCTCAAAATGGACCTTCAATTCCGTCCCTGGCTACGATTTGTAGGAGGAGGCCGGCTGGATGTCTTTACCTATAACGTGAATGATCGTTGCGGAACAGACTGTTCGGTACGGCCGAACGGAACAGCCTCCGATTCCATTACCAGCGGGAAAGCCAATTTAATTCTTGGCCCCTGGGCCGGCACGGAATTCTTCATGAATGCCGGAACGGGATTTCATAGCAATGACGCTCGGGATGTCGTGTTGAATCCTTCGGCCGCCACTCTGACCCGCGCGATCGGATATGAGGTGGGCATCCGCAGTCAACCCTGGACCTGGACGGAATTCCTGGCTACGGCTTGGCTGTTGGATCTTGGATCTGAACTGGTATTCGTGGGGGATGAAGGCACAACGGAAAGGCGAGGAAAGACACGTCGCCTGGGAACAGAAATCAGCACCAGAATCACGCCACTGGAATGGCTCTCCATTCGTGGAGACATCACATACACCCATGCTGAATTTCGGAAAACGGGGGATTCCGTCCCATTGGCGCCTCAGTTCACCGCGTTTTCATCGGTCACAGCCCGCTTACCCATTGGGCTATCGGGAATGTTACAAATGTTGACCGTGGGAAGTCGTGCCGGCACGGAAGATAACCGCGTAAAGCTGGAACCATTTACGATTTTCGACCTGGTTCTTCGCTACAAAATTCCTCTTGTGCCTCCAACCGAACGACTTGAGGCGTTTTTGAGTATCCGCAATTTGACCAATACCGATTGGCGTCAGGCACAATTTGTTTATGAATCCCGTCTTCCCGGAGAACCTGCCGGGGGTGTTTCCGATATTCACTTTGTCCCCGGCACTCCACGAATGTTCATGGGCGGACTGACCTGGTTTTGGTCGGCATAACAGGCAGGCCAAAGATTCCATTCACCAGACTCAGCAACCGGCCTTCAATTCAGGCTATTTCACGATAGGGCTACCCCTCAATCATTCCATGAAAAAGGGCTTTCCAGGATTCATCGACAATCCCGGAAAGCCCTGTTACGTTTGAGGAAAAGAAACGGCTATTCTTTATGCATATGTTGGGACAGATAATTTTCCACTCCCACCTGCTTCATGGTTTCCAATTGCGTTTCTATCCAGTCGATATGCTCTTCTTCACTTTTGATGATGCCTTCGAGTTTTGCCCGTGTAGTGAAATCTCCCACAGTGGTACAATGGGCAATGGCCTCAGCGAGAAGGACAACCGCTTCGTGCTCAAGAGCCAAATCTGATTTAAATTGCTCAGGAACCGTTTCTCCAATTTTAATCGTTCCCAATCGCTGCATATTCGGAACACCCTCTAAATAGAGAAGATGCTCAATAATCTCTTCCGCATGCTTCATCTCATCAATTGAATGTTTTCTGATTTCGTTATGTAATTGTTCGTATCCCCAATTTCCACACATTTCGCCGTGTAGAAAATATTGATTGATCGCGGTGAGTTCATTGGTCAGAACTTTATTCAGAAAATCAACGACACCTTTTTTTGCCTTCATGGAGGTCCTCCTTTATTAAAGATTATCTCAGACGTGAGAAATTAGTGTTTCTGTTTTATTTAACTGATTTAGTTTATCGATCCAACTACATTTTGGTCAATGTTTTTATTTAGGGAAAATTATTTAATATTGAATTCCTTTCTCAACTTCGTTGATCTGAATGTTCAAGTTCAACCATTCGAGTTTATGAAGATGTGAAGTTCTTCCTCCGTCACCCATTCAGTCACTCAACCCTCACGGCAGTCCCGCTTATACTCACCATGAGCATGCTCCCGGTTTCTCCCATGACTTCGTAATCCAAATCGATTCCAACAATGGCATTTGCTCCTACCCTTAAGGCTTCTTCCTGAATTTCCTGAAAGGCGATTTCCCGGGCGCGGCGCAATTCCTTTTCATATGCCCCCGATCGGCCCCCAACAATATCACGAATATTGGCAAAAAAATCCTTGAAAAAATTTGTCCCCAAGATGGCTTCTCCTGCTACCACACCTAAATAGTCCTTAATCTGATGGCCCTCAACATTGTGCGTAGTTGTTAGAATCATGTCTTCCCACTCCTTTTACCTGAAAAGCACACGCTTCAGATTCGCTCTCTCTTGCTGTCCATACTATATTCATCCCGGGTTTCCCATCACAACTTTTCCGCAAAGAGCGCGGAGATGCCAGTATGTCTGCACGACGAAGGGTCGAGAACGAATGGTGGAGAAAAATCCTTTCTCTGGAATCAGGTATTTCTTTGGAGCATCCTTGTGACCCAACCCGTGGTAGGGGTTTCATCGTTCAATACAATGCCCACCAAATAAGCAATCTGCTTAACGCATTCCCTATCTTGTCTTTCAATCGGATACTGCCGGTTTATCCACATACTTGTGCCCATTTTTTCTGGATTACTTTTATCTTAATTCTCCTCATGATTTCTTCTTTTTTTCTTGCAATTCTTGAAAAATCCAGAAACCGGATACCGCGTTATTTTTCAGATGGTGATTTCATTTGACTTCACTCGAGGTGCTCATTAGAATTTTTTTAGGGAAGGATCATATGAGTGCCAGCACAATTCGTTCATCTCCATCTTCACACCCAGTATAGCCTCCTCGACGGGGCCAACCAACTCACACCCCTGTTCCAACAGGTGAAGAATTTTGGCATGCCCGCCGTCGCCATGACCGACCATGGCAATCTCTTTGGGGCCATTGATTTTTATCAAAAAGCCAAAGCTCATGATGTGAAACCGATTATCGGGTGTGAAGCCTATATGGCTCCAGGCAACCGCACCCAGCGGGCAGGACACCTTGCGCATAACGAGTATTTTCATCTGATTCTTCTTGCGACCAATCAAGTTGGCTATCACAACCTCATTAAACTCTCAAGCAAGGCCTATCTTGAAGGCTTTTATTACAAGCCTCGCATGGACAAGGAATTATTACAGGAACATCAGGAAGGTCTCATTGCCCTTTCAGGGTGCTTGAGCGGAGAGGTGCCTCAGCTCATTAACCACCAGGATATGGAAGGGGCTCTCCGGGTGGCAGATGAGTATCGGTCCATCTTTGGAAAAGACCGCTATTATCTGGAAGTGCAGGCCAACGGCCTGGATCATCAACTTGTTGCGAATCGGGGATTATTAGAAATTCATAAGAAGCTTGGCATCCCGTTGGTGGGCACCAACGATTGCCATTATCTGAATAAACGAGATGCGCGTCCGCATGAAATCATGTTGTGCCTTCAAACGGGAAAAACGCTCAAAGATCCCAACCGGATGAAGTTTGACACGGACCAGTTATATGTAAAGTCCACCGAAGAAATGATCGCGGAATTTTCAGAATTTGACCGTGCGGTCTTGAATACGACCCAGGTGGCCGAGCAGTGCGATCTTCATTTGGAGTTCGGAACCACGTATCTGCCTGATTATCACGTGCCTGAGGGTCAATCTCATGACTCCTACCTTCAGCATCTTTCAGAAGAAGGCCTTCGAGCCCGTTTACGGGAACGCCCGACGGCCATAGCCTCAGAGGTCTACCAGCAGCGACTCCACACCGAACTTGCCGTGCTGAATGCCATGGGGTATGCCGGATACTTTTTGGTTGTGTGGGATATCATCAATTTCGCCAGATCCCGCAAAATTCCGGTCGGCCCCGGCCGAGGATCGGCTGCCGGCAGCCTTGTGGCTTACGCCTTGCGAATTACGGACCTCGATCCCCTCAGCTACAACCTGCTCTTTGAACGGTTTCTCAATCCCGAACGTGTCACCATGCCGGATATCGACATGGACTTTTGCATGGACCGCCGTGGCGAAGTGATCAACTATGTCATTGAGAAATATGGTGAGGAGCATGTGTGCCAGATCATTACCTTTGGCACACTCGGTGCCAAAGCTGCCATTCGGGATGTGGGGAGAGTCATGGACTTTCCCTATGCGGAAGTTGACCGGGTCGCAAAGTTGGTTCCCACCCAACTCAACATCACCCTCCAGGATGCCCTGAAACTGGAACCCCGTCTGCAAGAACTTGTTGATCAAGATGCCAGGATGAAGGAACTCATGGATACGGCGATGGCCTTGGAAGGCTTGGCACGGCATGCCTCGACTCATGCCGCCGGTGTGGTCATTTCGCAAAAACCCCTCATGGACCATGTGCCCCTCTACAAAACAAGTAACGACGAAATTGTCACCCAGTACACTATGACCGATCTGGAAAAAGTCGGGTTGGTAAAATTCGATTTTCTGGGTCTCAAAACCCTGACGATGATTCATGACGCGGTTCGGATGGTCAATGCCAAGCTTCCAACTGAGTCTCCCCTGGATATTAACAATCTGGCATTAAATGATCTCCAGACATTTGAACTCCTCAGTTCCGGAAAAACCTCAGGGATTTTCCAGCTGGAAAGTTCCGGCATGCGAAACCTGTTAGTCAAAATCAAACCGGAAACGTTTGAGGACCTGATCGCCATCCTCGCACTCTATCGCCCCGGCCCCTTAGAGAGCGGCATGGTGGACGATTTCATTAAACGAAAACGCGATGCCTCCCAAATTGTGTATGACCCCCCGCAATTGGAACCCATTCTCAAAGAAACCTATGGGGTGATCGTCTACCAGGAACAGGTTATGGCCGTCGCCAACCAGTTAGCAGGATTTTCACTGGGGCAAGCCGACTTACTTCGCCGGGCGATGGGCAAGAAAAAACATGAGGAAATGGCCAAACAAAAGGCATTATTTGTCTCTGGGGCCAAAGGAAAGGGAATTCCGGAAAAACTCTCCGAAAAATTATTTGATCAAATGGCCTTTTTCGCAGGGTACGGGTTCAACAAGTCACACTCCGCAGCCTATGCGGTCGTGACATACCAGACCGCTTACCTGAAAGCCCACTTTCCCACTGAATTTATGGCGGCATTGCTGACATCTGAAATGGGAAATACTGACAAGATGGTCGGCTATTTTACGGAATGTCGTGAATTGGGAGTACACATTCTGCCACCCGATGCCAATCAAAGTTTAAAAAACTTCAGTGTGGTGCCTGAGGGTATCCGGTTCGGGTTAGTGGCGATAAAAAACGTCGGCGGAAACGCCGTGGACGTGATTTTAGAATCCCGAGACACGGAAGGCCCATTTTCCTCCTTTATTGATTTTTGTTGCCGCATTGATTCGCAGAAGGTCAACAAACGGGTGTTGGAAGGACTCATTAAGGTCGGCGCCTTTGATTCAATGGGTCTCACGCGCGCCAGCGTGTTTCAGGTTCTGGATGAAGCCCTGGACCATGCTTCGACGATTCAACGTAATAAACGGGAAGGCCAAACCAGTCTGTTTGAAATACTGGCTCCGGAGCCGGCAACGCCAAAGCAAGACGGTTTTGGTTTCGTCATTCCACAGATTCCCGAATGGTCTCAGAATGACTTACTCAAACATGAACGAGAGCTAACCGGTTTTTATATCACTGCGCATCCTCTCAACCGCCACAGCGTTGGGATCACTCATTTTTCTACCTGCTCCACCCAGACTATTCGCGACGTCGGCGACGGACGAGAGGTCAAAGTCTGCGGGGTTATTTCAAGCCTCAAAATTACCACGACGAAAAAAGGCAACAGGATGGCTTATGCCCAGTTGGAAGATTTGCACGGAACCGTTGAAGCCATTATTTTCCCCGAAACCTTTAAGCAACACGAAGAATTATTGGGGCCGGAATCGGTCGTTCGGATTTCGGGAACCGTTGACCTGATGGATAACGGCGCCCGCATCAAGGCCACCAAAGTCGAATCTCTCTCCCAATTAGAAAATGAAACGGTGAAGCATGTGACGCTCCAGGTCCACGAACAGGACGTTCTCCCCCACAATCTGCTAGACTTAAAAGACATATTCGAACGCCACCGTGGTCCGACCCCTATTTCATTGGCGTTTCACTTGCATCCCGATCTGACGGCCAGCATGTCAGGATTATCGGACATCGGCATTTCTCCGTCTCCGGAGTTTTTAGAAGAAGTGGAACATCTCCTCGGCACATCCACGGTCACCTTCCAATAATTTCCCTCTACCAAGGAGCCTGTCCGTGCGTGAATACCTGGACTTTGAAAAACCCCTGAAGGAACTTGAAGAACGCATTGCCAAGTTGGTGAAATCAAAATCTCAAAAGGTTTCAGTTCAGGAAGCCATCGTCAAATCAACCGAACAACTGGCAAATCTTGAGCGTGAGATCTTTGCCAATCTCTCTCCATGGCAACACAGCCAAATCGCCAGACACCCACAGCGCCCTTCGATTTCTGATTACCTGGAACACATGACGGAAGGTTTTTTGGAACTCCATGGTGATCGCCTGTTCGGCGACGACCGCGCGATCATTGGAGGGTTTGCCACATGGAAGGGCCGCTCTATCATGGCGATCGGTCATGAAAAAGGGAAATCATTGAAGGAACGCATGCGCCGGAATTTTGGTATGGCCAAGCCGGAGGGTTACCGAAAAGCGTTGCGTCTCATGAAATTAGCGGAACGCTTCAACCGACCCATCATCACCTTTATCGATACTCCAGGAGCGTACCCCGGCGTTGATGCCGAGCAGCGCGGCCAAGCCGAAGCCATCGCCAGAAATTTACTGGAAATGTCCAGATTGCAAGTGCCGATTCTTGCTGTAGTCACAGGAGAAGGCGGTAGTGGTGGAGCGTTGGCCCTGGGGGTGGCAGATCGGATTCTGATGCTCGAACATGCCATTTATTCGGTGATTTCTCCGGAAGGCTGCGCCGCCATTCTGTGGGGAGACGCTTCAAAATCTGCCGATGCCGCGACAGCCTTACGAATGACGGGACCGGAGTTACGCAAACTCAATATTATCGAAGAAGTCATACCCGAACCAATGGGAGGAGCCCATCGAGATCC
>CABVRQ010000062.1:2154-23211 GCA_902500695.1 uncultured Nitrospira sp. | reverse complement strand
ACAAGGGCGGGTAATCGTTCGGCACTGGGAAGGGCCTTCTCAGGATGCGGCGAAGCTTCCATGATATGAATGTAGAGATGATTGGCCAAGGGATGACTGGCAGATTGGTCTAAGACGGTCTCCAGCCTCGACACAATTTCCGGTGTCCAGGGTTGAGGCTCTCCTCCCCTGCTCCAAAAATTCCAGGGATGCAGATCCATCAGCGCTTCAGCTAACAAAGCGCCAATGGCCGGGTCATCCGGAAACTGCTGGGCGACAGCCCGCATCGCCTCGGCATAGGCCACGTCGAGGGGGGAGCGATCGGTCATCACCACTTTGGAGTAACGCATCGCCAGCGCCTGAATGAGCGCGCCTTCTTTTTCGGTGGCCTGATCCTTCAGCGCGACCGCCTTCTCCAGAGCTGCAAAGGCCTGAGGAACAACCGACGGATCCATCGGGGCATTGATATTCGGACCAAGCACCAACGCCTCACCCCAATAACACATGGCGCAGTTCGGATCGCGTCTTTGTGATTCCCTGAAAGACCTGGCTGCTTCGGCATGATTAAAGCCAAATGACAGGATGAGTCCTTGATCGAAATATCGCTGGGCCATTGCTCCATTGGAGGAGATCGGAAAATGATGTCTCCCTAAGCCCTCCTGAAGCAGAACAGGCTCTGCCAAGGCAGGACCATACAAGGCCGCAATCCCCAGAACCATGGACACCATGACCCGAATATGCGTGTTCATTGCATTCCTCCTCTTTTCACCATCCTAATACCCACACTTTTTACCATGGCCTTTCTTAGCGCAATTTCCCTTTTTGGCGCAACCCATTATTCCGGACATTGGCCATTCATATGTCTCTCAACAATACCATCCTGATGGCTCCCCATGTAGTCATCCCATCACTTTTCCGGTAGGCTATCCCGCGTAGACACCCGGCCAACACCTTTCCCTGGAGGACCAGACATGTTTGGAACGGACATCAGCATGGATTTAATCATTCAGTACGGATTGCAAGCCGCCAGCGCATTACTGATTCTTGCCATCGGAGCCTTCCTGGCCAAATCGGCTGGTCAGTACACTCATCGCTCCTTAGCAAAAATTGAGATGGATGCCCCTATCAGACTGCTCCTTGTACGAGTAATCAAGGGCATCATTTTTCTGTTCACCCTGCTGGTTGTGCTTCAACAATTCGGGATTCAGATTTTCCCCTTGATCGCCGGCCTCGGCGTCGCCGGCGTCGGTATCGGGTTGGCGTTACAAGGCGTGTTCCTCAACCTCTTTGCGGGACTGAGTATCATCTTCACCAAACCGTTTCGTGTTGGAGAATTTATCGATATCCTTGGCGAACATGGCGAAGTGCAAGCGATTGACATTTTCACCACCAAGTTACTTCATCTGGATCGTTCCATTGTCGTGATTCCCAATCGGAAGATCATTGGCGAAATCTTGCATAACTATGGGAAGATCCGCCAACTCGACCTGACCGTTGGCGTGGCCTATGCGACCGATTTGACCCAAGCCCAGGCTGCAGTGCGAAAGATCGTCTCGGCTAATCCACGCGTATTACAGGATCCGGCACCGGTCATTGGCATCGCCCTGTTGGGAGATTCGTCAATTAACCTATCCGTCAAACCATGGGTACCCATCCCGGATTATGTGCCAGCCCAAGCAGAACTCTATCAGACCATTGTGGAAGAGTTCCGAACTGCAGGAATTCAGATTCCCTTCCCACAGCGGGAGATCCTGATGCTCAAGGCAGAATAGGCCCCAAGACGACCAATCCGTTGAAACATTTACCATCAAAGAATGTGATTGCGTAAAAGACTGCCTTCTCGAGAAAGAGAAAGCCCAGAAAGGATTGCCTCGATGACGTACGTGTATTTATTCCTCGCTATTGTGGCGGAAGTCATTGCCACCAGTTCACTCAAAGCAGCCGAGGGGTTCACCAAATTAGGCCCAAGCCTGTTAGTCGTCATTGGATATGTCGCGGCATTTTTTCTCTTAAGCCTCGTGTTGCGAACCATGACGGTCGGCATCGCCTATGCGATCTGGTCGGGTGTCGGCATCATTCTCCTGGCGCTCGTGGGTGCAGTCGCCTTTCGGGAAATTCCAGATACACCGGCAGTGATTGGGATGGGACTGATTATCGCCGGAGTGATCGTGATTCATGTGTTTTCGCAAACCGTTCGAGTATAAGGCTCCCGCCCCCACCGCCATTCCAATTCCAGCATCACGTATTTCCGAATGGGGCATCCGGCATACAAGAAGTGATCGTTTCAGTTATCTCAAAATTGGGCTCTGCCAACATCATGGAATGGATCATACGACTCTCTATCCTTATGAGGTGGCCCATCATTCATATCATTTTTCTCGCTTTTTTTATGGGATGCTCGACGATTCCCACTACGTTCACTCCTTCAAAACCTATTTCTCCGGAGTCCTTTACCCATGAATCCTTTCATCAAGCACTCATCGCCCATGTCAAGAACGGCGTTGTGGACTATCCCCAACTAGCTCACGATTCACACTTCAAACGTTACCTTAAACGCCTTCAACACATCGCACCCCAGCAACTTCCGACTCCCAACCATCGTCTAGCCTTTTGGATTAACGTCTATAATGCCTTTGCCATGAAGGGCATTCTTGATGGATATTCTCCGGCAACCCTTACGGGACGGTACAGATTTTTTATTGGCCGGACATACGTGGTGGGTGAGGAATCCCTGAATTTGTATGACCTGGAACAGCATCTCTTGATTCCCGACTTCAAAGAGCCCCGTATACATTTTGCCATTGTCTGCGCCTCACAATCCTGTCCAAAACTGCAATCGGCAGCCTACACCCCCGATTCCCTTGATCAACAACTCACCGCAAGCGCACAAGAGTTTATCAACGATCCCACACGCAACCGGTTCGACCGACATCGCCACATCGCCTATCTTTCCAAAATCTTCGATTGGTTTTCTGAAGATTTCATCAAGCATTCAGGCTCATTGCCGGGCTATATCGCACAATTCGTGTCGGATCCGGGCTTGGCAAACGATTTACGCCACAACGCCTACACGATTGAATTTCTCGACTATGACTGGAGCCTGAATGGAGTCCCGCCTCTCTCCCAGAAATAAAATTTCCGGCGGTTCATTCCCAACTCGTTCTATCCCTGGTTCCACCTTTCTCATAAAATTCTGATTGGAACCTGTAACATCCAATCGCGCTTGGAGACTGCCTAATGAAAAAGCCTTTCCTGAGGTACAGGAACAATGCTCCTTTTCCTGCTGAGATGAGAAGCCTCTGAACAGAGATCCCATGCCCAGCTAAGCGTTGCAGACCTCAATAGCCTGGAGAACCCGTTGATATGCTTGTGAAACCAGGCGAAGATGTCCACCTGGCCCAATTACTCCAATTTATGGTCCTGGGGGAACAATTGGCCCACGATTGCGCAAAAGGCCAGGCCACCCTGGTCAGGGAACCAGGCATGCAACGATTTCTCGCCGGCCAGGCCAAGCAGGAGGGAAGACATGCGGTGGTCTTTCAATGGGCAATCCGATGGCTGGCTCCACGAGGTCCTCAATCTCTGATCATGTCCGGCCAGATGAACCAATACCGCCGGCTCATCATATCTGCCCTGACACGTGGAGATGTTGTGGAGTCTCTCCTGGCGGAACAAATTATTTTAGAGGGATTAGGCCAAGCCATTCTACAAAGACTGGAAACGGGCCTCCTCAAACGAGACGCCCCCTTTCGCAAATTGCGCCGGATACTCCTTCAACAGGAAGAGGCCCATCACGGCTTTGGACTTCGGACAATAAAGAGGCTGGTGGACGACAGTCATACGTCAATTGACCACATGCGGGATCTGGCTCCCCCTTACCTGGAATTGGGAAAGTCCATGCTGTTTTCGGCACAAGACTCTTTCCATTCGATTCAGGAAGATCCTCAGGAATATTGGAAGGACTTTCAACGCAGTCTTCCCGTATGGTTACAAGAACAGTATCAGGAAAATCCCTTCGAGCCGAACCATCTTCACGCGGCCCGGTAAACGGCACTCACGAAACATTCCGATGATTTGGGTCATCATTCCCACCTATAACGAGGAGAAGGCCTTACCGCGCACCATCCAGTCCGTGTTTTCCCAATCGACACCCTACCGGGTCATCGTGGTGGATGGAGGAAGTACCGACCGCACTCTTGAAATCCTCCAACAGCATTCACAAATTTCGTGGTGTATGGCGCCCAAAGGACGTGCATCACAAATGAATGCAGGCGCCCGATTCGTGATCCAGCAACAGGCCTCCGCCGATGATTGGCTCCTGTTTCTCCATGCAGACACTCAACTCCCTCGGAGTGCCTTCCAACATTTACACCACCTCGCTTCCGACCCTTCGTATCAAGCGGGGGGATTCCGCCATCGCTTCTCTGGAAAAGATTGGCGGTTACGAATGATTTCCTGGTTGGATAATCTCCGATGCACACATTCACATATCGTCTATGGAGATCAGGCCTTATTCGTGAGACAAGGCCTCTTTACTCAGTTGGGAGGATATCCCATGCAAGCCGTACTGGAGGATGTTGTGTTTGGCCAGACCCTCCTGACACGAACGACTCCACGGCTTTTGCCTTTGACGGTCATCACCGATTCCCGGAAATTTGTCAAAATGGGAATATGGCGAAGTTTTATTCGCGTCCTCATGATTATCCTGCATGTAGAATTTGGCCTACCCACATTTTCTCCTACGTTTTTCCGGGATGTCCGGTAAACCCCGTCCGCTTGTCTCATTCTGTGAATATCCATCATGGTGTGGTCGATATGAGGAATCTCCTTCGAGCAGAAACCAACACTCAAGAATTGCACACAATAAACACATTCTCCACTGAACGGCATGCTTCGATGGCAGTAGTCTCGTCGGGTTCCTGAAGAAATCCTCCAAAAAACCTCAAGAATTCAGGTGGCCCGCACCGATATATTTTCCATAAGAGATTGCATGATGAGCCATCACCACGAACCCATGCCTCATACGGAAGATTTGCCGAACTTCCTTCGGGAATTCGACGACAGCGATTTGCAGCGCTATACCTGTTTCTCCAGCGAATTCCGCGATCAACGGATGGAAGCGGGTTCAATGGCCGAGGCGGGGTTTTGGAATACCGTCGTGAACCTGTGTATTGATGAGCGAATGCGGCGGGACCAGGATATTAGGCGATTAGAATATATGTATCGAACCGGCGTAGATCCTGAACATCACTCCTGACCGGTTCGCGCACGTCACCTTCCCTCTTCCGGATTCTCTGTCTTCCAGGCCTCTATTCGCTGCCGGGCTTTTTCGGCAAATTCACTCTCAGGATGTTGGTGAATAATCTGCTCGTATAATTCCTGAGCATGGACGCGATTATGCTGTTGCTCCTCGAACTGGGCCGTCTCAAATAATTGCCGGGGATCTTCGCCGCAACCCCAAAGCATGAAACAGAACACACCAAGCCCGATCCACCGATAACAGACGTGAACGCTTGATAACATTTTCATCATCGACAATTTCTCCTCCAAGGAATGCGTCTCACACTAAGGAACGCGCAAAGAATGGCCGATACACATTCTCATGCGCGCTGTGACCAACATTCATCATTCACATCTCCAACTTCAGGAAGGCCGGTTGACTTATGCATGCTGAAGACGAACTGCTTGAATCGCTCAGAAGTTTTAACGATTGCGAAATTCGAGTGTATACCCGTTTTGCAACGGAATGGAGAGACCAACGGTTAACGGACGGGTCACAGGCTGAAGTCTCCTTTTGGAATTCCATGATTTCCATGCTGGTGGAAGAACGTCACCGCCGCAAAGAAGAAGTACAGCGCCTTGAGGCCATGTTTCAAACAGGCTGCGATCCCGGGTAAGAGACCCGGGTGCACGCCGACTCAAACCTTCACCAGGAATGCCCGGTTCCCTGGGGTCCCTGCTTAGCTCTCAACACGAAAGGCCCCTCTTCATATTCCCTTCCACCCGGGGACCTCACAGCCCAACGCCCTAACTGGCCTCAAGAACGGTTTCGTACAGCGCCTTCGTGCGTTTAGCAATTTTGTCCCAACCAAAGAGTTCTTCCGCCCTTCGTCTCCCGGCCTGCCCCATGGGCACCCGCAGTTCAGAATCTCGCATCAGTTGATTCAAACGATCGGCCAAATCCTGTGCAAACCGCTCAGGATCTTTCGGGCTAAAGGGAGCTTCTTCAAATTGATCAACCGGCACTAAAAATCCCGTCTCATCCTCCACCACGACTTCAGGAATTCCCCCGACGGCAGAAGCCACCACCGGCACTTCACAGGCCATGGCCTCTAAATTGATGATCCCGAAGGGTTCATAAATAGAAGGACAACAAAAAACCCCGGCATGAGAATACAACTCAATGAGACTCGGTTTGTCGAGAATATCCGGTATCCAATAAATATGTTTTCGATGGGCCGAAATCTGGTCAAGGGCCTCCTTCATCTCCGCCGCAATGGCCGGCGTATCAGGAGAGCTGGCGCATAGGACGACTGGAAACTCCTCATCTAAATAAGAGAGAGCTTGAATCAAATAGGTGATCCCCTTCTGCCGGGTCATCCTCCCCACGAATAAGACATAGGGTTGCCCAGTGGGGATCCCATATCGGATTAACACCTCTTGACTTTGGACCTTCCGAAACTCTTGAAGATCGATCCCGTTATGAATGACATGAATCCGCTCTTCCGGAACCTGAAACAATTTAAGAATGTCCTTCTTTGTTCCTTCGGAAACGGCAATAATGGCATCAGCCATCTCCAGGGCCGTCTTTTCAACCCACAGAGAAAAATCATACCCGCCGGCTAATTGCTCCCGTTTCCATGGCCGGAGGGGTTCCAATGAATGCGTGGTGATGACGAGTGGAATACCGTAATTGAGCTTGGCCATAATACCGCCCAAATGGGTATACCAGGTATGGCAATGAATCAGGTCCGCGCCCAGCCCATCGGCATTCATTTGCCAACAGCGCTGCACTGCGCCCAGGACCGAATGCAACGGCTTAGGAGCTGCAAACGGAGTCTCTCCTAAGGGAATCCCCTCGACCTTCAGATTGCCCTGCTCCAGATGTTGATCGCCAAAACAGCGGACTTCAACGGGAAGAAGATGCGATAATTCCCGACTCAAATACTCCACGTGAGCCCCGGCGCCACCATAGGTGTAAGGGGGAAATTCATTGGTGAACATCAAGGCTTTCATGGGCAATCACACTCCATTATGATCATAAAGACTTCCAGCAGCCTGCTACATTAAAAGAAAATCCATACGAAGTCACCTTCCTTTCCGAAAAAAGGTCAGGAGTAAAATGGAGGGACCTGGTCCGGACAACGCACGACCGGCCCCCCTAGGGACTTCCACCCTCACATGTCCCATTCCCAATCGCGGAGGAGAGAGCAAAGTGCGGGAGCCCAAAAACTCGAGACTCACTTGAGGTTTCAATGGAAGAAGACGCACAATGAACGATCCGACGAGCACGATATTGCCAAGCAGATCGGACAGCGATTACCGTGGAATAGCAAGAGGATACCTAGAGTTACAAACAGAAGAAGGGAATGACAAATATGGGCGAATTCCAGTACCAGAAATTATTTGAACATCAAGCAGATACGACCAGCTATCGAAAACTCACGTCGGACTATGTGTCCACCACGAACTGTGAAGGGCAGGAACTCGTCAAGGTCCAACCCGAGGCCCTGACACTCCTGGCTCGCGAGGCCATGGATGACATCGCCCACTTATTGCGACCAAGCCATCTCGCGCAGTTGGCCAAAATACTGGAAGACCCGGAGGCCTCCGAAAATGACCGGTTTGTCGCGATAGAACTACTCAAAAATGCCAACATCGCCTCTGCCCGCGTTCTGCCAGGCTGCCAGGATACCGGAACGGCCATCGCCATGGGATATAAGGGGCAACAGGTCTTCACCACCGGCGATGATGCTGAAGCCCTTTCCCGCGGGATTTTTGAAGCTTACGATACGCGCAACCTGCGGTATTCCCAGATGGCCCCACTCGACATGTACACGGAAAAAAATACCGGGACGAACCTTCCAGCTCAAATCGACCTCTATGCCAAGCCGGGATCGGAGTATCATTTTTTATTCATTGCCAAAGGCGGCGGCTCCGCGAATAAAACCTTTCTCTATCAAGAAACCAAAGCCCTCTTAAATCCCAAATCCCTGCTCGCGTTTGTGGCGGAAAAAATTCGGACCTTAGGCACCTCGGCCTGCCCGCCATATCATCTGGCCTTTGTCGTGGGTGGCCTATCTGCAGAATTCACATTGAAGACCGTGAAACTGGCCAGTTGTCATTACCTGGATGATCTGCCCACCTCAGGCAACAACCAGGGCCGCGCCTTTCGGGACCTCGACTTGGAGAAACAAATTCTTCAACTCTGCGCCGAGACCGGTATCGGTGCGCAATTCGGGGGAAAGTACTTCGCTCACGACGTGCGAGTCATCCGCTTGCCACGACACGGAGCCTCCTGCCCGGTCGGCTTGGGTGTATCCTGCTCGGCCGATCGACAAATCCTCGGAAAAATCACCAAGGAGGGCATCTTTCTGGAACAGCTCGAAACCAACCCCGCGAAATATCTACCCGATGTGACAGACGAAGACCTGGATGGACATGTCGTAAAAATCAACTTAAATCGGCCGATGGCAGACATTCTGGCAGAACTTCGCAAACATCCCGTGGCCACACGCCTCTCCCTCACCGGTCCCATCGTGGTTGCCAGGGATATCGCCCATGCCCGGCTGAAAGAACAGTTGGATGCCGGAAAAGGCTTGCCACAATACCTGAAAGATCATGTGGTCTATTATGCGGGACCCGCTAAAAAACCCAAAGGTCATGCCTCAGGCTCGTTCGGCCCCACCACAGCCGGACGCATGGATTCCTACGTCGATCAGTTTCAAGCCGCAGGCGGCAGTATGGTCATGCTGGCCAAAGGCAATCGCTCCAAGCAAGTGCGCGAAGCTTGCGGAAAGCATGGTGGGTTTTATCTGGGATCCATCGGCGGTCCCGCCGCGCGGCTGGCCGAACATAGTATTAAAAAAGTGGAAGTTCTCGAATTTGAGGATCTCGGGATGGAAGCGGTGTGGAAAATCGAAGTGGAAGATTTTCCCGCCTTCATCGTCATCAATCACGAAGGCAAGGACTTTTACGCTGACTTGGTGTCTCAACGTCCTCCGTCTCTGATTCAACCAGATGAACCAGCGAAAAAATAAAGGACAACAGAGAGGTAATACAAGTTCAGACCTCATCAGCACCATAGTTTTTTAAGATGGGAAAGGAGCAGTCTTACTCGGGAACCTTTCCATCCATGCCGGGGCTGTTCGGAAAAATTTTCGTCCAAAGATATGGGAACAATTAAAAAGGAGCAACCATATGAAAACCATACCAATAATCATTGGAATGTGCCTCCTATTGGGATTATCGGGCTGTGGAGGCAACAAGAAGGCAGAAATTCCCGATGAGCGTCTGACTGTGGGGAAAGTCCAGGGGGAAATTAAAACGGGAATGAGTGCGGCACAAGTGGCCGAAATTTTGGGATCTCCCAATATTGTGACGACAGATGACAAACGGCGGGAAGTGTGGATTTACGATAAGGTCTCTACCGACAGAGTTGACACGAGTTCATCCTCCTTCGGAACCATAATCATTCTTGGCGCAAATTCTAAAGACAGTTCCAGCTCATCCCGCCAGCGAACCCTCACCATTATCATTAAGTATGACGAAGAAAAAAAGGTGCGGGACTTTGCCTACAACTCGACGCAGTTCTGAACCCCCTGCCATGTCAAAAAAAATGAGATGGGTGGGATGGGGGACACTGCTGGCCCTTCTGGCCCTCAACAATGGCTGTACAACGCCGACCCAACCCGCAGAGCTCCTTCAACTGTCGCCTGAAAGTTCGCAAAACCGGGCGATGCAGATTCGTGTCTTTGAAACGTCAAATGAAAATGAACTCCTCTCCGCATCGGCTGCCGTCTTGCAGGATCTTGGGCTCCAGATCGAGGAAAGCGTACGTCAAATGGGATTTCTACGCGCGACCAAAGAACGAAGCGCCAGGGAATATGGGCAAGACTTCAGCCGGTTCTTTATGGGGCTCCTCTCCTTAGGGAACTTCAGGATGCCGGTAGATCTTCACCAAAAAATCGCGGCCGTCCTTATCGCCCGTCCCATCAACCAGGATGGCACAAAACACGAAGTGCGAATCATGTTCTACCGGGTGGTGTGGCAGGGAGACGGACAAGCCGATCGGCAGTATATTCCTCCAGGTGAACAAAAAATGGAGATGATCCGGGATCCGCTGATTTACCAGGAATTTTTTTTCAAACTATCCAAAGCCGTCTTTTTAGAAGCGTTCACCATTTGAGCGAGGACGTATGAAACACAAGCAAGCTGTCTGGATTGCACTTCTCTTAACCGGGGGATTATTACTCCAGGCATGTGCACCGCCACAACCCGGGCCGGATTTATTAGCACCAACCGCCGCGCAAATGAAACTGCGCAGCTATCAATCACGTTCCTTTGAGGCCACGGATCCTTCCCAAGCCATGCGCGGGGTGGTTGCGGCCCTCCAAGATCTCGGGTTCATCATCGAGCGCGCCAATGAACCCATGGGACTCGTCACTGCAGCCCGTTTTGCGGAACCCAATTATACTGATGTCATGGGAATAACGGTCACCGTGCGACCCCAGACCGAAGGACACATGATGATCCGGGCGAATGCCATCTACAACAACAAACCGATTGAGGACCCAAAAGTCTACCAGAATTTTTTCGCCACATTGGAGCGCTCTCTGTTTATTAACAAAGAATAGTCCGGAGTGGATATCCTCATGCATTGCGATCTGAAACATCTTGCGACGGCCCTACCTATCGGTTGCCTCCTCGCTGTAGGACTGCTTCTTCAGGGTTGCCTCACTCCATATGAGTCGCGACATGAAAATCAGTGGGATGCGCGGGAACAGATCTGGATGTCCGAAGCCAGTCAGGTCAAATTACGAGCGGCCCAAAGCCGCATATTTGACATGACCGATCGTGGAACCATACTCAAAGCCATCCTCTCCACGATGCAGGATCTGAATTTTCAGTTGGAGGTTCTTGACGAAGAACTCGGTATTGTGTCCGGCAAATACTTTGCGCCCCTTGAGCGATCCGACTATGGCTATGACCCCTTATACCACCTCTACGACGACCAGAGTCTTCTCGTTTTCAGCAAAACCTATCTCTCATGGGGACCGTTCTGGCACCGCAATGATTTAGTTCGGCTCACCGTCACGGTACGACCGCGAAACGAAAAACAATTGGTCGTGCGGGCAAGCGCTCAGTTTTATTTGCGGGCCGTCGAAGATCCGGAACCCTACCAGAAATTTTTCCGGTCACTGGAACAAGCATTATTTTTAGAGACCAAATTGGCACAAGAAAGCCAGGCGGTCCAACCAATCACTCCCTAACCCAACATCTAGGCTAAGATCACCAACCAGGTTTCGATTTAGACACAACCCTATTAACCCCCTGCTCCTTACCCATTTGGGAGAAGCAACCCTATTCAGGAACCTTTCATCAACAACCCCATGGGAAAATCATGAGAGCTTACCCCTATCGAGGCTGGAAAGTTTTCGAAATTCTGAACGAATCACTCTTGAAAAAGAACCGTTTAAAACCTGACCACTCATGTGTGTGTATTATGTACTGAAGGATTGATGGCGAGAAAATCTGTCACGATCACAATCGTCTGATTGTTGCGGCTTATCCGGTTGGTTCGTACCCGGCCTCTTGTAAGCAGCGGTTCACAAAATTTTGATAGGCGGGGTTGGGCTCGGAACTGCCGGCTCCCCATAGCCATCGAAATGGGAATGCAGCAGCGGGAGAACTTGCAGTACCCGCCTTTCACTGGTGACCGCTGCTCACCAGATCACCGGTTTCGTTGTCGGCCTTGAGAGGCTGACACGAGTTCAAATTCAAATCTGTTCCTGCGTCGCAGGACTTCCCTTCAACGCAGCCAGCATCCCTCTTACAAACGCAGCGTTCCCTGAGACCCTCCATATCGCTGTACTGGCATCCTTGGTACACATCGTTGACATAGCAGGTGCCGCCCATGGCGACCGAACTGCCTTGACCCGCTCTTGCATTGGTGGCTCCCGCCGGGCACATCGCACGTCTTGTTATCAGCTATTCGGAACATGCATCGGTTGGTCGACAGACAGTAAAAATTGAGAATATGTATTTGCATGACCATGAAATTCCGAGTGAGGCCAAACAAGGGCTGAAACGGCTCTTGGCATTCTCCACTATCAGTTGCCCATATCAGACACACATTGACAAACACCGCATACGGAATATTTTACCCCGTTACCAATAGCCGAAGTGGCAAAACCCTTAGGGTTACTGTCCACTTAAAAGTTGGCTTGAGGTGTTCAGATTAAGGGGACCACCAGGGAACTTGATTTTTCTATTGAAAAAGTTACAGTATGAGGGATTTTTATGCGGTAAGAAATTATACGAGAAATAATAAAATCCAGCAATTACCCCCCTGAATACCTTACTTAATTAGGGGCATGTCGTCTTGGAAAGGAATGCAAAATTGTTAAGAAAATTTTCTAAATTATTTCCTGCAACACTTAGAGCACAGGTATGGGAAACCCTCGCGAAAACAGTGAGGGAAATTGACTTCAAAAGCGCAGAAAAAATTGAGGAAAGCCTTCCTAAAATGGACTTAACAATGAAGCAGATGATGAATTTGAAGGTATTGACTGATAAGCCGACACTTCTAAACTTTTTACCCAAGCATTCCATTGTTGGTGAAGTGGGTGTTTCACGAGGGAAATACTCTGAAAAGATTTTAGCCGTAACACAGCCCAAAAAACTGTACTTAATTGATTCATGGGGTAATGAATTCTACAAGTCTCACAAGAAAATAGTAGAAGACCTCTTCAAGAAGGAACTCAGCTCAGGAGAGGTGATGATCTGTCAGGGAATTTCCACCGTAGAACTTGAAAAGTTTGAAGACGGATTGTTTGATTGGGTTTATTTAGATTCAGATCATGGATATAAAAATGTCGCGAAAGAATTAGAGATTTGTCGAAAAAAAGTTAAAACGGGCGGTATTATAGCTGGGCATGATTATGTAACGGGTCAATGGCTTAAAAGAGAACGGTACGGAGTGGTTGAAGCTGTTAACGAATTTTGCAACAAGTACAATTGGGAAATGATTTATTTAACGAATGAACATCATCGAAACCTTAGTTATGCTCTCCGGGAAATTACTTCCTAAAAAGCCAGAGGATCTCACGTGTATTCTCAAATTGAAATGTCATGTTCTGACAGGATGAAACACAAAAGTATTCCTAAACCGTTTCAATGCGATGTAACCCACATGAGCCGGAGGCACTGAAGGACAGAAGAATTTTGAAAGAAAAGACGGGAGATGGGTTCGTCACTCCCTCACGAAGGCATAGATTTTTACGCCGACCCGACCACCAGGAAATCTTCCGGCTTCATCCAAGTCGGCGATTCAGGGGAAAGGTAAGACTTCCTGAGAAGCCTGGGCTCTGACCGTCATCGACGCAGTTCACAGAAGAAAGTCGATACGCCCCTTGCGCTTTCTTCTTCCGGGGAGGATGGCTCCTTCCAGCAGCGCTTTGGTAAGGGTATAGATTTCATGGTCTTCGCTGGCTCTGGACCCGGCCACATTCAGGATGACCGGATGAAGATCTCGTAACCACTGGCACAATTGGAGCACGACCTGTTCAACCGATTCTCCAAGGAGATCGACATGAAGAATAGGCTTCCCGAGGCGCATAGCGGCTTCAACCGTGCATTCCAACCCTCCGGTCGGTGCCCCACGGGTGATGAGTAACGTAGCATCTGAGTCCCGCACATTATGCGCAGTCCGGATCCCCGGATCGTCGGATTCTGTCTCGACGAGGTTCGGGTAACGTGCGGGAATGACGCCGTATTCCGCCATCCGCCCATTCGGAACCCACCCGCCGCATTCAATGCCTGCGTTTAGCGCGAAATCAAGAGCCGCCCGGTCAGCCCCCGTTTGTCCGCCGGAGACAATTCGACTCACCATAACAATGGATTTTTTCCGCCGGTTAGAGTCTGCGACTGAGCAGGGTATATACAAAACCTGTCGATTCCAAGAGAGAATTCTGCAGAACGGACTCAATAGACACATTTTGCTATAAATCCGTTTTCGGGACATACTCCGTTCCGGGCCAAGCCCCTTCGAACTCAACTGCCTGCGGTTCATCCGTAAAATTTTCCCATACGATGCCATTGACGTCTGTGGATTGCGTAAATGCAGTTGCGGTGGAATCTTCCAACCTTAAATGGCGAAGTTCCCCTGACCGACATGAAGGATCTCGCCGGAGTGGTCGAGGATTTCGACCTGACCTGAGTTGATGACATGGAATTTCGAGTTGCGCTCACCGACGGCAAAAAGCTCCTCTCCGTCCCGATACAACTTTGGCGTGGCGGCGGCACAACGACTGAGCTCGCCGATTTGGAATTCGTCGAGGGTTGGAAAGGCGATAGATTGAAGGTCGGTTATGGCCATACTCTTCTCCTTTTGTCCACATTATTTATGGCAGTTCAATTGTGAGAGAGAACCATGACTCAGGTTGTATTGTTCGTAGCGTCCGATCTTCAGGACAACCAGGCTCACTCGGCCAGAAGACCGGTGGGGGCGACCACAGTGTGCGCCTCAAGCGGAAAGTTCCGTTCCCGCCAGGCGTTGATACCTCCGGCAAGAGGTCGGACTTTAGTAATGCCGTTCCGTCGCAACAATAACGCCATTTGGGCGGCAGTCGCCTCGTTCGGGCAGGCACAGAACAGAATCACATCACGGTGTCGCGGGATATCGGAATGCCGCTTTTCTATCTCCTCTGCGGTCATGCGGAGAGCGCCAGGAATCGTAAATGGATCCGCTTCGTGATCCAATGCCCCCCGCAGGTCCACCACAAAAACGTCATGGCCGTTATCCATCATCCCTTTCAGCTCGTCCACCGTCATGCGGGCCATCCGCAACTCACGCAAGACCCATTGCCGGTGGGCAAACTTATACGCAATGTAGGCCACGAGACCGATGCCCAGCGCCACCAGGAAGAACAGACCCGCACGGGATTGTTGCGCGGCAATAGCTTCGATCTCGTCGCTGAAGACATACCCCGGCAATACAAACGTCAGCGCCCAGAGCCCCGCGCCCAATCCGTCATAGCCCAGGAAACGAGGGAATCTGACTCCAAAAAGACCGGCCATCGCCGGCGCGAGCGTGCTCAAACCAGGAAGAAATTTGGCGAGAATCAGCGCGCGAATCCCGTGACGGGTGAAAAAATTCTCGGTCCGTCTCACGCAAAAGTCAGGTTCCAACGAAATGCGGCAAAGAAGGCTGAGGGCCTGCCGTCCTCGACGCCGCCCCAACTCGTACCAGACCACGTCGCCAGCCAGACAGGCCGCAATCGAAAGGAGAATTGCGACACTGAGATCCATCTGTCCGGCACCCGCCAGCGCGCCAGCTGCCAATAACACCGGAATGGCCGGAATCGGAAGGCCGATTTGTTCGGCAAAGACGATGGCAAACAAGACAATCCCGCCATACTCCGACACGAATGCGCTGATTTCGTTCACCTTGTCTCCTACGCGATGAGCCACAGGCCCAACAGATTAGGGAGAAACTCAATACACCCGGTCATAGCATTCGATTGTTCAATTCCATATTCAAATGACTCCAACGCCATCCTTGAAGGACCGCTCCCAATCCAGACTGAACCCCCATGGTCCCCGTGCGCGACCCGTTCAAAGCGCAATGGTCACACGCAAAAATGTTGCAGAAATGGAGGTGGAACCTTTGCGCAGGCTGGTATTTTGGGTGTGGAACAACTCTTCCAATTCCTGATGGAGGTCAGCGGCCCGGCCGTTCTTTTCGGCGGCTTCGAAGGCATTCATGGTTGGGCCGTAGTATTTTCTGAAGTCATCGACAAATGCTGAGGGGGCACCTGGATGATTGAACGTAAACGTGTCCCGTGTGAAGGATATGTTCTCGACCGGAATTCCCGCACCCGCAAATCGCTCAACCACGTGGCTCTCGACTCCCCACGTCATCGGGCTGATGAATCCCTCAGGCGGAGGCGGCGTGTAGCTTGAGCTGATCTTCAAAATCTGCGCGACCAACGTCGGATCATTCGGAATCCAGTTTCCCATCACGATCCGGCCACCCGGCCGGGTCACCCGCACTTGCTCCTTGGCCACCGCAAACGGATTGGGTGCAAACATCGCCCCAAAGATACTCAGGACGAGGTCAAACGCCTGATCCGGCAACTGGTGCAATTCGGACGCATCGCCTTCCTGAAACGCGCAGTTAGCGAGGCCATGCTCCCTGGCCCGCGTATTCCCTGCCTCGACCAGATTGCTCGCGATATCGACTCCCAACACCTCGGCTCCAAGTTTTGCCGCAGGCAATGCGGTTGTGCCATCGCCGCATCCGAGGTCCAAAACCTTGAGCCCTTTAGTAATGCCGATTCGCTGAACGAGCGCCTCTCCGCTTTCCCGCATGGTGGCGGCAATACGCGTAAAGTCACCTTTTTCCCAAAGGGCTCTGTTTGGATTCATGGCAGTATTCCTTATGAAAGGATGGCTCGGATCATGGGGCTGCATACAGGTTCACTCTCATTAATTCCAGGGTGTCCGTATGCCCTGGCGTATAAATTCCAGCTTTGATCGTTCTTTCGTCATGAAACTGATGGCATCATAATCCTGCAGGAGTTGCCATACGTGTGAATCCTAATCAAGAGCAACGTTTGCGGAAGACCCAAGCCACGCCCGTCCTCTGTCAATACACCACGGAAGGCAGAAAAGCCCCGTCGGGTTCGTGATACAAACCCATACTCATGAGAGTCATGGGCTGAACCACCCGCAGGCCCTTCTCCAAACACCAGCGAAGCAGGTCAGCATTGCGCGTTGGAAGCAGGAATCCCGGCCCGGGAAAACCGGGAGCCGCACCAATGAGCGCTTTCAGGTCTTCATTGTCCCCGGCGACCGCATGGCCGAAAAAACCAACCAGAGTGGCATATCCGGTAATGCGACCCTCGCGTTCGACCACAGTGGCCGTCTGTTGTGTGATGGCGTCCAGTAATTCGGCTTTCCGGTCGTGGCCGTGGACCTGAATACACAACCGATTGCAACCCGGCAAATCCTCTTCGACCGCCGGACGGACGGCGTGGCCGGGTATCGCCAGACCAAGGGCCGGCCCTTGAATCGTGGAAAGCGGTTCACGGGCATTGAACCCCAGCTTGGTGTAGAGAGACAGTGAACGATTATGATACGCCGCCTGCACTAACCGGGTTCCGGCGAAACGAATCTCCTGCGCCCGCCCCAATACATGCTCCATCAGACGTCTGCCCACGGTCCCATTTTGAACCGCCGGGTCCACGGTGATCGGACCGACACCGGCAATGACGGTATTCTCCCAAAGGAAGTTGCTCCCCACGATTCGTCCGTTCACTTCAGCCACAACTGAATGAAGGTCAGGACGCGAGAACAGGTGAGAAAATAATTGGACAGCGATATCGGGAGCAGGAAAATCTGGAGGAAAATGATGTTGTTCGGCTATGGCCTTAAACGCTTCATAGCAGATCGAGCCGCACGTTTCGGCATCGGAAGGGCCACCATTTCGTAAGGTGATGTCCATAGGTCCTGTTGCCTCCTGGAAGTGTTGCTAACATAGCAGGATCGCTCAGACAATTCACACCTAGAGTCAATGGCGATGGCGCCTCACGCAGGTTCATTGCCCTTTACTTGAGGGCGAGTGGCCCTGTTGCCTCTTCCATTCATCAGTCAGAAGTCCGGAGAACCCCCAGTCCTCCTCATTGATCTCCTGAATCACAACATGGATGTGCTCAGGATTTTTCCCCAATACACGAACCAGGGAATCGGTCACGTCTTTGACCAATTCGGCCTTCTGCTCTCTGGAGGCCCCCGTCGTAATCTGAATATTCACGTATGGCATGTCGTGGTCTCCCATGAGTTCAGAGTGGCAGGTAGGCTAATGTTACGGTTCAGCGAATCACGCCTTGGCGTCCTCCGCTCATACCTCCAGCCAACAAAATCAGCTACCCTCAAAGATGCGTGTTTCTCTTTGATGTCGATCCTGGACCGGATCTTTTATGGCGTCAACAGACTTCAACCATTGCACATAGTCTTCAGGAAGACCGTATTCGATGGCTCCTTCGACCACGTACCGTTTGTACCACTCATAGGGCCTGACCTCCTCATCAATCACTGTTGCATAGTAGGTGACAGCTAAGACAAGATCAGATGTGGTGATCACCTCCACTGTTTTTTCTTCATAACCAAAATGCAATCCCTCGACGGTATCCAGCCTTTCTTTTTCAGACTCAGAAATTTCAAACAGCACGCCATGCACCTGATGATCCGGTTCTCCCGTGAAAAAAACATCGCACTTCCCTGATCCATCCCAGCTTTTCTTATGCCATCGCAATTGATGCTCCCTGACAGAGCCGACCCCGATTGGCTGCGCCGAGGGCGTTCGCTCACGGAGCCTCTTAGAGCACATATTAGACCCATAAGCAAAATAGGAAAATTTTTGTGGCATGGAACTGATTCTATATTGAACGAGCTATTCGATGAGCCTGCACCCTCACCCCACCCTCTCCCCGGGGAGGCAAGGGAGTTTTGATTGCATCTAAACCATACTGTTGCTTCACGCAAGCGATTGGAGGGCAGCGACAGGCGCGGGATCCGTTCAGTGTCGAGGCATAGGGACAGTTGTTGGATCGCCTTGGGTCGCTCGGGAATGTTTCTTAAAAAACTCCCAAATCACTTCTGCCCCATTGATGTCCAAACACTTGCGGCCAACTAAGCGTGGCCGATCCGGAGTATTGCCGCCAGGAAGATTGTGACCGCCGCCTTTCATCGCGTATAAAATGACTTCTAGTGATTCGCCCTCCTTATTGTAAGCCACGACCTCCACTCTGCATCCGTCGGATGGGACAGTATCAGGCAGCATGCGCCTGCTTGGCGATGACGGCAGGCCTGCACGATCCACCCAGTACTGGACCGTCTGTTCAGTGGAGAGCACTTCCCCGTAATCTTTGCCCAAGACATGTACTGGGCCTCCATCCCACGGCACCAGTGGATCGTCGGTCCCATTCATCATCAAAACAGATAACGGCTGAACGGGTCGTTTCCCGGAAAGACGGACCGGAAGGTTAGCAATCCCGGATGCGACGGCAGCCAGCTTCGCCCCAAGCTCAATACCGATGCGTAAGGTCATCATGCCGCCATTGGACAGACCCATCACATAGATCCGGTCTGGATCAGCCTGACCTTCGTTCACAAGGAGGTCAATGATGGAGGAGATAAACCCGACGTCATCGACACCGGTGTTGTCCTTGGCACGGCGAAAGGTTTTGCCCCGGCCATCGTTCCATTGCCCATCAATGCCGGCGGGATAGACGACCAGAAACCCCTCCCGGTCGGCGATGCTATTCAACCCTGTCCGGTGCGCCATGGTCTTGGCATCTGATCCACCGCCACCATGAAGGACAAACACCAGGGGCTGTGGCACATCAGACAACACACCATTGGGAAAATGAAGGAAATAGGTCCGCTCAAGACCGCCATGAGTCAGGGTTTTATGAAGAAGATCGGGATTAACCGTAGCCCCGGCGCCTGCCGCGAACCCGAACATCATCAGGCAGACAATGATCCATGCAACAGTTTTACGGTGCCGGGTCATGATTTTTTCTTTTCCCTCTGAGATTTCTTCACCGGCTTCTGTGCGCGAACGGCTGCCTCATACGATCGAACAGCCCAGCCCTTCGCTTCTCCTGGATCGTCAAAAATTTCCTCTGGTGCCATGTAGTACGACATCTTGAAGGACTTCCCCTGTTTTTCGTAGCTGAATTGCTCCAACTCCCGTTCAACAAAGAATGGGGACACCGTCTCATCGGCCTTGAGATACAACACATCATCCGCCACCAGGCCAAACATCAACCCCTTATGAAAGAGGCCGTAACCACCAAACATCCGTCGGGGATGAATGGGTCCGAACTCCTCGAACACCTCTTTCAGAAATTCAACGTATTCGCTCATAGGATCGTTCAGGCCAATTGGGAAAACCTCACCCTACAACATTCTAATAAATGAGTGGCCACAAATCTTTCACAACCCATTGCTTGCCCTTTAAGATTCATGACCTCCTTGAGATAGCTCTCTGGGAGCAGCGGTTTCTCAAACCACCCCTTGCACTCGTATCAAAGTAGAGATTAGGATGAATCCAATAACTGCCACGTTATCTTCTCAGCTCCCCCCTTGTAAGTTCTGTTTGCAAACGTTCGATCCGGACGTGCCCCGTTCATCGTGACAGGGAAAACCACATATCCACAATCAACTCAGTTTCATTGTTTCACGCATGTCCATCTTTAATCAGGAGGTATCATGATGTCAGCCATGGAAATCGGAAAAGAGCTTGTCAAACTGTGTCAGCAAGGAAAGAACCCAGAGGCCATCGATAAATTGTATAGCCCCAACATTGTGAGTGTTGAGGCAGCGGCCATGCCGAACATCGGGCAAACCCAACAGGGCATTGAGGCGATTAAAGGCAAGAACACCTGGTGGATGGAAAACCATGAAGTTCATGGAGGCGAGGTGAAGGGACCGTACCCAAACGGTGACCAGTTCATTGCCCATTTTACCTACGACGTGACGCCCAAGCACACTGGCAAGCGTATGACTATGGATGAAATGGGTCTCTACACCGTCGAGAATGGCAAAATTACGAAAGAACAATTTTTCTACTCGATGGGCGAATGTAGCTAAAAAAAGATGTGACTCAAGAGCGGTTCAGAACTCTTGCAATAATCTCCCCGCGCCCGTCAACGGTCCTACGAATCCGTTTTCCCGTAGCGCGTACCAGAAGGTCACCGCGTTGATCCCCAGGATCGGAATTCCGATAACCGGCTCCAACTTCTCCGTCACATCAAGTAGGCTCATATTCGTTCCACACTGGACGATGGC
>CABVRQ010000062.1:0-2054 GCA_902500695.1 uncultured Nitrospira sp. | reverse complement strand
GCCAACAACGCCACATCCACCGCTGCTCGCAGGCCGCCCAGGAACTGTTTTTTATACGCCCGCAAATCCTCTTCCGTTTCCAATCTCGGCTTCGACGTCATGACGGTCGCCGTGTGAAGGCCGACCCCGAGTAACCCGTCCGGTCCCTGGTTCTTACAGATGATGCTCCACAGTTCATGTTCCATGCTGGTATTCGTAGCGGGGATAATCAGCCCGAACTTTCTTCTGAAACTCCGCACATCGGGATAGCCTTTGGAGGAATCGATCTCGTCGAAGTTCTCCATTTTCGTGCCATTGTGAATCACGCCAGGAGGCGCCAGGGCGGGCATGGGTGGGACATTCACATCGGGGATGACGATCGTCTTCCCGGACAACTTGCCAATGATCGTCTGCGTTCCCCGGTTGGTGGCTTTTTGTTGGTCTGGCATAGGGTGATAACAATCCTTAATCGTCAGCCTGCGCTGAAGGGTTCGTGAAAGAGACCATCCGGGTCGTAGGTGCGGCGAAGGGAACGGAGGCGTTGCCAGTTCGCAGGCGCGAACGACCACTCGCCACGTCCCGGTCTCGCTATAATATCGGACTCGCCCACATAATGCCCAACCGCAAACGGGTCCAGCGCTGCTACGATCTCCCGATGCCAGGCCGCGTTCACGCCATCATCCTCCGGCTGCTCCCAAATCGCATAGCAGAGGAGCAATGTCCCGGCTGTCATGGAGAATGCGGCATCGGGCAGCACCGCCGGACTATCCTCCGCACCAGTGGCAAACACGCACACTCCCAGTGACTTCGATGACGGCGCGTGCAAAAAGTACTCACGCATCGTCGTCAGCGGCGGTGCAGGGGAAGAGTTCGACCAAAACGTATCGGCCAGACAGCGATGACGCTCCGGCCACAACATCCCACCCTTATCAAGCAAGGCGTCTAGCGGGGTCGGTTGGAACACTTCCTTCCCCAAGCATTCGGATAGAACGAGGCAATTTTCCAGAAGACTGAGCGTCTCGTCGGCTTCACGTTGAGAATCGAGAAACGCCGTCGCAGTCAGGATACACACAAAGCCATTGCTTGATCGACACGGTTCGGAATAGGCGGATGGCGCCTGCGCGTAGAACAGTGCCAGTTCCACTTCTCGCGGCAACTGTCTGGCAATGCTCGCCGCCCACGCGCCGACCTCTTCCATACGTGACAACGGGTAATAGTAGGTGCTGGTCGTAATGGCACGTGGCACCGGATACAGCTTGAGCACGAATTGGGTCACGACCCCGAAGAAGCCAGGCCCGGCCCCGCGAATGGCCCAAAGCAGGTCGGCATGTTCCTCCTGGTTTACGACGACGAGGGTGCCATCGGCCATGACGACGTGAGCGGCTTCGACGCTAAAGCACGCCGGTCCCCAGGCATTAGAGTTCCAGCCCAGCCCCCCATTCAGTAAAAAACCGCTCAGGGGAACCGACGGGCAATGCCCAACGGGAAAAGCCAGCCCATGCGCGGCCAACTGCCGGGTGAGTTCTCGCCCCGTCACCGCCGGTTGAATCGTCGCCATGCGAGCCTGGGGGTCAATCGAAATCTGGTCAAGGCGCCCGAGGTCAATCAACAGGCTCCCGTCGCGCAGCGGAAACCCCACCCAACTATGCCCCCCGCCACGCACCGCGACTTTCATATTTTCGGAGCGGGCAAACCGGACGGCCTCGACGACATCATGCTCATTCGCGACTTGTACGACTATCTGCGGGTACCGCCCCGGCGTCAACTGATTCCAAATGAGCGAGCGCCTAAGCTGTTCGTACCCGGCGTCGGTTGCCGTCGTGACTTTTCCTTCGATGCGGCTCTGTAGGGCTTGCACATTCATCTTGGCATTCTTCTCCCAATGGAGGCCATCAGACAGCAGGCTTAATATGGTGGTTCATGTTTAAATAGTCCATCCCAACCAGTCGGCAGCGGTACGGACCATCCACTTTAAGATACAGCGTGCGATCTAGCTACCAGCAAAAACCCTGTATTGGTTTCAAATAACTTTCTCCCTGTTTGGACGCACAATTATAGTAACTGGAAATTGCCGG
>CABVRQ010000061.1 GCA_902500695.1 uncultured Nitrospira sp. | reverse complement strand
GGCCTGGCTCGTATTAGGATTTTAATCCTAATTCTGGTCGAATGCGGGTCCAGCACAATCCGCCGATAAGCGCTATCCCGGCGGCGATGCCGAGCGAGACCGACCAGCCGAAAGTGTCCGCCAGCCAGGGCGTCAATGTTGGCGAGAGGGTTCCGCCCAGGTTGGCGCCGGTGTTCATGAGGCCTGAGAGTGTCCCTGCATAGGGTTTGGATAAGTCCGTGGTGGATGACCAGAACGGCCCAACGGTGAAGTAGAGCCACCCTGCGCCAAGGGAGAGGAAGCCGATCGCGACATAGGGCGCTTCGATATTGGCGCCGATGATGATGGAGAGTGCCGCCAGGATCATCCCTGCTCCTCCTACGCTCGCACGCCCACGATTGACCCCGTATTTTTCGGTGAGACGATCCGTGACCCATCCTCCTAACGGGCAGAAGATGGCCATGGCGATGAACGGCGCCGAAGCGAAGAAGGCGCCTTGGAGAATGGCAAAGCCTCTCACGTTGACGAGGTAGAGATAGAACCAGGACATATAGACATAAGCCACGTACCCGAGACAGGTGTAGCTGAGCGTGAGCCACCAGACCGTCGGGGTAGTGAGGATGGCTTTCCAGGGAACGGTGGGAGTCTTCGATTTCGGAGTGGATGCTGGTTCGCTTTTCCTTCCTTTCCGTGTGGAGATGGAGGAGGAGGTGTCTTTCTTCCCGCCGGTCCCGTTGCCTTTTACCTCTGAAGCTGGAGCCAGTCCTTCCCGTGTTTCAAATTCGGTGAAGACATCATGGACCTTTCCCCAGGCTTTGCCGGATCGTCCTTCCAAGGGAGCAGGAGAGGAGGGTAGGGATTCCGATCCTTCGATGAGTTCGGCTTCGGCGTTGTTGACATGTGGATGTTGCCGGGGATGATCGGTTGCGTACCAGTACCACAAAAGTGCGATGCCAATACCCAATCCGCCTGCGACATAGAAGGCCGTTTGCCAGCCATAATTGACCATGATCCAGGCGGTGATCGGAGGCGTGAGGGCCGAGCCCACGCCTATCCCGCCGATGGTGATGCCAATGCCTAAGCCCCGTTCATTCGGGGGATGCCAGTTCGCAACAGCCCGATTGAAATTTGGCAGCGCGGCGGCTTCGCCGATGCCGATGAGGAATCGCACGACCATGAGCGAACCCATGATCCCGATCAAACTGGCTAGTGGGAGCGTGGGAGCGACAGCCGTCAGCGCGGTGAAAATCGACCACCAGATGACCGCGAAGGTCAACACCCGGCGTGGTCCCCATCGATCTCCCAGCCATCCGCCGGGGATTTGAAAGAGGGCGTAGCCAAAGACAAAGGCCGAAAAGATTTGGCCCATTTGCAGATCGGTGAGTCCGAGTGCCGGCATCATTTGGCGGGCTGCGACAGAAATATTCACCCGGTCGATGTAGGTGATGATGCTGATGAAGAGGAGCAGAAGAAGAATTCGCCAGCGGATTCGAGACGGTGTGGTGGACGTTGAAAGCTGGTGCATGGGGAGGGATGAAAACGCTTGCCGGGGGAGCCAACGGGAAGGCTACCTCCCGCTGCCTTTCCTAACAACGGAAGGGGATTTGGAATGGCTTCCTGATGCAGTTTCTTGTTGGATAAATGTTTTGGCGAGTCGATATTCATCTTCCTGTGTGACCACCAGGCTATCCAGCTTGGCTTTGAAGATGCGATCGAGCACCCGCCGATAGGCCGGACCTTTGGGAAGGCCCATGTCTTCCAGGTCGTGACCCGTTACGGTGATGACGACATGTTGAAACGTGGTGAGATAGTCCCGAATCCGTTCCATGGCCGCATGAATCGTCGGCTTGCTTTGCGCCTTGGCCATGAGAAACAGCACGACTTCCTTCGGCCATGGCTTAAGGAGGTCGTAGATTTCGGACGGAGCCAGGTGTTTTCTGTTGAGGGTTCTTATCAACGTAGACTGGGCCTGTAAGAACTCTCCGACGGTTGCTGTGGTTCGTTGCGGGAATCCTAATCGTTTCCAGGTTTTGACTAACTCGGTGTTGCCCAACGATTCGAACCAGGCCAGGGCATAGAGCAGCCATCGCTCGGTATCTGGTTTGGCGCTTTCCACCTCATGCCAGGCCAGGATTTTTTCGCCGGATGCAAATAGCGTTGGAGCCGGTTCTTTCCAATGCAGCTTGGGATGAATGAATGGGAAGAGTTTAAATTGACTCAATCGCTGAATGCCTTTAGCCGGCTCGGGTTCTTCCAATATATGGATCAGTTCATTCCCCAATCGTGTGCCGGAGAGCCGGTGAAACAGTTCCATGGTTTGGGCCTGTTGAATGAAATGCTGAGTTTCCTTACTGATCTGGAAACCAAACCGCTGTTCGAAGCGAATGGCTCGAAAGACCCTGGTGGGATCTTCCACGAAGCTGAGGCTGTGAAGGACGCGAACGATTCTATCCTTGATGTCCCGGCGGCCCCCGAAAAAGTCCAGCAGTTCGCCGGGTGTGCCGTTTAAGCGAATGGCCAGGGCATTGATGGTGAAATCGCGCCGGTAGAGATCTTTTTTAATAGAACTGCGTTCCACGGTCGGCAGCGCGGTGGGGTATTCATAATATTCTGTTCGGGCGGTGGCAATGTCCAGATGATGCATGTGGGGAATGTTGAGCGTCTTGGGGAGCGCGATCGAGACGGTGCCAAATCGTTCATGAATGGTCCATTCCGCTTTGAGCTCTTGCGCTAAGGCTTTGCCGAATCGGATGCCGTCACCTTCGATGACCACGTCCAGATCGAAATTGGGAATGTTCATAAGGAAATCCCGGACGAATCCGCCGACCAGAAAAGCCGCAACCTCCTGCGTGTCGGCGACCTTCTCGATGGTCTGGAGCAGGGCCTGAAGGGGCGGGGGTAAACGGGTTGCCAATTGTTTGTGAAGATTTGAGGTTCTCAGGGTTGGCGCGGGGGGTGCGGTGGCTGAAGGGGCCGCTCCGGCAAATGGCTCAACGTCGCCTTCCTGAGGCGGGAGCGCCTGGTGCATAGCCCGAAGCAAATCGGTCCGGCTGAAAATACCAACGACCTGGTCTTGATCTAATACCGGCACGACCCGCTGATTTCGCTCGATCATTTGCTGTTCGACCTCGTCAAACGGCGTGGCGGGTGTGGCCAGAAAGATATCTCTTGACATGATGTGATCAATGGGGTGGGTGGCCAGTTTGTGATAGAGGGCTTTTTGCACGGATTCCCTTGTGGCGAGCCCCATGAAGCCGCCTTTGGCATTCACCACCGGGAGGGCGTTGACTTCGTATTGCGTCATGAGGCGTTCGGTCTGTTTGATCGTGGTGTTGAGGTCAACCGTTCTGACGGGTGTTGTCATGAGCCGCTTGATGGGAAGCCAGGTTCTGGCTTGTTCCTCCAAAAGGGTGCGGATTTTCTGTTCCACCTCGACGATGGTGAGTTTCTTAATGCTGGCGGCGGCGGCCATGGTGTGTCCGCCGCCACCAAATGCCTGAGTGATTTGATTCATATCCATGTCGGGATGGCGGCTTCGTCCAATCACCTGGACTTTGCCCTCCATGGCGACAGCCGCGATGATGGCATCGGCTCCATGTAATTGCGCTAGTTGTTGAACAATCGGCGCCATGTCCTGGACATAGTCCGGCCAGGTGAGGGTGATGAGCAGAATCCTTCGATGCCCGAGGTTCAGTGTTTGCGCCGATTGCAACAGCGCATGGAATAATTCCAGTTGCGGGGGCGTCCAGTGCCGCGCGATGTACTTCGTGACCTGATTTAAATCGGCTCCTGTTTGCACAAGGACCGCGCCGATCTGGAAATCACGGGGGGTGGTATTCCGGTAGACAAATTGACCGGTCTCCTCATACAGGGCAATGGCGAAGAATGTTGCTTCCTCGGGTGTCCATGTGAGTCCTCTGGCTTGAAGTTCTTCGCAGAGGAGTGTGATGGTGGCCCCCACTGAATCCACTTTGCAATAGTCTGCCCGTGGGAGCAGGGGATTGGTGGTCTCTATAGGGTGATGATCATAAATATGAACTGAAATATGTTGATTTTCAAGAGCTTTTTCGAGCGGTCCTAACCGGTCCTGATGCTGGGCATCAACTAAGATCAGGCGGGTGATATCCGTAATATTCAAACTTGAGAGTGCCGTGAAGGAAAGGGGGTGTTCTGCGAGAAAGGCCCGCTCGCGGGATTGGGCTCCTGCGGGGAGGACGAGGTGTGCCTTCGGGTAGAGCTTTTTAGCAGCCACCATTGAGGCGAGGCCATCAAAATCCGCCTCAAGATGCGTGGTAATAATTTCCATGGAAGTCGGATTCTAACAGGGATCCTGAATGACCGGAAGTTCCTTGAAAAGGCGAAGAATTTCCTTATTGGAAATATTCAGTTGCTTGAGAGGGTCCCTCCATGTTAGATGGGGGCAACTCAGGAGGCGATCCATCCCAGATGGATCATTGGTCGATCACATAAATCAGGAGGGTGACACATGGCTGCTAAGGCTAAGCCCAAGTCCAAGGCCAAGCCCAAACAGAAGCCTACGGGAAAGCGACCGACTCAAGCAAAAGCTAAGCCGAAGACGAAAGCCAAACCAAAGAAGCCTGTGAAGCCTCAACGATCACCGTCTATCAAAGCGAAGTCCAAGAATACGAAGGTCGGCTCCAAGGCTCGGGCCAAGGGAACTGCCAAGGCTGGAATGAAGGGAACTCCCAAAGCCGTGGCTCAAGCTCAACCACGATCCAAAGCGACGCCGAAAAAGGTGGTGAAAGGGAAAGAGAAAAAGTTGACTACATCTGACAATGTTTCAAAAACGACAACGGCGGCCAAAACCGGGGCAAATCGTACCAAGTCTGCTCCCACCAAGGAAACGGGGGCGAAGCCGTCGCTACCTGAGGCCAAAAAAAGCCCAGGAAGACCTAAAAAAGAATCAACTGCGGTGAAAGGCCCTGACGCCAAAAAAAGAAAAAATGCTTTCCCCGTTGATGCTGATGAGGGGGAAACTCTTAGACAGGACACTGATTCGGACGTTGGGGATGCGTCTCTACCGGATGACATTGATTCAGAATTGGATATTGAAGTGGAAACCGATGGCGATATCACCCTGGATTCATTGACCACTGAACTCGAGGATGGCGCCGATACCCTTGATGTAGATGATCTTGCGGACGATTTTGATGATGATGAGTTCTCCGAGGACTCCACAGATGAGGCCGATGAGGATTTGGACCTGACGGAAGACTTATCAGAAGAATTGGGCACCGATAAGTTTTTTCGGGACACCGAATCTAATCATGAGGATGATGAAGAAGAAATTCCTCGCTCCTGGTAGACCTTCTGGCCTATTATGGGTCCAGGTTGGGCCAAGGGTTCTCTCTCGGCCCTCTCGATCGTGTTGTTCGTATTGCCGGTTTCATCAATAGGCCGGTATTTCTCCATTCGCTTGAAGCGGAGCCGGAGGGTTTTAGTATTGCCAACTGAAGGAGGATTCATGTCGGAAGAAGGAGGGTTGCCTCGCATAGGAGATCATGCACCGGACTTTTCCGCGGTGACGACGCAACAGACCGATTTTAATTTTAGCGTATGGCAGGAGCAGCATTGGGTGGTACTGTTTTCTCACCCGGCGGATTTTACTCCGGTATGTACGACGGAATTGATAGCTTTTGGTCAACTCAATGAGCAATTTCGTCAGCGGGGGGTAAAGCTCATTGGGTTGAGTGTAGATAGCATTCATGCCCATTTAGCCTGGCTGCGCAATATTCACGATAAAATGGGTGCCACTATTTCGTTTCCCATGATTGCCGACGCTGATATGCGTGTCGCCAGACTGTACGGAATGATTCATGCCAACGCGAGCTCGACCGCGACGGTGCGTGCGGTGTTTATTATTGACCCGAAACGGGTGATTCGGGCGTTGCTGTATTACCCACTCAATGCGGGCCGTAATGTGGATGAAATTCTTCGGTTGGTCACAGCCCTGCAAACGACTGACCGGTTTGCCTGTGCGACGCCAGCCAATTGGCGGGAAGGGGAAAAGGTGGTGGTGCCTCCGCCCAAGACGGTTCAAGAAGTCGATCAGGTGTTAGCGAAAACCGAATACGAACATCGAGATTTTTATTTAGCGCTCAAGGACGTTTCTCCGGCTGCGAAGGCAAAGCCGGTGGAGGTGACGGTGCCTAAACCTGCGGAAGCCGCGGCTCCCGAGCCAGCTAAACCAGAGACGGCTCAACCTACTGAGGCCGGCCCCTCTATTTAGGGGCTATTCGAGGTGAGAGTGACGGTTCCGATTGTGCAGGATTTTAGCTGGATTCTCAGATCAGGTTGTTCAATAGGCCCACTCGCCCGAACCGATCGAAAAATTTGACTCCACCCGACGAAACCTCGTGACGATCATCTATCTTCAACAAGCTCCTTGGGTATGTACTCAGGTGATGGCTGTCGGTCTGCCTGCTTGCCATAATATTATGCTCATGTGATGTGGGCATAGATGAAATTGCGGGGCGTAAATCATTGTCTGCTGCTTGGCTTGCTGCTTGCCCTGCCGGGGCTGTCTCCTCTCAATGCCGAGGCCTGCCGTCTTCTTCCAATTCCTCCGGGAAGCGAAAACGTTTTGTGGGTGCATGTTGAAGGACTTTGTTTGCCTGGAGAAGAGGAAGCCCTGGCCGTAAAGGGGGCTGATCTCTTTGAGGCTCTTCTGCAGGGTAAACGGATTGATCTTGACCACGTGTTGGTGGTTGATCAGGTGATGCTTGATCTTCTGCCGCAACGGGCCCTCTCGGAATATCCCACCATTCCCCAGGCAGTGGGGCAGCGCCTGCAAGAGCAGGGGATCACTGCGGTTCGCGTCATTCCAGAGGCGGTGTCCATCAGACATTCTCGTTTTGAAAAAGTGTTTGCCACCAATCTGGTCGAAGGTGCCCTCCTGCTCCTGGGACCGGTAGATTTCATGGGAACCGTCTTTCAGCAATCCATTGATCTTTCTAAAACCGTGTTTGTGGGTCCGGTGACATTTTCAAACGCGCACGTGGATTTTGAGGGGTTTTTTATTGGGTCCCAATTTACTCAAGGCGCTGATTTCTCTCACGTTACCTTTGGGACGCATTCCCGTTTTCACCAGGCTCGATTTTTGGATCGTGTCACCTTTGCCGGTGCTCAGTTCACCGGAGTTGCCGAGTTTTTGGAAGTCGACTTCCAGCAGGCGGCAGATTTCTCTCAATCGGCTTTTGTCAGTGGGACAGGCTTTTCAGGATCGGTATTTAATGGCGCTGCCGATTTTTCAGCCACCTCGGCGGTTCAGGAAATCTATTTTCGGTTTACCGAATTTCGAGAGTCGGTGACATTTGCCAATGCTCAATTTCACACAGTGGTCGATTTTACGAACGCCAGGTTTGAAGGAGCGCATGATTTTTCAGGGGTAGCGTTCCGCACCATGCCGGAATTAACCGGGAGTAACCTCCCGCCTGATGTAGCGTCGGTTCGAAATGGCAGGACCCCATATGGGCAGGTCGGGATCTTTTTGGGGTTGGGCATTTTGGTACTCTGTTACCTCTGGTTTTCAAAAGGGAAGAAGTCTGCTTGAAATAACTCTCAACCACTATATTTGGTTAGGATATTGCGGCTTTACACAAAAGATGGTATACCAATTCAATTATCTGCACTGTGGAACCCAGTCGAAAGGCTCTTGATTGGAATCCGTCCCCTCCCTGATTGTTTCTGACCTTGAAGATGACGATGCCTATCAGGTCAAACTTGAGGCCTTTACCGGCCCCATGGATTTGCTTCTCCACCTGATTCGGAAACACCAGATCAATATTTATGATATTCCGATTGCGCTGATTACTCAGCAATATTTGGAATATTTGTCTATGATGAAGACGTTAAACCTCTCGCTTGCCGGGGATTTTCTGGTTATGGCAGCCACGCTTCTCTATATCAAATCCAGGATGCTCCTCCCCAAAGAGGAAAAACCGGAGAAGGAGGATGAGGAAGGCCTCGATCCTCGCGCCGAATTAGTCCGGCAATTGGTCGAATATGAGCGTTTTAAGGAGGCGGCCGGGACCTTGGTTGTCCGCGAACAGCTTTGGCGGGAGTCCTTTAGTCGTGATCCTCTCCCCTTGTCCTCGGAAGCCGTGACCGAAGAGGATATGGTTACAGAAGATCTCCAGTTATTTGATCTTCTGAGTGCGTTCCAGGATGTACTGGATCGAGCCCCAACAGATAAAATCGTCGAGTTGACTCGGGAAACCTGGACGGTTCAGGACCGCATTCAAGGCATATTGGAGCGGTTGGAAGGAGAGTCGACGGTTCCTTTTGAAGAGTTATTTGAACACCATTGGTCCAAGCCATTGGTCATTGTCACGTTTCTGGCTTTGTTGGAGCTGGTCAGGATGAACCTGGTTCGTTTGTTTCAAGGAGAATGGATGGGTCCCATCCAGGTGACGAGGCGGTTTGTTCCAGCTGAGGGGCCTGATGCTACCGGAAGTTTTCATGTGGAGCAGTTGTGACACGCATGAGCCTGGTGTTAATTGGAGGACGCATGGGGGGATTGAGGAATTGCCTGGGGAAATTTTACATGTGGCAGTGGATGTTTGGCTTCGCTCCGCAGAGGAGGACTCTATAAAATGATGGACGCACTCACCAATGGACATCAAACTTCAGATACTCTCGATGCCGGGGTGGAGGATGGCCTTGTTCCCTGTGAGGCTTCAGAGGAGGGTTGTGACGCAGAAGAGGTCACGGTTTGCGAGAACGTAGAGGAGGAGATTGGGTTAGACCTTGATGAACTCAAAGGTGCCTTTGAGGCCCTGCTTTTTGTTTCGCATGATCCGCTGAGTCTTGAAAAACTGGCTCTGGTCCTCGAAGGCGTGCCTAAATCAGCGGTTAAAGCCGCGATGGAATATCTTCAAGCGGAGTATGAGGCGGCTGGGCGTGGTTTGCAGATTTTGGAAGTGGCTGGCGGATATGTCATGGTGACGCGACCTGACCAGAGTCTGTACATCAAGCGATTGACCAGCAAGGCCAAACCGGCAGCCAAGGTTTCCCGGTCGGCACTGGAAGCATTGGCCATTGTGAGTTATAAGCAGCCTATTACCAGAGCAGATATTGAAAAAATTCGAGGCGTAGAAACCTCTGGAGTCTTGCGGACCCTCCTGGATCAGAAGTTAATTCGGATCGTCGGTCGGCAGGATATCCCCGGTCGACCAATTTTGTATGGAACGGGCAAGCAGTTTCTTCAACGGTTTGGCCTGCGGGACTTACGAGATTTGCCTCCACTGAAAGAACTCAAAGAGTTGGGTAACCCTGAACAATTCCCCATGGAGCTTCCCTTTGCACCTGAGGAAAATGAGGGAGAGTCCCGGGTCACCGATCTTTCTGCCTAAAACGACTGTGAGGCCACGCGTTCTGCTGGTCCGCTTGTTTTCCTTCCTGTTTTCTCTCTGACAAGGGTTGTGCGCGATCCGCGTAGGAAGCAGAAAGAGTTCCTATGACCTTGTTGCTACCTGAAAAGAAATCTACCCTGGGCTCCGATTTAGCCAAAAAATTGGGGCAGGAAAAAGTTCGCTGGGATTGGGCCACGCTGAAAGCCTATTCCGTCGATGCCAGTATCTACAAAATTCCCCCCCAAGTGGTTGTGCTTCCTGAAACAGAAGATGACATTGATGCCGTGATGGAGTATGCCGTCAAGGCGGGAGTGCCTCTGACTCCACGGGCGGCCGGAACGAATCTGACCGGATCAGCCATCGGGGCGGGCATTATCGTGGATATCTCCAGAATGAATCGCTTGCTTGAGGTGAATCGAGACGAGCAGTGGGCGCGAGTACAACCAGGCCTGGTGTTATCCGAATTTAATAAACAGTTAGCCCCTGTGGGGTTGATGTATGGCCCTGATCCTTCAAGCGGGGATATGTGCAAATTAGGAGGCATGCTCGGCAACAATTCCGCCGGTCCACATACGCTTCGCTATGGATCGGTCAAGGACAATGTTCATACTCTTCGGGTTCGGCTGCTCACTGAGGGTTGGCTTGATGCTCAGTCTGTTGAAATTGGTGGACCGGTTCATACCTCGTTGTTGCAAGAGTATGTTTCCTTAAAGGCGGTGTGGACCATGATTCAAGAGGATCAAGCATTGATCCGCGCCAGGCGTCCTAAGGTGAGTAAGAACAGTTCCGGCTATAACGTCTTTGATGTGGTCGATGGACTGGAGCGAGGGGTATTTGACGTTCCCAAATTATTTATCGGTAGCGAGGGAACGCTTGGCATTATCAGTGAAGCAAGAGTCAAGTTGGTTAAACGACCTGATAGCACCGTGACGGGTCTCATCCATTTCCGACATCTGGAGGGTATGGGCGAATCGGTTCCCCACCTCTTGGAGTTGGCCCCCAATGCGTTGGAGGTGATGGACGGGAATTCGTTGAATTTGATCGGGCGAGATCGCTATGGCATTCCCTCCGATGCGGCGGCCACGCTGCTCATTGAATTTGATGAAGACGAAGGCGCAGATCGTCGTCATCGGTTGCTGGAGATGTGCCGAAGGTTTCCACTCACCGGGGAGGTGAGGCTGGCGTCGGATCCAGCCCAGCAAGGGGAATTGTGGAAAGCCCGCAAGGCGTTGTTTCCGATGCTCTATCGATTTGATCCTCAAAAAAAACCCATCAATTTTGTCGATGATGTGGTGGTGTCGGCCTCACGCACCGGAGAGTTGATCCGGTATTTGGAAGAGTATTTTGGACGACGATCGGTGTCGGTCGCCATCTTTGGACATGTGGGAAATGGCAATGCGCATATTGTTCCGCTGCTTGATTTACACAATCAGCATGATGTTGAGGCCATGGTCGAGGCCCACCGGGAGATTCACCAGACGGTCTTGGGCCTGTTTGACGGATCAATATGCGGAGAGCATGGAGACGGGCGTATTCGCGCCGAGACGGTTCGCTTGATGTATGGCGAAGAGGTCTATCAGATTTTTGTTCGAGTGAAGCAGGCGTTCGATCCGCAGGGGATGATGAATCCTGGTGTGAAAATCAGTGAAACCTCGTTTACGGAACATATTGATCTGGAGCGAATGGGCAAGCCCTGTGCAACGTGCGCCAAATGTAACTCCGTGTGTCCGGTGTATGATGTGTTTCAGTCTGAAGATATGAGTGCGCGCGGATGGTTCGAGATTGTGACGGCTTCTGATTACTCGTATCTTCAATCCGAACGGGTGGTCGAAGCCTGTTTGAATTGCAAGTCCTGCCGGACCATTTGTCCGGCCGGGGTCGATGTGTCCGAACTGATTCTTCAGCGACGGGCGGAACATCCCAACCGGCTGGCCGGTTGGGTTTTTGCCCTCCATGCCCGTCAATGGCTTTTTCATCCCTTGTTGAAGCTCATGGCATGGACCCAGTCTTTTTGGGATCGTCCGGTTATTCGAGGCATGTTGGAAAAGGTGACCCGCCCGTTGTTGCGAAAGTTGGCTGCCACGGCAAAGATTCCCCGAGATATGGTCCTACCGACGTTGGCTAAACGGCATTTGCGTGATCGGTATCCTGAACTGTGTCATGCCGAACATCTTCGACAGGCATCAGTGGCTTATTTTCACGGGTGTGCGGCCAACTATTTTGAGGATGGAGTGGGGGATGCCGTGATCGGGCTTTTAGGCGATTACGGTGTGAGGGTTGCTCTTCCGCCACAACGTTGTTCGGGGACGCCGATTGAAACCTACGGATTGCGTGATCTGGTAAAAGAAGGCGCGCGAGAAAATCTGGCTCACCTGGCGTCGTATTCCACCGTGATTACCAGCTGTGCTTCATGTACGTTAAGCCTGAAAGATTATGCCACGCTGTTTCATGGGGAACCGGAGGAAGCCGCAGCCATTGATTTACGCAAACGAGTGAAGCATATCTCTGAGTTTCTTGTTGACCAGGGGATGGTGTCAGACAATACGCGCTCAATCCCGACACCGGCCGATGGAAAGTCGACGAAAGTGACCTACCATTCTTCCTGCCATCTTCGCGCCGCCGGTGTGTCCCAGGCCCCTCGAGATCTGCTAGCCTCTGTGGCTGACCTTGAATTTGTCGAAATGCAGGATGCCGATCGATGCGCGGGCGGAGCGGGTACGTACATGGTTAAGAATTATGAAACCTCGCAGAAGATTTTCCAGCGTAAGAAGCGAGCCATTCAAGAAAGCGGGGCTCAAGTGGTGGCGACGAGTTGCCCTGCATGCATGATTCAGTTAAAAAATGGACTCCGTGGGATAGCCGAGGTCAAGCATATTGCGCAGGTCATGCGGGAGCATTCGCGGAAGAAATAAAGGGGAGCGGAGATTGAGTCTCAGGTGTGTGTTTCCGCGGGATAACGTTGTTATAGTTGGAATTGGGATCGAAATATATTTTTTGACGAGGGACATTGAATGGTAAAAGTTTTGATATTTGGCCTTTTACTGCGTGAAGCGGTTGAAGACCCTGAGGTGGAAATTTCATTAGAAAGCCCCATCACTATCGGCCAATTGCTAGAGGATTTTCCAGATCATTTTCAAGGGTTAATGCCGTTCCTCCATGCCAATGAACTCATGGTGACTATTAATCAGAAAATCTCCACCTTGGAAGCCAAAGTGAAAAATGGGGACATCCTGAAAATTACCCACCAAAGAGGTGACCAGAGTACGGATGGGGCGATGTGGCATAATGCTTAACATGGCACGGGTTGCGATGAATATTTTGTTTGGCGGGGAGAAGCGTTTTAGGCATTAGGAAAAATGGCGGTTAGATTGCTCCTTGTGAGGGAAGAGGTGATTCTTCGTCACATTTTTTGCAGTTGAGAATCGTTTTGAGATGAGCTCGACGTCCTTCTGATGTCAGGACCCAGGGGCGAAGGCTCATTGGGGGCTGATGTCGAACATGCTGCCCGTGGCCGCAAGCCAGATCTGCTACCCAATCATCTACATCATCTTGATGGAACCCGATAATCGGTTGGTTCATGCTTACTCAGACCTTAATATTGTCGAAACATACTGAAGAATCAGTTTATTGTGAAAAAACTTCTTGGAGTAAATCTGTGACGCGTGCTGCGGGGTTCGTTCGGATTTGTTGCTCCTCCAGCGCTAAAGTGTGAAATAGCCCATCCAAGCTTTTCCCGACAATATAATCGTCCAAATTAAAGGCCGGTACTTTGACAAACGGGAGGGTCGTATATTGTCCCACCAATTCCTTGTATTGCGTGGTGACTCCCACTTGGCTCATTGTCTTCTCCACTTCAGGCTTAAACGCGGTGGCCAGTTGATCGCGAGTTTTACCTTGGAAGTAATCAGTTGCTGCGGTATCTCCTCCATCCAGAATTTTCTTGGCATCGTCAAAGCTCATGTTGGTGACCGCATCTTTAAAAATGGGTTTGGCTAAGGGAGCGGCCTGTTCGGCGGCTCGGTTCATACTGACCACCAACTCATCAACCTGAGGCCCGAATCCAGCCAGTCGAAGAGCTTTGTCCATGGATTGAAGTTTTTCCGGTAGTAAGATTTTAATGGCTTCATTCTTTAAAAAGCCGTCTGTGTTGCCAGTGAGTTTCACGGTATTTTCCGTCCCGACGCTGAGAGCTTCTTTGAGACCAGAGATTATTTTGTCATCTCCGAGGGTTTTTGCGCCAGGCAGAGACAATTTATCGATCTCTTTCATAAAGTCATCAAATTGTGCGGAGGCGACCTGTGGAAGGAGTAAGAGGAGAAAACTCATCATGACGCGAGAAATAATCATTGATTACTCATTTTATGAATTTATGAAGAAACGGTAAGAGGTTAGTCGGAGGAAAACGGGAATAAGAGGGAGAAAGAATATCAGAAGCGGCGCATTTCATCTTCCTCTTCCTGTGAGATGGGACCCACAAGGAAGAGGGGAGGGTTGCGCCCTGGGATTATCCTGGGGAGGATAGACTAAAAAACATAAGCAGTCTTCAAATCCTCAGGAGGCAAATTCCGGCTCTTCCTCGTGGGTGGTTTAAAAAGCACCCAAGAGTGTGAGATGCCTCAAGGTTAAGCTATGGGAGTACAACTCATCCCTGAACTCTTGCCTTTAGTCGATGATGCTAAAGGCCTGGAGAGGAGCGGACGAGTTTTCTTCTTCATCGCCTCTCGTTGAGGGTTGAGGCGATTTTCCAATATTACGGGATCAATGACTTCTCCGCATTGCAAGCATCGTTTGGTCAAAATTTCCATTCCACCGGCATCATAGTTCACATTCATGCACCAATGTGAGACCATAAACCCACCACACCGTGTACAGGTGTCTGAATGTCTTGGGTCCGCCATTTTGGTGGAAGGAGCGGCTGTTTCATGCTTGATGGGACTTTTCCCTAGTGTCGGGGTCTTTTTTTGTATTCCGAAATGTCCCATATGTATCTCCTTTTTCCTGATTGTCATGACGTATCAAATATAATGTCTTGTTGTTAGATATAGCTCTTTGAGCTTAAGTCAAGATTAATCCAATATTAAAAAATCCTCATAATTGTAAATTTATAACATCAATACCTTCCATGAATGTTAATAAACCTTTAGGAATTAAATAGATTGAATCTATGCTTTGTATATATTATTAGGTTTTAAATGCTAGGTAAAAAGACCTAAAAAATAAACAGAATCAATGAGGAAGGAGCCCAAGGTAAACAGTGTCGGTTAAGGCCGGAGGCTTTTAGTGGGTAAATTGCCGGAAATCAGGAATAGACCTGGAGACAAACACGGTCCTACTGCCAGCGAAAGTGAACAGGTGAGGTCTTTCCCCCTGATAGGGAAATGCTTTTTTCAATAGTGGTCCCACTTGAATCGGTGGCTTTAATCACATATTTTCCTGGAGGAAGGTTCAGAAACAACCAAGGACCTTGTACTTCCTCACCCGGAATGGACACGAGCGTCGTTTGCTCTGAGTTGATCACTTCAACTGCCACGCCAGCCAGGAAAGCGCGTTCACCTTTCACAAAGATCAATTTAAGGGAATAGGGTGGGTATGCCAGGCTCCGTTCCTCTTTCCCTAATCCGGCGCTGAAATATTGAACAGCATTCTGCTCATAGAGAGGGAATCTGAGTTTATCAGGGATGCTTTTACCTTCCAGTGGAATTTCTAAGAATTTGGATAGAGGTGCTGAGCCTTCACCAGTGTCGGCCCTGGATGAGGTTGAAGGAGCCACCAAAGTGAGGATTATCAAAAGACACGTACCCAACCCCAACATGACGGACAACTCTTTGTTTTCTGCTTTCAAGCCTTTTCCTTTATTTGTTGTCGATCTGCTGGCGATTTCTGCTCTCACGGGCGGTACCTCATCCTTTCCAATAAAGATTAAGTCTCCAACCAAATCCTTGAATTACTAGTAACATAATACCAATTTAAGGTTACTTAAGAAAGAATAGCGCAAACATTCAAATGGTCAGGTTTTAGGTTCATTGGCAATTGAAGAGAGCGAGGAGTCATGGAATTCTCTAATGCGTCAGGCAAAAAGGAAGACTGAGGAATGCAAATAATCGGAGAGCCTCTCTCACCGAAGGCTGTATTTCCTCGAGCATCAACACGGATACCAACCGCATTTGTCTAAATATATGGCATGGTGGCCATGTAAACAAAACGGTGGCTTTTGGTTTTCACTGATCAGTCGTTGATAGTAAAGTTCTGCGGGAAAACCATTGGCCCGGAGCAATGCGGCGATTAAATACCTCTTAGCATAACAATTCCCCATTCTGTGCTTGGGGACAGCCTGAGGCAAAACACGGACTGGGTTGAGCGTGTAATCCCAGCTAGCCTTGATGGCATCAGACTTAAACTTAAAGCATAGGCTTGGCAATATCGAGAGAGGAACCAACGTATGTTGGCAAACACTTCTGCTTGGACGATACATCTGGTGTTTTCCCATTGATAGCAGGGCTCGAAACCAGGTCGAGGGCATGTCTGCCAGTGTTTGTTTAAGTAAACTAAGACTCCTGGAGACTGAGGTTGATTTCTGGATTGATTTTTGACAGGTTGGGAGAGTGGCAAATCAACTTATTTGAGATGTGTTTCGTTCCTCCATTACATTAATAGTCGTGACAACGAAATGATAGCTCGATGATTGTCAGACGAACCCTTCCGTTCAAGTGGTTTCTGCAAATTGACGGTTGGGCTGTCTTGTTTTATATCCTGTATGGCTACGGAGTCTGCATACTTAATTTAGAATTCTTTTTTGAAAAGCTCGCATTCCCTTTTACCGGAATTAGTGTATTTGGAACGGCTATCGCAATTTTATTGGCGTTTAGAAACAATTCGGCCTATGAACGGTATTGGGAAGCCAGGACCGTATGGGGTGATTTGACGAATTATTCAAGAAATTTTGCCTCACAAGTGCTTGTCTACATTCAACCGCCTCAAGGCAGCGATGCACCGCCTGAGCAAGTCGAGGAACTACATCGAGAGTTTATTTATCGTCACCTCGCATTTTTGCAGGCTTTGCGTTTACAGCTTCGAGAGGGGTACGTGTCGGATGTCCTTTCTTCATTCATCACGAAGGGTGAGTTAATTCGGTTGGAGAGTGTTGCCAATAGAGCCACGCAGCTGAATCATTGGCAAGCGCAGCGATTACAGGAAGTGTTTGATACTGGCTGGATTGCTCCCCGTGCCTATGTGATGGGATTAATGGATTCCCTTAAGGATTTTTATATTGCACAAGGTAAATGTGAACGAATTAAGAATACACCCTTGCCTCGTCAGTATGGGTTTTTCACCAAGGTTTTTGTGTGGATGTTTCTGTTACTTCTTCCCTTCTCGTTGGTGCAACATTTGGGATGGGAAATGCTTCCTATTTATGTGATGCTGGCGTTCATGTTTACCGTTATGGAACGAGTGGGAAGTCGAACAGAAGATCCCTTTGATGGGAGAAACGAGGATGTTCCCATGAATGCTATTTGTCGAAATATTGAAATAGATTTACGACAACAACTGGGAGAAACGTCTGTGCCACCTAAAATTGAACCTATTGATGGTGTGTTGATGTAAAGGTTGTCTGATTATGAGGAAGAAGGAAAGTCTTCCGGCGGGGAATCCATGCTACCAGGTGACCTGGGTATGTGTTCTAAGGATTTAAGGTCCATGAGGTCTTTTTTGGGGCTGATTCCGAGTGATTTGAATTTTCTGGCGGTGGGCCAGATCCGATTTTCCAATGAGGTGAGGGTCGCATTATAGGATTCGACGGTCCGACCCAAGGCTTGTCCAATTCTCCCAAAATGCTCTGCCAGCGTGCTCAGACGATCAGCGAGTTCTTGTCCGAGGATGCTAATGCGTTGGGCCCCTTCAGCCACCTGTTCCTGGCGCCATCCATAGGCAATGGCCCGCAACAAGGCAATAAACGTGGTGGGTGTGGCGATGACGACTTTTTTCGTTAAGGCTGACTCGACGAGTGAAGGGTCCCGTTCTGCGGCGGCAGCTAAGAACGAATCATTGGGGATAAATAAGACCACAAATTCCGGAGCGGCCGGAAACTGATCCCAATATTCCTTTGAGGCTAATTGACTGATATGCCGTTTTACCTGACCGAGATGCCGATTGAGGGCGGCTTCCCGATCTTCGTCCGTGTGCGTTTCCAGGCTATCTAAAAACGCATTGAGCGGAACTTTGGAATCGACCACCACATCTCTCCCTGCCGGGAGCCTGACGATCATGTCGGGACGCAAGCGACCTGTTTCAGTGGAGACGCTTTCCTGTTCAAAGAAATCGCAGTTTGCTGACATGCCGGCCAATTCAGCGGTTCTTCGAAGCGCGATTTCCCCCCAGCGTCCTCGAACCTGTGGTGATCGTAAGGCATTGACCAATTTAGATGTTTCTGCCTGGAGGATGGCCTGGGAAGAGGCCAATTGGCGTAACTGTTCTCCCACGACACTGAGTTCACGAAGCCGTTTATCTTCTAAGGCTTGAGATTCTTTCTGGTAGGTACGTAGGGATTCGGAGAGCGGTTGCAACAGGGATTCAATGGAGGTATGGCGTTGGTCAAAGGATGCCGTCGCTTCCTCCTTGAGGGCTTTAAACTTTTCCTCAGCCAGGGTCAGAAATCCCCTATTGTTCCCGGCCAGGGCTTCCGAGGCTAAAGAGCGAAAGGTATCCGATAAGGTCAATTTGGCATCCTCCAGCAAGGCCCGCTGTTCGGCTAAGTGCCGTTGCGTATTTTCAAGGTTTGTTTCGGCTGCCACTTTGGCCACTTCCATTAGCCGAAATTCTTGATGGATCCGTTCACGTTCCTGGTGAAGAGTTGCTAATTGGGTCCGAAGTTCCCCGGTTTGGGCTTGAGCCCACGCGAATTGGGTGGCGGTCTCTTGTAAGGCCTGGAGCTTCTTTCCTCGATAAAAAATGGAACATATGGCCCACGTGATGATCCCTCCGACCACCAAGCCAGACAAAAGAACCCATACTAATTGAGAGTCGAAAGAGGCGATCATGCTTGAGAAGAGAGAACCTAACCGGACGATCAACGTTCCTTACATCGTGTAGACTTGCAAGCGGTCATGAGGTTTTTCAATTTCCGGCCCATGTCCGAATGAGGGAGAGGGCAATTTTTGCCGCCAGGAATGACTGATCTGTCAAGAATTTTGCTCCATTTCGATAGACGTATTTCTTATTCTTGGGTACAGTAAGATTATGTTCACCTCATGCGGTTCAGCGTCACACAGGAATAGAGGTTAGGATAGCAAATATGGAAAAAAAATATCGTGTTTCTATTTGGTATTTTATTATTGCGTTCTGGGGACTCATTATTCTCCAGGAAATGTATTTTGCCGCCCAACATATGGATGAGGTGCCCTACAGTCAATTTAAAACCTGGGTTCAGGAAGATAAGGTGGCTGAGATCTCCATCACGGACAAAGTCATTCACGGAAAGTTGAAGTCTGAAAAAGGAGGGGAAAGCCCCCAATGGTTCCAGACGGTCCGGGTGGATGATCCGGAATTAGTGAACATGTTGGAAGAAAAGCATGTGGAATTCGCCGGAGTGATCGTCAGCACGCTCTGGAAGGACGTGGCATCCTGGGTCGTCCCTATTCTGGTCTTTGCCGGGATTTGGTTTTGGATTTTGCGGAAGATGGGGCAAGGTGCGGGTGGCGGGTTTATGCGAATCGGGAAATCCAAAGCTAAAGTTTATATTGAAAGTGATATCAAGACTCGTATGAGTGATGTGGCCGGCGTCGATGAAGCCAAAGTGGAACTCATGGAAGTGGTTGAATTTTTAAAGACCCCGGAAAAATTCACCAAGATCGGGGGGCGGATCCCCAAGGGTGTGCTCTTGGTCGGGCCCCCTGGCACCGGAAAAACCATGCTGGCGAAGGCGATTGCGGGAGAAGCCGGCGTGCCGTTTTTCTCCATTAGCGGGTCGGAGTTTGTAGAAATGTTTGTGGGAGTGGGAGCGGCCCGCGTGCGGGATTTGTTTGAACAAGCCACGGCCAAGGCGCCATGTATCATTTTCATAGATGAGTTGGATGCATTGGGGAAAGCCCGGGGAACGGGGCCCATGATGCATGAGGAACGTGAGCAAACACTAAATCAATTATTGGTGGAAATGGACGGGTTTGATCCTCGAGTGGGGGTCATTATGTTGGCCGCAACCAACCGTCCTGAAATTTTGGACCAGGCACTATTGCGTGCAGGCCGTTTTGACCGACAGGTGCTGGTCGATCGCCCTGATCGGCCGGGTAGAGCCGCTATTCTGGCCATACATGCCAAAAACATTCAAGTGGCTCCGGATGTGGATTTAGACAAAATTGCCGCAATGACCCCCGGAATGGTTGGTGCCGATTTAGCCAATGTGGTGAATGAGGCTGCCCTATTGGCTATTCGACGAAGTCGGGAGACGGTGGAACACCGGGATTTTGAGGAAGCCGTGGAACGGGTGATTGCCGGTCTGGAAAAGAGAAACCGTGTGCTCAGTGTGGAAGAACGCAGACGAGTGGCTCATCATGAGGTCGGGCATGCCTTGGTGGCCATGTCATTGCCCGGCTCAGATCCTGTCCAAAAAATCTCAATCATTCCGCGCGGCGTGGCGGCCTTGGGTTATACGTTACAGCTCCCGATCGAAGACCGGTATTTATTCACCCGTTCCGAATTAGAAAATCGCATTGCCGTCTTGTTAGGTGGGCGCATGGCGGAGGAACTGGTTTTTGGAGAGGCCTCAACCGGAGCAGCAGATGATTTACAAAAGGCGACCAGGATCGCTAAGCGAATGGTCAAAGATTTTGGCATGAGTGACATGTTGGGAACGGTGGCCTTGGACGATTCCGTTCAGCCGAACTTCTTGAAAAATATGGAGGGCAGTTCCGCCCCAACCTATTCCGAGCACACAGCTCAACAGGTCGACCAAGAAGTGCGCCGCCTCATTGAAGAACAAGGGATTCGCGTCCGGGAGTTGCTGACGAGGCTTCGACCCGTGTTGTTGACAGGGGCCGAGACCTTGTTGAAGGCGGAAGTCATGATGGGTGAAGAGTTAATGGCGCTTCTCCACGCCAAGGAAGAAGAACCCATTCCAAGCTAGTTCCAACCAACAACACCAGGGTTTTTGACCGAAATACCCTCAGACTGACCTCTCAAAAAATTCCAGCCAGGCCTGACGCTCAGACCAGGGACAAATACGGGCTAATCCAAAACATCCGGCAGCATTTATTTCCTTTTTTTGTTTGGGGAGGGCATCCCACGAATTCATCCATCCTAATTCCTGTCTTACCCGGGTGGATCCCAGGGATTAATGCCAAAGTTAAGGGAATCATCGGGGCATGAAGAGTTCGATGTCTTTCAAAAAAATGATAGAATTTTTGTGACTGGGGGGAATCTTTTCCCGGATCGTGAGCCGGAGCGAAAAGCATAACCGGAGGACAGGTATGTTTAAGACGATCATCGAACCGTTTCGAATCAAAATGATCGAGCGCATCCGGATGACAACAGAAACCGAACGCCGGGAATTAATTGCCAAAGCCGGTTACAACGTATTTCGGCTGCACTCCGATGATGTCCTGATCGATCTCCTGACCGATAGTGGCACCGGGGCCATGAGTGCCAAGCAGTGGGCGGCCATGATGCGGGGGGATGAAAGTTATGCGGGGAGTCCGTCCTTTTACCGGTTTGAAGCTGCCGTACAGGAACTCATGGGATTCCCGCTGGTCATTCCAACCCATCAGGGACGGGCCGCCGAACGCATTCTATTTTCCACCATGTGTAAGCCCGGCGATATCGTTCCGAACAATACGCATTTCGATACCACCAGAGCCAACGTGGAATTTGCCGGAGCCAAAGCGGTGGACTTGCCTTGTCTCGAACTAGCGGACCTCTCCAGTGAATTCCCCTTCAAAGGGAATATGGATGTGGAAGGCCTGAAAGCCTTGTTCGAAAAGGAAGGGCGGGAGCGAATTCCGTTGGTCATGATCACCGTCACCAATAACTCCGGTGGAGGCCAACCGGTTTCCATAGCCAACATGAGAGAAGTGGCCGGGGTTTGCCGCGCCTTTGACCGCCCGTTGTACCTGGATGCGTGCCGGATTGCAGAAAATGCCTATTTCATTAAACTACGCGAACCGGGATATGCGGGAAAATTGGTCCGCGACATTGTTCGCGAAATGTGTGACCTGGCCGATGGCTGTACCATGTCCGCAAAAAAGGATGCCATCGTCAATATCGGCGGATTTCTCGCCACGCGCAACGCCGATTTGGCTCAACAAGAGCAAAACCTGTTGATCCTTACCGAGGGGTTTCCCACCTATGGGGGATTGGCCGGACGGGACTTGGAAGCGATGGCCGTAGGGTTACATGAGGGCATGGAGGAAGATTATCTCCAGTATCGCATCACCTCCACGGGGTATCTGGGCAACCATTTACATGAAGCCGGTGTGCCGATCCTACGTCCGCCTGGTGGCCATGCCATCTATCTGGATGCCGCCCGCTTCGCCCCTCACCTACAACCGCTCGCTCTGCCAGGTATTTCGCTCTGCGTGGAGTTATATGTGGTCGGAGGCATTCGGGCGGTAGAAATCGGCACGGCCATGTTTGGCAAACGCAATGTCGAAACCGGGGAAGAACAGCCGGGTCCTCGCGAACTTGTGCGCCTGGCGATTCCCAGGCGGGTCTACACCCAAAGTCATGTAGATTATATTGTCGAAGTGGTGGAAGAAGTCTTTCGACGCCGTGAACACTTAAAGCCGTTTCGCTTTCTGGAACAAGCGCCCTTTCTCAGACATTTCACCGCTCAGTACGGAATGGTGGAATAACCATAAAAACTGACATTGCGCAAAGCGAAGCATGAAGCACAATTCCCCGTGGTTCCTTCATTCTTCCAAATCGATGTATGATGCATCGCAAAAGTTACAGTAAATGGGTTTTTTAAAAGTGAGAATCTGTGGGGTCATTCACTTGCATAGGACACACGTCGGGGCGAAATGAAAGGAGTCGGTCAATGCGTCATTTTATTATGGTCTTCTGCCAACTCTCTGTTTGTGTATGTCTTGTGGCGGGGTTTGTGTTCAGTCAGACGTCCAGCGTGGCGGCTCAAGAAATCACGGTGTCCGAACAAACCTTCGGGTGCATTCTCGACTGGCCGAAAGTCAGGAATACCCGATTCAAGCATGATGATCCGAAAAAACTCAAAGAGGCCATGCGTATTTTCCGGGACAGCGTTCCGGAGACCGAATATCCCGTTGGAACCATTCTGCAGCTTGTCCCTCACGAAGCCATGGTCAAGCATCCGCATGACAAATTCCCGAAAACGAACGGCTGGGAGTTCTTCTTTTTGGACGTCTCCCAAGAAGGCACCAAGATTACGGATCGGGGAGACGACGTCGTCAATGCTTCGCAGGGGGTCACGTGCTTAAGTTGTCATCAACCTGCGGCCAGGTTCGACTTCGTCTGTGAAAAGGGGCATGGCTGTGCCCCAATCCCGTTCGATGATCAGAAGATCGCGGCGATTCAAAAATCAGACGCCCGATGTACGAAGAAATAAAAAATTCTTCTCAAAGGGGGAAGCTTGCCTGGGGATACCAGTCGAAAAAAAGGACTTACACACTTGTCTCAATTGTGGTTGATATTCCGTAAGTGGAAATCGGCACCGCCATGTTTGGAAAACATAATATGGAAACCAGGGAAGAAGAGCCGGGCACTCGCGAACTTGTTTGGTTGGCGATTCCTAGGCGGGACTATACCCAAATTCATGTGGATTATATCGTGGAGTTGCTGGAAGTAGCGTTCCGGCGGGGTGAGGGCTTGAAGCGGTTCCGCTTTCATGAGCAAGCGCCGCTCCTCAGACATTTCACCGATAAATACGTAAAGATGTAATGATCTCCAAATCGAACATTTCTTTATTTTGCATAAAAACATTCAGGGAATTCGACGAGCTTTCACGCCTGAATTTTCCAGAATTTTGAT
>CABVRQ010000060.1:22649-23885 GCA_902500695.1 uncultured Nitrospira sp. | reverse complement strand
ATCTATACCGGGGCCATTCTCTGCGTGTTTACGGCAGCCACTCCGATGCAGGCATGGTTCGTCGTCTTGATTCCCACTGTGCTCTTTGGGGGCATGACGTTGCTGATGACGTAAGGCCAGCTGCCACGTCGAGATAGCCTATCGGAGAAGTCACTTATCCATGAAAGAAAGCTTCACACAGAGCATGGATTGGCTCCATACCTGGGCAGGCCTGCTCTTCGGCTGGCTGTTGTTTGCGATTTTTTTCACCGGCACGCTGACGGTGTTCGATCAAGAAATCACCTATTGGATGCAACCGGAACTGCATCATGTCACCGGCACCTCGCTTAATGTGGATGCCGCCGTGCGGACCCTGGAACAATTTGCCCCGCAGGCCGAGCGCTGGTGGATTGAGCTACCAAGCGAACGCACGCCGGTCTCCACTATTCGATGGAGCCAGGACGATACGTCCGTGTCCAGAGTGATCAATGCCCAGACAGGACAGCCCCTCACTGTTCGGAACACTCTTGGAGGAGAATTTTTCTATCGATTTCACTATCAACTGTTATTGGACCAGGCCGGCACCTGGATCGTAGGCGCCGCTGCCATGGCCATGTTGGTTGCCTTGGTGACCGGCATCGTCATTCACCATCGCATTTTTAAGGACTTTTTTACCTTCCGCCCAGGCGCCTCGTCTCATCGAGCCTGGCTGGATGCGCACAATGTCACAAGTGTACTAGTCCTTCCGTTTCACATCATGATTACCTTTAGCGGTCTGGTGATATTTTGGGCGATCTACATGCCGGCGGGGATACAGGTTCGTTATGATGGCGTGATGGACGACTTCTGGGCGGAGGCTGAGTCCTTCATGGAACCGGAGAGAGCAAATCAGCAGGCGCCATTGGTTTCATTGAGAGACCTGGAACGCGAGGCCCGGCCCTATTGGCAGGGAGGTCAAACCCGGTCGATCGTGGTGAGTCATCCGGGCGATCGTCACGCCCTAGTGGAAGTTAATCGTGGGTCGAACGATCGCTTGAGCTTATATAGCGACCGGGTGAGCTTCGATGGAGCAAGCGGTGCACTTCGGACCGTCTGGATCAACTCCAAACCTGCATATATGACTCAGTCAGTCCTTTCCGGATTGCACTTTGTGCAATTCGGCGGTGCCACTATTCGGTGGCTGTACTTCGGCATGGGATTGGCGGCAAGCGCCATGATTGCCACAGGGTTGGTCCTGTGGGTCGTCAAGCGGCAGGG
>CABVRQ010000060.1:0-22549 GCA_902500695.1 uncultured Nitrospira sp. | reverse complement strand
TTGTTATTCATACTGCTGCCGGTCGTGAATGGTATCACCACGGAAAGCCATCTGTTCAGGACAGTGACCCAAGGACAGTGGGAGATAGCAGGGTTCGACCTCACCGTTCTGGTGAGCGGTTTGATAATATGCTGGACGGCTAGGCGTCTTGACCAAACTGCACGTCCATCATCCCATCCCTGGCACACACACCAGGTCGCATCGGGTGGATGAAGGCAAACGATCCGATCCTGACATGGATATCCTCGTATTCCTACTCTCTTATGCCGGGTTATTCACCTTGTGCCTAGCCATGCCGAAGCACTTCCAGGTCATGCTGGGCAAGCCAAGCCTTCCTTCAAGCCCGTCCTTGTTAATACTAAAAGTCGTAGGGTGGCTGATCCTGGGGCTATCCTTTGCTATGGCTGTCGACACCGCGGGATGGTCATTCGGCCCGGTCCGATGGGTGGGGTTTCTGGCCATAGCCGGACTCATGTTGATTTTTTTGCTTTCATATGCCCCACGCCTCACCCTGACTTTTGGGGTCCTTTCCCTCTTTTCTTTGGTCCTGAGCCTTCTCATCTTCTGAACTCAGTCACACGTGTGAGGCGTTGAACAAATGGAAGGGTATTACCTCTTACCTAATCAATGGGGTTCAAAGCGCCATATCAATTCTGTTTGACTATTGGAATTCTTTCTTCAGACAAACGCTATGGAGCAGGACACGATTCTTTGGATTGCCCGTTTCATGTCGAAAAAGAAAAACGACCTTTCGACAACCTACCAGTGCATGGGTAGCCGGATTGAAAGATTACCCTTTTTAATTTGAGTTGCGTATATGTAGGACGCTTAAATTATCACCTTCAATCATCAACACGCTCTTCCGGTGCCAGCCATCTGCGTACGGAATATAAGGCATCTTAGTGAACATTAGAAAAACTCAAATTTGAGAGAGCCAATCACGGTTAAAGGTGCACCGGTATAGACGATTTCCCTAAAATTCTGACTGCCAGTCATGTACCGTTGATCCAGAAGGTTCGTAAAATTCACCGCAGCCAGCAGATTAGTTCCTTTAGAGAAGTTCGGCTGGCGATAATACAATGCCGCATCCATTCTGACAAAGCCTTTCATCTCGAAAGGCGCTTGGCAATTGGCCGGATCCTCACATTCGTAGACACCCTTCCGTTCGCCTTGCGCATACATCCCTATTCCAGCCCCGAAGCCTTTCACCACGCCTTCTTGGAAAAAATAGGTTGTCCATATGCTGCCCTGGTTAAAAGGGACGTTGGAAACCTGACTTCCTTCCTTAAACATGACATCTTTGCGGACTCGCGTATCGGTATACGCATAGTTGGCAATGATCTCCCACCCAGGCAATATCGTCCCCGCCACGTCCAATTCGAACCCTCTGCTGCGCTGTTTGCCGGTTGCCTTGGAAAATGCGAATCCATTGGCAGGGTCAGCTGTCAACACATTTGTTTTATCGATTTGAAACACCGCCATGGTAGCCCGTAATTTATTTTCAAACGCCTGGAATTTGAGGCCTCCTTCCCATGCTTTTCCCCGCTCCGGATCAAAAAGTTTTCCGTCGATGCCTCTCGATCCGACTGCTTGGGGTACAAAAGACTCCGTGTAGTTGGCATAGATGGCCATGGGTTTCCACGGCTGATAGGTGATCCCCACTGACGGGCTGAACCTGTTTTTGGTCTGTTTATCCTTGCTCGTGTTTGGATCAAAATCACTTGGACGGTTGGTGAGTTTCTGTTCAAAGATATCGAACCGACCGCCTCCATGGACGTGGAGGTTGTCCAAGAGGCTGATTTGATCCCCAAAATAGGCGCCGAAAACGTAGTTGGTTTGCCTGGTATCGCTGGATTCAAGGAGAGGAAGGTCTAAGAAATTTTTGTCAGATGTGTTGAAAATATTAATGTAGCTGAATCCTCCCGGTGTGGATGTATCACCGCCGAAATCTGAGGAGACTTTTGCCTTGGAGTGCTCTCGGCCCAGTTCGATGCCAAGAAGGGTCTTATGCTTAATCGAACCTGTTGAGAATTTGCCGTGGACTTCGTTTTGCATGTAGTTACTTGACACGTTCGTCGGAATCTTAAATCGCGCCAGATCGAGTATTCCATCACTTTCAGGACCGACCAAAAACCAGGACTCCAGCGAGTCGTATCGGCTTTTGGTCCAAGACCCTCTGAACGCGGTGCGCCATTTGAACATGTCATTGAATTCGTGCAGGAATGTCGCGGTGACCTTTCCGCTATTCGTCTCATCCTTCCTTTTGGGATCGCCGAGAAAGCTCTTGATAGAGATCGGCGCGACGTCGTCGCCGATTGCCACCAACCCCCGATCGATAGGGGCTTTATTATAGAGATATTCACCCTCAAGCCGGAACGTCGACCGCGGGCCGATGTCCCACCCGAAAACCGGAGCAAGAAACGCGCGTTTTGACTTGACTCCCTCCCGATAACTCTCGGCCGACTCGAACATGCCGTTGAACCGATAGGACAACGTCTTGCTCTGGTTTATCGGCCCTCCGAGTTCTACTGTCGGACGATAGAGTTCGTAACTGCCGCCAATCATCTCGCCGGAATAGTAGGCGCTCTTCAAAGGGGCTTTCGTAATTTGATTGATCACACCGCCGGGATCGGATCGCCCGTAAAGATAGGACGGCGGCCCCTTCACCACTTCGATGCTCTCAATATTGATGATATCGCGTTGGGCTCGGGAACTAAACGTGCTGTCGTCCCGAAAGCCGTTCTTGAACACATTCAGATCGGATGCAAAACCCCGTATCGTGAAGGTGCCGCCCTGACCGCCCTGTGTACTGGACTGATAGGTGCCGCTCGCATTACGAAGCGCATCGTTCATACGAATGACCTTCTGGTCTTCGATCACTTCCTTCGTCACCACTTCAACCGACCGCGGCGTCTCTTGAACGGGAACCGGAATTCTGGTGGCACTTGACACATCTTCGGTGGTGTACGGACGATCACGGACATCCTTCACCACAATCTCCGGCACCTTCACTGTTTTGGGCTGGGATGCTTGGACATTCACGCCTTCGGAGGGTTGCTGTGCAGAAGTATCCGCTAGAGGCACAGCGGGCAAGACTGCAGAATTCCCCCCTTTGCTAATCCTCACGATCTGAGGACCGGTTATGCGATATTCGAGGCCCGTCCCTGACAGTAAATGCTTCAGGGCGGATTCCGGTTCATGCGCACCCGACAGGGCCTTGTTCTGAAGGCCTTCGGCAATTTCTGTGCTATAAAACAATTGCCATGAACTTTGTTCCGCAAAGGCTGTGAGTGCGGTATTCAGAGGTTGCGAAGGAATGTCGAACCGAATTGACTCTTGCGCGGATGCAGAGTTCGTCAAGTTTCCCAGGAGTTGGAGGATCACCAAGGTCAGCCCCATCAACCATCCTGACAGTCGCTTTCGCCTGAACTCCCTTGCCTTCTGTCTTTGTGCCTCTACTCTGCTTATTGACATCGTTTCACTTCCTTCCTAAATCATCATGTGAATGAGTTATATATAAGGCATAAAATGATTGGCCATGCCGCTAACTCTTCAGGTTGCTCGCCAAGCGCGGCTTATGAAGAGAGCACCACATCTCTTCAGGAACTTCGATTTTAAAGTGAGCACTTACACAAAGAAGGCCAGCCTCCCGTGAACATGCCTATTTCACAAGACGGTTCAGGAGAAGAAACCCAGACAGAAAGAATGAAGAAATTTTGCAGGAGCGATCCCTCACCGCAAAAGACGAACAAATGTGTTTATTCCGCAGGAAGGTTTATTGAGTGAAAGGGATTAGGGCAAGTAAGGAATCTTACTGGAGGAAAATTAATCGATCGGTGAGATGCAGCGAGGCCATCGGCAAGGTCCGCTCAATCGTGGTCACAGCGGAGTCTAAACTATCAAGATCAAATACACCGCTGACCAAATGTTCTCGAAGGGTGTCGTTAACAATAATGATGTGTCCGGGCCGGTAACGATTGATCTCTTCCACTACCTCAACCAAGGGGGCAGCTTCAAAAATAAGTCTTCCACGCTGCCAGGCTGTGGCTTTGCCTAAATCTACGTCTTTCACTTCACTCAATCCGGAGTTGGTCCCGAATTGAACACTCTGACCTGCTTTCAGACGCGCGGAGGAGCTGGGCCATTCGTGCCCTGGTGGAATCGACACATCGACGACACCTTCTATCACTGTCACAAGGACAGATCGATCCAACTTATAGACGAAGAATTCAGTCCCAACTGCGCGAATCGTTCCTTGGTTGGCTTGCACAATAAATGGCCGTGAGGGATCCCTGGCAACACGAAACGCTCCTTCTCCTTGGAGGAGGTCCACACGCCGCATTTTCGGCGAATAGGCAATTTTTAACGCAGTATGTGTGTTTAATTGGACAATACTGCCGTCCATCAATTCCCATGTGCCTTGCTCTCCCGTTCCGGTGGAGTAATCCGCCCTCCAGTTAGTAAGGAAATCGGATTGAAGAGTATAGGAAAGAGCCAATACCGCAATAGCGGCGACGACCACTTTCCAGACCCACCAGTCTTGTCTGTAAAAATACCGTGAAATGGAAAGAGGGTGCCGAATTCTCTGCTGAATCTGTCTACGGACTTCGCCGGATCTATCCGGAATGATTAGTGTGTCTCGCAATTCTTCCATTCCATTCCAAATTCTGAATGCCTTCTCGAAGGCTCGCTGATGCGCCAAACTTTTCCGGCGCCACAAATCCGCCGCACGACGATCGGCGTCAGTGGTCTCCCCTGATGTGAGGCGGACCACCCACATCACAGCTTCGTCTTCCAGACGTTCTTGTTCGCTGTCCGGATAATCAGCGTCCGACATCAGACAGTTCCCCCTTCCTAACCTGCTGAATTTTGTGCATCGGATAATACCCTGGGCCGTTCAAGAAATTCACTATAAGAACGATTCAATTGACAAAAACCGGATGGTGCTCTCATGAATGGCTCCATCTCACTTTCTGGTTTTTACCCACATACGGAGATTAAAGGAATGGCACGAGGGCTGCGCCAAGCCCAATCAGCCCCTACGGTTCACTTGTAAATTTATGCGGGTGGTTGATAAATTCAGGGACACGAGGGAATTCAGTAGCCCCTGGTGTTAAACGAGAGAAGTTCTGAAAAAACGGCTAGAGCTTTTCGGAGGATTCCGCCGCCTCGTTCAGTCGGCGACGGCATTGATTGAGCGCACGGGCGATATTTTTTTCGACAGTACTCATGCAGACATTCAACCGATTCGCGATTTCACGATGCGCAAATCCTTCATATCGATTCAACAAAAAAATTTCCCGACACAACGGCGACAATTCCTGAATAGCTTGAAGGACAATCCTCAATTCTTCTTTCGCTACCAGAACCGATTCCGGCGTGGATGAGGTATCCGGTTTCTCAAGCAGGAGAGGCTCCTCTTCCGAGGATGCCATTTTCCATCGTATTTGAGTTCGGAGATGATCCGTCGCCAAATTGGCAGCAATGCGAAAAAGGTAGGATCGAATGTTGCGAATAGACTGAAGATCGGATAATTGCGATAAGCGAAGGAAGGTTTCCTGGGTCAGATCCGCAGCAGTCGCTTCACAGGAGACACGACTGATGAGAAAACGCTTCACCTCTTGCCTATGCTGATCAAACATTTGAGCCACCTGTAATTGCATCATATCCATGCTCTTCCTATATATGAGAGAAAGTTCTTCATTTTGGTGCCCTTTTCCAACCCCACAACCACTGTCCTCTCTTGGTTGTGCCGATCCACAAATTTTCGAAATCCCGTAAAGTCGTATGTCTTACCCGTGGAGTCTTCTTGTCATATCCATTAAAAAAGCCCAATGGGCAGTTGCACCATTGGGCTTTGGTCTCTCGGATCTCTAGCCTCTAATTCGAACCAGCACGGCTGGTGTTGTATTTTAATTAAATCATTTCAATAGCAAGAAGTATCCATAGCGATCCAGAGAATGTATTTTGTAAATCTATAAGTTGATATTGATTGTTATTATTAGTATAAATCAACCAAGTTCGTCAATCCCTAATCACGACTGCCAGATCACTCATCCGTCCTATGCTCAAGCCTATTCTTGAACATCTGCCCTATGCTGTTTTTAGATCGATTTTTCAGAAAACCCTTAGTTTCTATTAGAAAATTTACACTCTTTTTGAATGAGGTAGAATCTTGTGGACAGGGTGAAATTATGGCAAACGGGAGCTTCCTTAACCACCATTAACTATTTTCACGAAAGGCCCACATTTTTTATCAACATCGCCTCACTTCATGCTAACTAACGAACACCAAAACAGGTTTTCCCTGTATGGCCAATTTCCCAACCGCCTGAACCCGATGGTATTTTTTTTAACAGTTCGACTAATTTAGGACCCCCAGTGATACCTTCACCAATCTCTGTTTCTATTTTTTAAAGAGATTTGAAAGGTCAATTTTTCAAACACGGCCTGCCATTGCTTGTAGATTGACACAACGGCAAATGGGTATTTCCCCTTTATACCTTGAGCTAAAAGTCACTCTCATTTCCCTACGTTTTGTTATTGAGGTCCCGCTTAGGGCACCCCTCCCATCGGTGGGAAGTCTCCGTGGAATAAAGCTACTATCCCCTCCTGACGCCTCCTTTGAAATTATTGTAAGAAGAGAATACAGTAGACCGGTTCCAGTAAAACTTGTTTCGATCGAAGAGCCTCGGTGCTTCCTTCACTAAGGATGGAACGCTCTTAACCTTTCTGAAATAGGTCGTTCATCATGAAACGCATTCTCCTTGTAGATGATCATGAGATGGCCCGGAAAGCCATGAAGCTTTTTCTTGAGCACCATGGGTATGCCTGTGATGAAGCCGAGCATGGGGCCGACGCTCTGACTAGGTTGGATCAGGGACCGAGCGTAGATCTCATCGTTTCCGATAACCACATGCCCATCATGACAGGGATGGACTTTCTCCTCCATGTAAAAGGCAATCCTCAGTTAGCCTCCATCCCTTTTATTCTGTATTCGGGAAACATCACCGACGAAATGTACCAACGGGCAAATGAGGCGGGAGCCCTAGCCGTGCTGAACAAACCGTACAATTTTTTAAATTTTATTGCGATGGTCAATAAAGCCCTCGAAACACGGTAAATCGTGAGGGGGGGGGCACTACCAATGTTGGTCATCTCCAAAAGATCACGATGGCTCGGCTTCTCCGTGACGTACCAGCAACTCAGAGACGCATGATTTTAGCCTGGAAGCGACGCCCGTTGAAGTATGGGGATAAAGGCGGTTCCATGGTGCTGATTTCCACGGGGTCAGATTGGAGTTATACCATCTATACGGAGGAGCAGATCATGACACTGAAATCAATATGGGTGTTAAAGAGAAAAATGCTGAACAGCCGTCTGAAAGTCCTGGAAATTTATGCATTGTTCCCGCGTTGGTCCACCCACCGCAAGACGATGTTGGCAGGGAGTCCGTGACGCTCCCCGAGACGACGCCTGAACTGCTTAATCTGAGTTGATTGGGCCGTGAACCAAAGACACCACTTCGTGGCCTGCCAAACTCTGTCGTGTTTAATAAATAGCAAGATGTTCGGCTATTTACGTTTTAGACGCTGCCTTCTCCACAGGTCTAATTAATGCCCATTTGGCTTATGTTGAACATTTCTTCCAACTGCTGATTTTTTGACAAAAAAAAGGAGAGATCTCATTGACCTCTCCCTTTTTATCAAACGTATTGGTGTTCTTGATTAGAACCGGCTGCGACGTTTATCGCCACCAAAGTCCCCGCCACCTCCGCCGCCATATCCTCCACCACCAGTGCGTGGAGCTTGTGGTTTGGCTTCGTTGACCGTCAAGGTGCGGCCACCAAACTCAGTCGAGTTCAAGGCTGAAATTGCGGCTTGCGCTTCTTCTCCAGAAGACATTTCGACAAATCCGAAACCGCGGGATTGGCCGGTGAACTTGTCGCTAATGACATTGGCTGACTCGACGGTCCCGTGTGCCGAAAACAAGTCGGTTAATTCTGCTTGAGTCGCGGAATACGGCAATCCACCTACATACAATTTTGAACCCATGGGGGTCCTCCTTTTGAAAAATGATATTGTCTTAGGCTCGAGAAGGGTAAAACCTGGAGAAGGAGTAGGCCGCGGACGCTGCATTCATGCGACAGTGGACAGACACTTCGGAGTAATCTCTCGGGCAAAACAACACCGGTTACGGGCTTTAGTAATTTGATTGCTCATCGCCAAGCCCTAGGCGTTGAGTACGCTCAAACTAGCACAAGAGAAGGAAAGAAGATAGCCAATTCCAGTAATAAAGAACGGAAAATTTTGCCTGAAACCTGTGCCCATCTTCAAGATATTGAGGCGAGAAGGTCTTTTTCTTCAGCATTTTCGCCGTTTCATGAGATAAAACCATATCTCCCAGGCATGAATGAGCAATGTCGAAACAAACCAGAAATAAAGGCTCCAACCCGGGATTTCCCATAGATTTCCATACAATCCCCCGAATTCCGAAACCGTAGGTCTCTTTCTCGCCAAATCGACGGATTTCGTATCCGGTGCCCTGGCTCGGATGCCGAATTGTCGTCGTTAAGAGAGAGCCATACCGTTTCATTTTTTGAACGATACGAAAGGTATAGAAATACAATAGAAGAGGCTGACCCCTTACCTTCTTTTCGCATGATGGAACGAAATCACCGACGCAGAATTCCCTTTGGATACATAGCGGCATTCATCGCCTAGGAATCTTGAAGTTCTTGCTCGTAACAATTCCAAATACGAAGGGCATAATACAGGGGAGCGTGGTCATTGAAACAATCAATGGGAATAGCTCCGAAATCGCCATTGCCCCATTGATTCATCACCTCACGAAGAAGTTGAAACTGGCCTCCTACGCCATGCTGTACCCTTTCCAACATGGAGGGATTATCGAAAAGCTTACCAGCTTCATCAATGTATTCGAGGAGACCGACATGTTCATAGCGACCCCACTTCATCAGGTTCATCGCACTGGGACCCCAGAGTGGTATTCGAGCAACCGCATCGTTATTGTTCACAAACCGATACCCACCCACATAGAAATCTCTGGCAAAACCCTCATCCCCTACCAGCGGAGACCCAAAGGTGTAGAGCCCTTGCACATCCCCATAGCGGTCGGCAGCTAATGTCGCCAAGGCCGCGCCAAGGCTATGACCGGTAAACCAAAAGGTTCGAGTTGGCTTTTCATCTTTCAATTCATCTAAATATGACTTGAGAGGTTCCCACACTTCGTCCAAAGCCATTTTAAAGCCCTCATGCACGGACCCACCTTGACCAGATACGACTAAACGAAACCTCCCGTCCTTCCACAGATCCTTTACTACCTGACGCCAGATCTCACCAGGAATTTTCCCTGCCAGGGGCTTCGGCACCTGCGTGCCACGAAAGGCCACAATGACAAGATCCTGATTGTGCGCCACATAGCATTGCGTACTTCCTCCAATACTAAACGGTTGATTGCCTTTAACAATCAAGCCCGCCTTCGAGAATTGAGGAATCGTAAATTCCTTTTCGGCATATGCCAACAAGGCGGCCTCCGCCAACCACCAGGCATTCACCAGTTGAAACCTTTGGGACCTGAACCGGAAGGGATGTTGGCTGGCCTCGGCGAAATATATATGGTTCAAATTTGGAGGTAACACGACCTCTATATTTGGACCAGGAATAATCTTTGGCATATGACTAGGACTCCTGCTGGACTCAACGGATGTTCCCATCTGGTTGGAAACAGGACGATGGCCACAGAATGATCTCTAACGTTTGCGTCTACTATTCGCCCATATGCAGACATTGATCGAGGAGAGGCCACACCTACCGTATATCTCCAAGGAACACCATACAAAGGAGCAGGGACGCCCTTTAAGGTTTGACCACAGACCTGCCGTTTGCCGGATTCAGATGGAGAAAATAAACCTTTGAATTAAACTGTGCCAAAATTGTCTAATAAAAGCTAGAGATGAACCGGGCAGGAATCCTGGATAAAAGAGATTGATCACAACGAGAATATTTAAATAAACAACAGGGTAAGGAGCGGGGAAGATCACGTAAGACTTATTTTTTGAACGAGCTGTAGATCGAACACAAATCGTTTCTCTCTTAGGAGACCCTCACCCAAGATAAAATTTAAACCACGATGACCTTCATCACCAATACACACTGGTCTTCTTATGCTTTCAACAGGCTATAATACGCCTTTGTCTCAGCCCTTCAACACATCCTTTACGGAATAGGCGGCATCCTGAATGACGACCCTCCTACCCAAAGGCAAATCAAACGTGCCCGTGGCTGAAATCTGTCCCCCTTCACTGTTTTCCGTCACAAATTGAAATGTCCCGGAAATATTACTCTTACCTGAATCAGTACCATTAGGAGCGAAATCCTCCAAAGTGATGGTCCCTTCGGTATTGGTTTGGTATGAAATGGATTTTCCTTGTTCGACCATTTCAACTTGCACATCAAAATTTTCACCCACCCTTAGGGGATCGGGTGTCACCAAATCATAATGGCCAGGTCGTGCCTCACCAGGGACTCGGAAAATAATGAGAAACTCTCTTGGGTCATTCCTATTTGAATTGAGATTCGCAACCAAAAAGTAGCCGGGACGGACCCCAGTGACGGGATCCCCTTCCTTAGGGGGCAGGTAGGTCACAATACCTGCCCCTGATACTTCACCATTCACAGACCCGGATAGGCTTGCGGTAAACCCCGACTGATCTACCTTGGGCTCTTGGGGAGCAGGGTCGGATGCGTCCGAACATCCACTGCTGACAAGCCACATAATCAACACTGCTGTTTGTCCAAGGGTCTGATACTTTCCTGGCATGTGTTTCCTCCCATCTGAATAGTCCCCTGTACCCCCTTCCCAGCTGCGCATTCGGGTTTTTGTAGTTTGAAACATTGCGCTTCATCAAAAAATTGAGAAGAGCGGGGTTTTATCATCTATTTACTGGGTTCGATTGAGTACCGTCATGAATGCTTCCTTGAGGGCCGGGTCCTTTTGAATTGATTCAAAAATTGTATTGTAGTCCGTGATGGTCAATCCATGATCCGATACAGCCTGACTCATCTTCTGGTTGGCCTCTTCTTGAAGCGCTTCACTTTTGGTGGGGTCCTCTGCCTGAATGATACGCTCTTTGTACGTCGTATGGATCTGGGAGATTTCCTTGTAGGCTCCAGCAAAGGGTTCGAGATTCGGCTCAATCAATTCTTTCTGCATAGGTTGGGATTCAACTGCCTGCGACTGGGAATTAACATTTTGCGCATTCACCACAGAAAGAGATCCCAATCCAATTACGCTCGGGATCACTAGCAACGCACTCAATTTCTGTAAACTCATTCCCATGGAATTCATACCATTTCTCCTTTGTTTAATTTGAATTAATATTCCCCACCAAGCTGAGATCAAGTAACCCTTCATGTCTTTTTATCTTTTCGGGAAACGCCGCAAACTCAAGCAGGGAGTCTTCCAAAAATTCATTTCTCCTAGAGAATAAACATGGATAAGATCAGGGAAACGTGAACTCTTTCATGACGGTCTTTTTCATTGCCTACTTTTGTTTATAAGGCAAAAGCCAGGCCAAAATGACCGTCCGTGGTGCAGAAGTACCTGCTTGTAGAGCATAACTTAAGGCATAGGTGCAGAATCCCGCTCGCGGGCTTTTTTTTCGCAGTTCCTGTTTTTTCTACACATAGCGTAGGGAAGACCCTACGAATACAAATAAATCCCTACAGTAAACTAAAAAAACAGGAAGACCTGAATAGGATTGGAGATTGTATGCATTGGGATTAAGTATCAATATCTTATCCATTGACTTAGTCTTGTTGCTTTTGGTTCAGGAACGCCTTTGCTTTAACTCTTTTTTTAATAAAATTTTTCCGTCCTATTCACAAAGGGGAGTTCCAAGGAAGAGTTGATACCGCTCGAAGCGAATACCAAGAATGGCCGGACCATGCCCGATTAATGACCCTGGGCAGGGTATCAAATGCTGGCGCAAACGATATCAGATGGATTGGACCGACAAATCCTACAAAAATAATTCAATCAAGTGATAGGAAGATTCGTGGAATATAGCCTTTTCGGCTCAAATCCTTCACGCACATCTTTGTTCAGATTATTTGTTCGATTGAGAGCCATCACAGGGAAGTATGGGAAGGGAGAGCGGACGATCCGAATCCGGATGATACCCTGTCGCAAGGAAGATCACGACTGCAAACCAAAGAGTAGCATAAGGTATGATTCAACTGACAATTTCAAAAAAAAGAAAGATGATGAGTAGAATTCTTCAATTCGATATTTGCGCGAACGCAGAAAGTCCTCCTTCAATTTTAAAGAAATGAAGCGAGAACTTACCCTCGAAAAATAAACGATGCCCTGCGACGACTAGGCGATAATTTCATAACAAGGCTTGAAATTCTGTTGATCAATTTTCATGCGGTGTTGGTTAATGAAGGATTGCAGAAGTTTATCCATGAGTTTCATAATCGTTGAATCCCCGTGAATTGCAAATGGCCCATTTTTTTCAATGGCATTGAGCACTTGGGGCTTCACATGGCCAGCGACGATTCCTGAAAATGCCCGGCGCAAATTCGCGGCCAACATATGGATGGGTTGGTCGGCATGGAGATTCAATTGCGCCATCGACTCATGCGTCGGCTCAAATGGTTTTTGAAATTCATGGTCGATGGTCAGATGCCAGTTGAAATAGAAGGCGTCATGGGTCCGTTTTCGAAATTCCCGTACACGTTGTATGCCGGTCGTCATTTCATCGGCCCCACGCTGAGGATCATCAATGATAATTTGATACCGTTGCGCGGCATGAGGACCGAGTGTTTGCTTGATAAAGGTATCAATGGCATCAAAATAGCTGGCACTTCCTTTGGGGCCCGTAAAAATAAGCGGAAAAGGGATTTCATTATTGTCTGGATGTAGAAGGACGCCGAGTAGGTAAAGGATTTCTTCCAACGTCCCCGCCCCGCCGGGAAACACGATAAACCCATGTCCGACACGTACAAACGCTTCAAGGCGTTTTTCAATGTCCGGCATAATAACCAATTCATTTACAATGGGATTCGGAGCTTCAGCCGTAATGATGCCTGGTTCCGTGACGCCCAAATATCGCCCATTCTTAATCCGTTGTTTCGCGTGAGCAATAGTTGCTCCTTTCATCGGTCCCTTCATCGCCCCTGGCCCACAACCCGTGCAAATATCCATGGAGCGCAAGCCCAGTTGATGGCCCACTTCTTTCGTATAGCGATATTCCACTTCGCTGATAGAATGGCCTCCCCAGCACACCACCAAATGTGGATCCTCAACAGACTGAATGATTTCGGCGTTTCGTAGGATATGAAAAATCGCGTTGGTGATCCCATTGGATGTGGTTAAATCAATTTTTTTATTGTGCTGTATTTCGTTATGGACATAGATGATGTCACGGAGCACCGAAAAGAGATGCTCCTTGATCCCTTGAATAATTTTCCCATCCACAAACGCACTGGCAGGAGCGTTGATGAGTTCAAGCTTCACTCCGCGATCCCGTTGCTCTAAGGCAATATCGAAATCTGCATAGCGGGCAAAAAATGCTTTCGTGTCATCGGTATCATTCCCACTCGTCAGGACCGCCAAGGCACTGCTTCTAAAGAGTTCATGGAGACCGCCCTCACTGGTTTCCCTGAGCTTTTCAACTTCCTGCTGCGACAGCATGTGCATAGATGTATCGGGGGTGATGCTCACACTCACGCCCTGACCTGAGGATGTACGTTTCAATGTTACGTACTCTCGATTGTTTTCCATCTTAACGCCCTCGCTCTTAGTCAAATGAGAGCCCTTTTCGCATGAATATTGACCAATACCGACCACTAGGAAGGGATCAATTTATCACATCAACGTGTTCACCCTCCATGGGAAGTGTCAGAACATGCCTTCTTGCATAAAATGGGCACACACCGGGGAGATGATGATGTGCGACGTTTATTCTAAAAATATCGAAAATCCATTGAGGAAAGTCAGGCACACGCAGATTTCGATTTAATCAATTTCCATTGGAGATCACAATGCGGCACCTCTTGGCCAGCAATCTCATCTGCTTGGCGCTGCCTCCCTTCTATCGTGACTTTTGGAAAGAGGTTCCCATTCCCCAAGCCACTTCTTATCGTGTCATTCAAAAATAGGGATCTTGTTTCAACCAGAAGGAAATTACATAAAAAAACGTCCCTTGGCTCGCTTCAACTCATTGTTTGCCTTACAGCCATCTTCGAATGGGTTGTGGCTTTTACAGCATCTCAACTTTACCAACACAGAAAAATCCTTACATGACCGGCTGGGAGACTATGATGCGATCTCCGCCGTCGTTGATGTCTTTTTGACAATGGTGTGGGGCGACCTGGTTATGGGTAAGGTTTTTTGTGGGAATGGGAACTGATACCAGAGATCAATTACGCCAAAAGAACACAAACCTCTTGTGCTTCAACACAGAGGGACCCTGCCGGATGATCAATCGACCACGAGAACTGACCAATAAGGATCTGGCGATCACCGACAAAGAATTCGATATCGAGGCTAACCATTTGGCTGCAACACTTAAGGAGTTTAAGGTTCCTGAGGGGGAACATGATGGGGTGATGGCCAAAATCGGCAATCTGCGTTCCTATATTGTTGAACAGAAAAATTAAAAAATATCGGATGCTCCGAATCGTGTCCTGCCCTTGAGACACGCGCTCATGGCGTGGAAATTTAGGACTGGCCCCTAAGGCCTAACCTACCAGGGACATTGTCGGGGCCGCGTCAGAGTAGAAAAAATTCAGGATAGTAATGGCAGGATTCCAAGGGCAATAGGAAATCCAGAACAGATTTTTTATTCCTTTACCGGGAAAGCATCTCTCATGACATACTCGTGAAAAGCTTGGAGGTTTTCCCAATACCCATTCCAACGGCATGAAGGCATTTTTTCACGAGAGTCCGTTTATGAACCACGCAACCAGGCTAATCGTTGACGATCCTCTTCATATTGTGGGAGACGATAGGTCAGATCGATTTGCACGACACGCTCTATGCAGCGAAGCGCGGAGATGGAATCTTTTCGCTCCAGATAGACGTCAGCCAGTAGACGCAAGGCTCCTGCCTCTCCCGTGCTATTTCCCAGCTTGATGAAATGTTCAGTCGCATTATTGAGACAGGCCTCGGCCCGTTCAAAATGGCCCAGGCGAAGAAAGGCTTTCCCAAGTTGCCCATAGGTAGTAGCCAAGCCGTCTTCATTCCCGACCTTGCGGTGATAGTCCAAAGCCGTGTGAAAGGCTTGAATGGCAGGTTCTGACCGATCTAAATCCAATTCCTGCAGAGCCAGATTGCTATATAAAATACCCAACGCCCGGTCATGGCCTAAAGGGGTTAAATAATCAATAGCTTCCAAATAAAACGCGTGCGCTGTTTCCGGCTCACCCCTGTCAGCTTTGAGGCTTCCTAAATTCACCAGGGTTTCCCCGATGGCCTGCTTTTCTTGTAAATTTCGTTGAATTTCCAGAACTTCTCGATAACAGGCCTCGGCCTGTTCATACTGCTCTAACAAAGCACTGATATTTCCCAGATTCCCCAAGGCGTCTGATAAGGCCTTGGGTGACCCGAGCTGCCTTGCCTCTTCGGTAGCCTGTTCATAGCAATCACGCGCTTTTGACAGATTCCCACGATGGAAAAAAATTTCGCCGAGGTGAGAAGCCGAGCTGGCCATGATGTCAAAAAAATTCCCTTAACAATTGTTCAATTCTCAGACAAGAGCCAGCAAAACATCCATCCGACAACGACGCACTATGCTTACTTCTGCCTGAAAGCCTATATCCGTAGCCCCACCTTAGCAAGAATGCACATTTCCTCTGACAAAGAGCTGGGAGATATCACCGGATCGAAGGGTAGCAACACTCTGGTGTGAATCGTTCACCTTGATCATGAATATCCCAGAGGAGAGCTTTGGGAGAAGGGCAGTTGCGACATTCAGTCTAAAAGGCGTCCCATCCACCTTAGTCTATTAGAGGGCACACTCATCCTAAAAACACAACAGCCGAGTCCAGACATCTGGACTCGGCTGTTGAGAGACACTCTAAATGGAAAGGAATGGTCTTCCCTTTTCATTCATTCAAACCAACCGGCTTAGAGAGGGGAAAGCCGACAGGATAATGCCTTGAGAAGGGTACAGTTACTTTTTAACCCCCAAGATCGCATCTTTAGCCGCTTTGGCTACGCGGAATTTCACGACTCGTTTGGCTGGGATTTTAATCGCAGCTCCAGTTTGGGGATTTCTTCCCATTCTGGCTTTTCGGTGCGCAAGTACCAACTTGCCAACCCCAGGTACCACAAACGCATTTTTGGCTTCTTTATAAGCCAAAGCAGCAAAATCATCAAGAATTTGCGTCGCAATTTTCTTGGTGACATCCGCTTTTTTAGCCAGATGATCGGCAATCTGCGACTTTGTCATGGCCTTTCCCATACACATTTCCTCCTCATTTGAATTGTTTAGTAAGAGACACCATTTGTTGATTCTAAAATTCCAAGGAAGGATTGCCTTGTCTGTCATTTTGGAAGAAGGGTGTAACGCGGGAACACCTTTCCCCTCTGTCACAACGGCGCCAGAGTCTACCGAATGGCTCAAAAACTGTCAACAAAAAACAAGCCCAGTGCGGGGAATATTCTATTACCAAAAGTTTCCCCTTGATTCTTCTGCCTTGCTGCCTCGGCTTTTACCACGGTAAAGTAGCCAGAATACACATTTTACTTATTTTAGTCATACGTGCAATAGGCACAACACTCATGAGGCATTGATCATGGCAAAAGAATTACCTGTTCTCCCATCCCCCAAACAATCAGAAACTCCCGAAAAGGAAGAACTGACGTACTCACGGGTGTTTTGCACGCGGGAAGATAGCCCCCCCCTGAAGTTGCTTCTGGACTTTCTCAAATCAAAAAATCAGGTTCCGCTGATTCCCAAAATGGATCCGGCCGCCCTGGAAGATTGGGATTGGGTTCATATATCCCTCGGTTATAGCCGGGAGAGGAAACCCATTCAGTTATTTTGCGTGCGCAACCGTGGCACCTATCAGGACGTGTTTGAAGGAGAAAAAACCTCTTTTTTCAATCGCATAACTGTCTTTGATGATGTCGAAGCTGAGATCGCCCGTGAATGTATTTCAACAGCACGTTTCATTGCCACCACCCAAATGGTGAAAAAAGATATGACTGATGAGGGCTATGATTTTAACGGCTGGATTCTGGAATTTTTTCAAGAAAACTGTAATGGCATTGTGCAAATCGACGGACAGGGGTTTTTTTCCCCGAAGGGCGATCTCATCGTGGATATGGAAGAAGTCGCTGAAACAGGCGATGATATTGCCCCTACACCCAAATCGGATGCACAAACTTTGGCATAAGAATCATTATAGTTCAATGCTGTTCAGGAGAAGCGCTTGATCCGAGGGCCAAGTCCACGCAGCCGGAAAATGTACGTTGCCTCACACCCGGAAGTCCATTGCGATAGGCCCATCCATCTTTCAGCACTTCCACGAGGGCTCCGTTTTCAAAACGCGACGGGTCCTCCACCACATCTTCCCGGCACAACAAGATGTCAGCGCGTTTCCCTTCCACGACTGTTCCCGTATCAGTTTGGCCAAGTTGATCTGCCGCCAACCCCGTCGCTCCGAACCATGCCGCCAGAGGCGGGATGCCCTCTGCGATCAACGCAACCAACTCCATGTAATTCCGGCCATGCATATCGGGTAACACCGGATCAGTTCCAGCCAACAGTTTGAGGCCGCTGGCCTGCGCGGATTTGACGGCATGAGCATGGCTCTCCGCCACCTGTTGAACTTTGGCGCGAATGAAGGCATTGAATTCCTCTGACTGGGCCAATCTCTGCCCCACCCATGCAGTCGGAGTCACCGTACACCCCTTCGCATACGCGAGTTCGGCCAGATCCTCATTCATAAATGAAATGTGTTGAATATCCCTAACTCCAGCCTGAATGGCCAACTTGATGCCATTCTGACTATGGGCATGAGCCGCCACATACATCCCCCGCCCAGCCGCTTCGTCACATATGGCTTCCATTTCCTCAAGGGTAAAATCCCGATGCTCCAAATGGTCGGTAGGAGACACCACACCAGGGCTGGCACAAATTTTCACAAGATCACCCCCGCAGGCAGCAATCTCTCTTACCCGTTTTCGACATTCCCACGGTCCATCGACGATACTGGACGGACGACCGGGACCAGTTGGCCACAAACGGGAAAGCTCCCCACAGCACCGATCCGGGCCTCGAAAATCCGCATGCCCGCCTGTCGTGGACAGCATACAAATGGCCAACTTGAGACGTGGACCCACCATCACCCCCTGATCCACAAGCCGCTTCAGGACAGAGGTGGCTCCACCCACATCCCGCAAAGTTGTCACGCCTCCCTGGACTAACGTGCGATATAAGATACGTTCGGCCCAAAACGGGGCCTCCGGGGAATTCATTCGGTCCAGTTCAGCACTTCCCACTCCCCAAAGGGTCACATGTCCATGACAATCGATCAGGCCAGGGGTGACGGTATAGGTCGCGCAGTCGATCCGCTGAACATCAGATCCTTGCGGGCGAGCAGGGTTATGAGGAGAGACGGACTTAATGGTTCCATCATCTATCCACACATCTACCCGTTCGTGAATAGACTCAGATGTTGCTGATGTCCCATCGTAGAGTTTGTGAATATTGGAGAGAACAATCATGATATTCCTCTCTTCAAGATATAAATGTTAAGAACTCCCCACTTTTTCTCTACCGTATATACGTCAAGATCCGCAACACATTCGATTACGCTCATCCAGTGTAACTCTTCCCGGCAAACAAGAGATGGTCAGCGTCTCCCCTCTGAGCACCGCTCAAGAAGGTCCCATTCATTTTTTAACACCTGGGAATAAATCACATCCATAGAATCAGTCGGCATCGAAATTTTGCGGATTCATCATAAACATGATAATCTTCAAAGGTATTGCCTCATCTCTTTTCTCCGTTCATGCGAGACACATTTGTCAATTATGCTTTGTTTCCGAGTACCTCTCGAAATTTTTCACCATTGGTCCCTAACAAGAACCCGTTATTTCCTCAACACGGTTAACGCAACAAAATTCCGATTTGTTTGAGGGATAACCTTCACATCACATGAGGTGTAGACAGGTATGACCACGTTCGCCCACCGCCATATCGGATCCAGTGAGAGCCAAATCCAAGAAATGTTGGGAGCGCTGGGGCTCTCTTCTCTCGATGCCCTTGTGCAAGCCACGGTCCCGCAGGATATTCGCCTCGCCCGGTCCTTGAATTTGCCCCCGGCACAATCGGAAGAAGAGGTGCTGGCTGAACTCCGCCACCTGAGCGCACGGAATCAGATCTATCGATCATTTCTCGGCATGGGTTATTCCGATTGCCTGACTCCACCGGTGATCGGACGGAACATTCTGGAAAATCCCGCATGGTATACCCAATACACGCCCTATCAAGCGGAAATTGCCCAGGGACGATTGGAGGCCTTGCTCAATTTCCAAACAATGGTCGCCGATCTGACCGCGCTTCCCCTGGCGAATGCTTCACTGTTAGACGAAGCCACGGCGGCAGCAGAAGCCATGAGTATGTGTCGGGCGCTTAGCACCCTGCAGGGACGGACTTTTTTCGTTGCAGAGGATTGTCATCCGCAAATCATTGGCGTCATGCAGACTCGAGCCAGGCCATTGAACATTTCCATTACCGTTGGGAATCCAAACACAGTAAATTTTTCCAACGATGAGACCTTCGGCATACTCCTCTCTTATCCGTCCACTGACGGTACGCTCCGCTCTTATGAAGCCTTGGTCCAGAAGGCGCATGAATCCGGGGCTCTCGTCGTGGTCAGTACCGATCTCCTCGCCCTGACCCTCTTAGTGCCACCGGGAGAATGGGGAGCGGATATTGCGGTGGGGTCGTCCCAACGATTTGGAGTTCCGCTGGGCTATGGCGGTCCCCACGCGGCCTTTTTGGCAACAAAAGAGGCCTTTAAACGACACATCCCAGGTCGGATGGTGGGAGTATCCAAGGACGCTCACGGTCAAACGGCGTATCGCCTGGCCCTGCAAACCCGGGAGCAACATATTCGACGCGATCGAGCGACAAGTAACATTTGCACCGCCCAGGTGCTGCTGGCCAATATTGCCGGCATGTATGCGGTCTACCATGGTCCGGAAGGATTAACGAACATCGCCACCAAGGTTCATCACCTCACTTCGCTCACAGCCGAAGGTCTTCGTCGTTTGGGATGTCAACTCGACTCTAATGCCTTTTTTGATACCCTCCGGGTTCGATGCCCTCACCTGAGCCCGACCAAAATAATTAAGAATTGTCAGGAGAATTTCATCAATCTTCGGCAATATGCCGACGGGTCATTTGGTATCGCGTTGGACGAGGCGACCACCATCACAGACGTGGACCAGCTCCTGACACTCTTTTCCGACAGGGAGTCACTTCCCTTCTCCTTAAACGACCTGACGGAACACCCCGGTTCATCCATCCCAACAACCTTTCAGCGACATTCTCCTTTTCTCACGCATCCTGTGTTTCACGATTACCATTCCGAGCACGAATTGCTCAGGTATATGTATCGACTACAATCAAAAGACCTCTCCCTCGTCCATTCCATGATTCCATTGGGATCATGCACCATGAAGCTCAATGCCACAACGGAGATGGTTCCCGTGACATGGCCGGAATTCAGTCGGTTACACCCTTTTGCCCCCAGTGACCAGGCGCAAGGGTATCAATCATTGTTTCAGCAATTGGAAGCATGGCTCGCCGAGATCACCGGGTTTGAAGCTGTGTCACTTCAACCCAACGCCGGCTCTCAAGGAGAATATGCCGGATTGATGGTCATTCGGGCCTTTCAAGAGGAGCGGGGGCAGGAAGCACGGAATATCTGTCTCATTCCGGTATCTGCGCACGGGACCAATCCTGCAAGTGCGGTCATCGCCGGATTGAAGGTCGTTCCGGTCGCCTGTGATAGCCATGGAAACATCGACATTCAGGATTTAGAAGCCAAGTCAGCCCAATACCATGACACCCTCGCCTGTTTAATGGTGACATACCCATCCACCCATGGCGTGTTTGAAGAAGCCATTCGCAAGATCTGTGAAATCGTGCACACGCACGGAGGCCAAGTCTATTTGGATGGCGCCAATATGAATGCCATGGTTGGCCTGGTGCACCCGGGTGCGCTCGGTGCCGATGTGTGTCATCTTAACCTGCACAAAACCTTTTGCATCCCCCACGGTGGCGGAGGCCCAGGGATGGGCCCCATTGCCGTCGCATCTCACTTGGCCCCTTTTCTACCAGGTCATCCTTTGGTCCAGGTGGGAGGAGCAAAAGGCATCGGACCCATCGCCGCTGCCCCATATGGCAGCCCGAATATTCTCCCTATCTCTTGGGTCTTCATTAAACTCATGGGCGGTGATGGACTCACAAAAGCCTCACAAGTGGCCATTCTCCATGCAAACTATATGGCCAACCGATTGGATAAATATTATTCGATGCTCTATGCCGGGAAAAACGGCATGGCCGCCCACGAATTTATCTTAGATCTTCGCCCCTTCAAAAAATCAGCGGACGTGGAAGTGGAAGATGTAGCCAAACGGCTCATGGATTTCGGATTTCATGCTCCCACGATTTCGTGGCCGGTCCCCGGCACCATGATGATCGAGCCAACTGAAAGTGAATCCAAGGCCGAATTGGACCGGTATTGCGATGCACTCATCCTGATCCGCCAGGAAATTGCCGAGATTGAAGAAGGTCGCCTCCCACGAGACAATAATCCTTTAAAACATGCGCCTCATACGATTGAGATCATCGCACAATCCGACTGGCCGCACCCCTATTCCCGCGAAACCGCGGCATTTCCAGCCCCCTGGTTACGGCAACATAAATTTTGGCCATCTGTTTCGAGAATTGATAATGTCTACGGAGATCGGAACCTGATATGTACCTGTCCCCCCATGGAATCCTATCCTTCCTAATTCACTGGGTTGCCATACGAGAACTCCATTAATTCTCTCTTCTTAATTACCACCCAGGCCTAGTCATGTGAAGACCACCGGCCCCCACAACCTGTTGATCGGGATGCTGCTTGGAATTCTTATAGGCATCCTATCGGGAGGCTTCATTCCTTCCTTTGGATTGGGCATCCAATTCCTTGGCGATGTATTTCTTCAGGCGCTGTTCGCCCTTGTGGTGCCCTTGGTGGTGAGTTCCATGATTGTGGGAGTCGCCAGCTTGGGTGATGTTCGACAGTTGGGACCTCTCGGATTTCGAACCGTGCTGTTTTTCATGACCACCACGGGCTTAGCCGTCCTGGTTGGATTGATCCTGGTGATCGTCGTGCACCCCGGGGTGCCACTCGAGCAACTACCTAACGGAACCGCACCTGCTCCGGCTTCGGAAGTTTCCTTACAGATGAAGGACCAACCGACCTCCCTCGTCGATCTGTTCAAAACTATTCTC
>CABVRQ010000059.1 GCA_902500695.1 uncultured Nitrospira sp. | reverse complement strand
ATTGCTCCCTCAAAAACAGCCGCTGGCACTTGGTAGCCGAGCGCACGGTGTGGCCGTTCGTAATTATGCCGGCGTCGCCAACCCTCGATCACGACCCTGGCCTCTGGCAAGCTCTAGAAGAGTTCGGCATCGAGGCATTCACGGCGCAACTCTTGGGGGAGCACATGGAGAGTCATGAGGATATGACGGTGGTAAACCGGGGGAACTTTGGCCCGGTCACTCTCTTCCGGGTGTATCCCGAAGGGGTGGATACTTTCCAGATAAAGGAGGCGGGGGTGCATGATGTCGCGTTCCGTGACATTTCTGTTGCAACACAATTCGTTCAGCCGGAAATTTTTTGATTTTGTGCATCATGAAGGCAAGGCTGGGCGTGCAGTAATACTCTCATTGACCGATTGCTACCCTCACACCGATTATGGAGAGCCAATCGTGTCCTTGAAACCGTTTATTCCTTCACCTTTTGTCGATGAAAACACTGTTGAAGCGGTGGTTGATAATTTGTTAGAGGCCAGAAAGTTGCTGACGTTTTCCTAACTGAGAGGAGAGGTAAGCCGAAAAACACAGATGATCGCTCTATGCGAGGTTTGCTAAAGGTTGTCAGTGACCATGATGATTTTTTTAATTGTTGAGGAATTTTAGGTGTTAAAGAGTACCGCCAGAGAGTGAGTCAAGAAGCAACGGTGCATAAATTCGGCTCTCGACAGCTAAAATTCCCTGATCTCGAAATCCATGATAGGTAAGCGTGATTTCGGTTTCTGGTCCGCGCCAGGTGTACGGTAGACTTAATCCCCGGCTCATGGATCCATACGGATCGTTAGATTTCCCAAATTCATTTGCCAGATACTCCAAGAGGGAATTATGGATAGCTTCTCCTTCGTAATGGAAGAGGGCTCGAACATACTTTCCATCTATGGTATAGAGTTTGACGGATTCCAATTCAATGGATCCGAGCTGAGGTGGCCCGAGTTTAATCGTATAGATTTGCAAGGAATGAAGAGAGTCGATTTGCTTTAGATCTGAGCGATCCTTGAGAGGATGGCCCCAGAGGCTGCCGAAAAAACCTTTGGGATCGTTTTCAATTGGTGTAGCACTTAAGGCAGGCGTCCACGGGAACAGGCAGAAGCAAATTATGAAAAGTATTCTAAGGCTGCTTGTACGATAGAGGCGGGCAAATGATTGGAGTCTCATGGTCATGCCAGACGCTACCACGCGCAGGAGATGAAGACAATGGAGAAAAGGATTTCTTCCTAATTATTGAGGTGCAATTAGCAAACGCAAAGATAGGTGAGGGTATACAATGGGAAAGAGGAGAGGGGCGTCAGAACGCGTGAAAGGCAGGTTGGAGTTCAGGTAGGTGAATCGAATTGGAGGAAGCCTTTCCTTTGAGGATACCATCCTTTCCGGTTTCTCCAGCATTTAACAGAATCCATTTGTCAGGGTTATTCATGATGGCTTGGACCAATTGAGTATGGAGCGCGTGTCCGGCGCATTTTGCAAAAAAATGACCAATAACGGGGATTCCTAATAATGATAGGTCGCCAATGAGGTCGAGAACTTTATGTCGAACGCATTCGTCCGGGAAGCGTAGCTCATCATTATTGACCAATCCGGTATCAGAAAAGACTACGGTATTGTGTAGTGACCCCCCTAGTCCCAGCCCTCGGGACCATAAAAATTCGACTTCTTTTCGAAAGGCAAATGTACGGGCTCCAGCAATATTTTTGCCATACTCATGAGGCGTACAAAAATGGTGATATTCTTGTTGTTGAATGAGGGGATGAGGAAAATCAATGAAATAGGTTATTTGAGGGAGTGCCGAGGGAAGAACGCTGAGGGATCGGTGGCCATCCTCCACGGTGATTGGTTGAACAATTTTAAGGTATTTGCGTGGTTCATCTTGTTTGAGAATACCGCTTTGGAAAATCATGTCGACAAATGGAGTAGCGCTTCCGTCTGCTGCCGGGATTTCGCTGCCAAGTAATTCCACGTAAGCATTATCGATTTCCAGACCAGCTAGCGCACTTAACACATGCTCAACTGTCTGTATGGAAAAATCATCTCCCTGAAGTGTGGTGCAATGATCGGTTTGGCCTAAAAAGGCAATGCCAGCTGAGCATGCTTGAATCTGATCAGCTACATGCTTCACAAAAACTACTCCAGTGTTAACCGGAGCCGGATGAATGGCGATTGAGGCAGGGTTACCAGAATGCAGACCAATGCCAGATAAAAATGAGGATGTTTCGAGTGTTTGTTGATGACGCATAAGAGATTGGTAATCTTAAGAATTCAGCATGCAAAATTTATACTACTTGAGGGTTCAGGAAAAGGCAGTGCTTTTAGTGACAAAGTAATGTTTTTGTTTCTGAGTGTTGCAGAAACCAAACAAATGTATACTTTTTCACTAAGTAGCTATTTAATCATTAAAGGGGGAAGAGTCTGAATGAAGTGTGTGAATTATTCACTCAGAAGTGGATTTTTGGGAATTTGTTGGAAATTTTCAAGGAAGCGACGCGATTCAGGCGCTTCAATTAAAGCCGTATAAGGGGAGAGAGCTAATTGTTCAATGATTCCTCGGTGTTTTTTTTGTAAGCCAGAGGCTAAGAAAATTTCCTGAAATAGGGCCCATTTTTTTGAACCATCCTCTAAAAGTCCCTGCGAGAATTCTTCAGGTCTTGTTCTGAGGGTATTGGAAAAATATTGAACCGCTTTTTCAATGCTATGGTATGGAGGGGCCAGATTAAGATGGGTGTAGAATTCTTCAAGGTGGCTTCTGAATTCTTGTCGAAGTCTGAAAATAGAGTCTGGTACCATGAAGGGCACTGATCTTTATGCATAGATGAAATGGGAACCGAGGAATCCTATGTTAAGGCGGGGATTGGTCGCTTGACAAGTCCTTGCTTAGGTAAAAGCCAAGCTCAGATAGAAGACATGATTGAATGCAGGGTGTGATTAGGTGAAAAATTCAGCAACTTTCACTTAATGGATGATAGCATATCTTTCATAGCAGGTTCCTTTAATTTTTGAAGGGCTTTGGCTTCAATTTGGCGGACACGTTCCCGGGTAACCGACATACTTTGCCCGACTTCTTCAAGAGTCCAGGGTTCGTCTTGGCCAATGCCAAAACGGAGGCGAATCACCATTTGTTCCCTTGGGGTCAGCGAATCCAAAATCCGTTCGACTTGTTGGTTCGTTTCCTGGCGTGAGACAGGTCCATCGGGTGTTAACGTTCCCATATCAGGAATGAAGTCTGTAAGAAATGTTTCGCCATCTCCAACCGGAGTCTCTAACGATATAGGATCCTGAAATGCTTGAATCGTGTCATGAACTTTTTCCACACTCAGTTTGAGTGCTTCTCCAATGTCATCTAACTGAACTGGGCGGGCATACTGTTGTGTCAATCGTTTTGAGGCGCGAGCAATCTTGTTAGAGATTTCATTTAAATGGACAGGGACGCGAATGGTTCTGGATTGGTCGGCGAGTGATCGCGTAATCCCTTGTCGAATCCACCACGTGGCATAGGTGCTGAACTTAAACCCTTTGCGATATTGAAATCGTTCTGCCGCCTTCATGAGCCCAATATTGCCTTCTTGGACTAAGTCCAAAAAGGCCAGTCCATGACCCGTATATCGTTTCGCGATGTCGACTACCAGGCGAAGATTTCGCTGAACGAGTTCGGATTTCGCTTTTTCTAGTTGGAATTTGGCTTTTTGAAGTTCCTGGCAAAGATCCTGAATGGATGAGTGTACTGAGGGATAGGTTTGGCCTAAGTCCAACAGGACAGATTTTAATTTTTCAATTGCTGGCGCCGAAAAACCGCTTAAGGCAAATGTTTCCTTGAGCAGAGCAATGGTCTCTTCCCTTTCTGGTCCCTTGTTTAATGGCTGTGTGAGATGAAGACTCTGCTTGATAATGAGCCGGATTGCTCTGGATGCTTGGTCTATTTCCTTCGCCAATTCGATCTCAGAATCCTTATTGAGAAGAGGACGACTGCCAAATGATCGGAAATATAATGATTCGAGCGCCGGCCCGAATCCCGAAGGCTTGATCCCCTCCGTTTTTACAGTAGCAAGTTCGGTCTCTGTGGGCTCATCCAAAACAGTTTGGTTTTCCATGATAGTTTCCCTGGGGGTTCATGTTTTCAGGTGATCTATTATTTCAGCAACGAGGTGAACCATAGATAATGTTTTAAAGCAAAAAACAAGCCAATGATATGTTTCAGGCCCTCCACCCATCAATGCAAATGAACTCAATGCCATATTTTGACATGTTGGGTTTCCTGCAATCTGACGGTTTGGTTACAGCCTCTCATTTCATGAAATGTAAAACAATTTGAAACAAAAGGATAAAACTGCCATCCGTGGAATTTTTCCAAACTTATAAGATGATAGTTTAGCTATTAAAGAAATCGGTAGCCCATCGAATTCCCTGGATAGTGCGAAAGGGGCAAGACTAACAATTTAAAAGAGGGTGGAGGATGCGGAAGGAAAAAGTGCGGAGCTAATTGACAGAACTGTTATATTTCTTACACGTTATTGCAAAAACGGTCTAAATCTTCTTCCCGGCCAATCATAACCAGCACATCACCTTTTTCAATGACGTCGTCGGGTTTGGGAGTGAAATTAAAGATTTCTTCTTTCATCATACGTCCTTTGACCATCCTTGTAACTTGTTTTTTTATTCCAATCACATTCAAGTTATGCTGTCCGCGTAATTTAACATCCTCGAGGCTTAATCCGGACAGGCTCTCTGAAACGGACACTTCCTCCACACTAAAGCCTGGAGCCAATTCTAAGTATTCAAGTACGCTCGGGGAAACTAGGCGGTGTGCGAGACGGACGGCCGCATCCCGCTCAGGATAAATGACCTCATCGACCCCCAGGTTCATTAAAATTTTCCCCTGGATTGGGGCCACGGCTTTGGCCACAATGGATTTTACCCCCATTTCCTTGAGTGTCTGAACAATAAGAATGCTGGCTTCAATGTTTTCACCGATACTAACGACTGCGACATCGACGTTTTGCGCACTTACCGCTTTTAGGGCTCGCTCATCAGTCGCATCGCATTGGACAGCAAAGGTCGCGATGTCACTGATCGCCTGGATTTTTTCCTCATCCTTATCGATGGCAAGTACTTCGCATCCTTTGGTGACCAATCCTTGTGCCACGCTATAGCCGAAGCGCCCAAGGCCGATGACTGTGAAAAGGCGTTTCATAAAAGATTAGGTCACGAATACTGTTTTCGGCACACGACTACTCCTGTTTTAAGAGCAGCCCAAAATTGCTGAGTTAAAGGGAACCCTTCTGATCCGTTCTAGAACTGCAGTTCGGTGTTTTGTATGTTAATAACACACGCACAACGCGGCACTTTCAAAATTAATGGATCTGATCAATTGGAAGAATTCGTGGCGTCGGTATGTAAAAACTGAAGTTATTTAATCATACGTCTGAATGCGGAGGGTGTCAAGAATCTTTAAATTGAAATGTCGACGGGTTGTCGCGTCAGTTTTCTCATGAGATTTCCACCATTATGATGGGTATCAAATTGGAGAAAAGGCTTGCTAGAATGCGTGCCATATGAAAATTTTTCAATCTGGGGAACGGGTTCATTTAATCGACAAGAAAGAACGGCCGTATGCCGTCACACTTAAAGCCGGAGAAATCTTCCAACATAGTGGAGACCGGATTGCCCATGATGACATTATTGGAAAACCGGATGGCACTGTGGTCCAGTTTTCCAATGGAAAGTTGATGGTTGCCGTTCATCCAACGTTAGCTGAGTATACCTTGAAGATGCCTAGAGGAGCTCAGGTGATTTACCCCAAAGATTTGGCCGTCATCCCAATGTGGGCTGATATTTATCCAGGTGCCAGGGTCTTTGAGGCTGGTGTGGGATCGGGAGCCTTAACCATGGCTCTTCTGCGTGCGGTCGGGGATCGAGGGTGTGTGGTGAGCTATGAAATGCGAGAGGATTTTGCGGTTACCGCTACAAAAAACATCGAACGATTTATGGGAAAGGTGCCCAACCATTTCCTTCAGATTCGTGATGCCTATGAGGGTATCGAGATTGGGGAAGGGACGTCTTCCTGGATGTTTGATCGGGTAGTGTTGGATCTTCCAGAGCCGTGGAGGGTGGTTCCTCATGCCGCCCGGGCATTACGTTCGGGGGGGCTGTATTTGAGTTATGTACCGACGGTGCCGCAGGTCATGCAAACTGTACAGGCTTTGGAGCAGAGCCGGGTTTTTACCATGGTTCAAAATTTTGAAACGTTGTTGCGGACTTGGAATATTAAAGGTCGAAGTGTCCGACCTGACCACCGTATGGTTGCCCATTCAGGTTTTATTACCGTGGCCAGAAAAGTCGAAAAAAATATTTGGCAAACAGAGCAATCGAACGTCATCGAACCTGCCTCTCAGTCAGAGGACCATCTCATCAAGGAGGATGAATATGCCGGCGATGGATTAGATATCCCCTGAGCCCCTGTGGGCCAACCAGCAGGAAACCTTTACCATGGTGGGTCCCGTAAAAACGATCCTCATTGCAGATGATGAGGAAGATCTTAGGCTGCTGGTCCAAGTCACTCTCGAACACCCCTCCTATCGGATTCTCACCGCAATTGATGGTTGCACGGCCATTGATGCCGTTTGCACCCATTTTCCCGACCTGTTGATTCTCGACTGGATGATGCCGGGTCTCAATGGGTGTGAGGTGGTGAGAAAGATTCGCCTACGCTCCGATACGGCTAGAATCCCAATTGTTATGTTAACCGCGAAAGATGGGCTTGATGCACGTGAGCAGATGGCTTCCCTTAACCTTGCGGGGTATTTGGTCAAGCCCTTTAGCCCATTAGAGTTGATTCAAAAAGTTCGTGAGGTACTTGCCTAATGAGGGAGGATAAACCCGAGGGGAATGGGATTCCTGCTTTATCCTTAATGACGCATTCAATGGCCGAAGCTTCCCAAGTATCTGCCACAGGGAAACTCCAGGCGGCCCGCTCGCAGCTCATGGCCTATGCGAAAGATCTCAAACAGATGTTGGAACAGGAAGGTCAGAAAACTCAACAGCTTAAAAAAGCTCATGCCCAAATGCTTGCCTATGCCCGAGACCTTAAGCTGTCATTGGAGGCAGAGAAACAGAAAAATAGTGAATTGGAGCAGGCTTATGCCGACACTATTCTTCGCTTAGCTCGTGCGTCACGCTATAAAGATGAGGAAACAGGGGCACATATTGAACGGTTAAGCCATTACTCGCAATCGCTTGCGTTGGCTATTGGCTGGGATCAGCCACGCGCCCGATGTTTATTTGCGGTTGCGCCAATGCATGATGTGGGGAAAATTGGGGTCCCAGATGCCGTTCTTGGAAAGCAGGGTCCGTTGACGGAAGAAGAATGGCAATCGATTAAGCAGCATCCTTTGTTGGGAGCGAGTTTATTGGATGGCTCGACTTCTCCCTTGTTAGAGATGGCCAAGGAAGTCGCGCTGACCCACCATGAACGTTGGGATGGAAGTGGATATCCTCGAGGTCTGAAGGGAATTCAGATTCCCATAACGGGACGGATTGTGATGCTGTGTGACCTTTACGATGCCTTACGGAGCCGACGACCGTACAAACCAGCGTTTACTCATGCGAAAACATGCGAAATCATTTTAAACGGGAACGAGAGGACAAAGCCTGCACATTTTGATCCGCACCTTTTGGAAGCCTTTCGGGAGATGCACCAGGACTTTAACGGCATCTATTCCACCGTGGCGGAAATCTAGCATTCTTTGCAGTAGGCCGTTCTCGATCACTTGGGGTGTTCGATAGGGTATCCCACCTCTGTCCAGGCATTCATACTTCCTTCCACATTATAGACATGCTGATAGCCCAACCCCATTAAGGTTTCAGCCGCAATATTGCTGCGGTGTCCAGATTGGCAGTACACCACGATGTGCTGATCCAGTTTCGCGTTGAGTTCGCGGTGTCGCCCTTGCATTTCCCGAAAATCAATATTGAGATCTGTCCCGGGAATAAAGCCGGTGGTATGTTCGTCAGGACTCCGAACATCTATAAGAACAAATCCCTTCTGTGAAGGCTGAGACACCTTATCGATTCCCGCTTTAAGTTGTTGAACCGTTAAGAGATAGGGTTCTGCCGTCACGATGGTAGCATTCAAGTATCCTAGGGTAAGAAGGGCGATTCCCAAAGAGAAAATGAAACGTTTCATGATATTCCTCCGTGATGTTGGGAGCGGCTCCCTGTTATTGGACAGTAGTAGATAGTTTTGTCGTATGGGTAAATATCTTGACCCCGGATTATCCGATAATCCTTTCACTCTATATAATTGTATGGTTGATGAGAAAAGACGGTCAAGAGAGGCCTTCGAACTAGGTCGGCATCATGGTGGGAGTGCAGGTCAGATGATCATTGAACTATGACCTGGTGCTGGGAAAGAGGATTCCTCATGGATGAAGCAGTAGGAATGGGGTGGGGCTTAAAGTTGAGTTAAAAAACTTCCCTGGGACTTACAAGGGAGAGGGAGGCGCTTGGATTAAATCTGCCAAGGTCAAAAGGGGGAGCAATTCGATGCCCATATGCGCCAGATGGTTTTTCCCCTCGTCTTCAGATCGATCTACAACTACTAACCCATGAGTCACGGTTAATCCCTGTCCTCGAGCTGCTTCGGCGGCCTTTACCAATGATCCGCCTGTTGTTAAGACATCGTCGACCACTAAAGCTGTTTCCCCGGAATGGATGGTGCCTTCAATTAATTTGCCCAACCCATGATTCTTTGGTTGCTTGCGGACGACGAAAGTTCGCCATTCCCGTTGAGGATGCGCCGTATAGCCAAAATCAGAAATGCAGGTGGCCAGAGGGATTGCTCCGATTTCCAGCCCGCCGATGAGGGTGAAATCTAAAGATTTGAGCAGATGATAGGCTAATTCCGCCACAAGGTGACGTGAGTGCGGGTGAGCTAATACAATACGACAGTCCACATAATAGGGACTGATTTTCCCTGAGGCCAGGCGAAATCCTTCTTGTTGATTCAACTTGAAGGCTTCCAGCTGATGGAAAGCCTGAATGAGAGCATTTTTAGGCATGAAATGTTCGGGAATATTCAGGTTTAAAGTCGTAAGCGAGTTCCTTCTAACATTACGACTTCGTCCTCCGCAACCGGGAAACGAAAAGATTATGGTGATGAAAGGCGCATTGTTGTGTGGAAGGTGAGTTCCGTAGTGTAAAGCAAGTCCTAGTCCTTCCAAAAGTTTGGCAGTTAAGGGCCTCAAGGGAAACTCAGCGTAAAGGAGAGTATTGAATGTATAAAGTGAAAAAACGTCCATTGAAAAAAGAGAAGCCTCCTGTTCTCTATAACATTCTTGAGAACTATACGGATCATGATCCCCCTGGAAATGTAATGGTCTGCGGAATGACAGAACCGGAAGATCTGGAGATGCATGCACGAGTCCTGTCCGAAAGTTATGATATTCCTCCTGAAGCCATAACAGGCCTGCTTCAGGATGGAGGGATTTATCTCTATCCGCATGAAGGTACGCTGGTCACAAAAGGCGCATTCGTCTGTCGTGTTGACCATCCTGGCAAAGGTCCGAAACACACTTGGGTCATGGATCTTGAGCAATATGCGGCGGCCGAGCGTATGCGTCAAAGCTATGGTGTGACCTTGGAAGAAGCCATGGAGCGGGTTTTTTATCGAGGACTTCCTCAGGAATTACAGGATCGGTTGCGGCAAAAAAATTTAGGGATCGATTTGACAAAAGTTGACTCAGGAAACTCGTGTAGTGGAGACATTCAATTTATTGATTTCCGAAAAGATTGGTCTCCCCATTTTAAACGAAAATGTGTCATGCCTGATGGACGATTGATTGAGACCAGTGGGCTTCATGATTTTGCCGAGCTGCATGGGATCAGCGTGGAGGAGACCCGTACGTTGTTTGATCACGGGGGCACTCTTGCGCTGAAAGATGGGGGAGGCCTTGCGTGTCAGATCATCAATGGCCAGCCATCTGTGGCCCGTTTTAACTCACGACAATTCAGTAAAGCTAAAGCACTCTCTAAGGAAAAAGAACTTCATATGTTGGACGCCTTAAGTGAAGTGGCTTATCAAGATCCGGTCTTGATGCGAGCCCTCCAGAGAGCAGAAAGTTCTTCATTCTAAATATTCCTTGATTTTCCTGTGAGCAAAGTTTCGAAACTGGATATGCTCAAGGTAATAACCACTACGAACAGCGTCTCGAGGTGGTCTCACCCAATTTCCTTTATTTTCCTTTCCAAATCTAATCCCAACCAATCGAATCGTACCCGCGTTCTGCAAGACATCGATTGACGAACGCCTTGTGGGCGGGTGTTGGTTGTGAGGCCTGGAATAAGCCACGGATGAGGCCAACGGTCGCCCCTGTCGCGGCGCCTATAGCTGCACCAATACCCACTCCTCCTCGAAGGGCGCCACTAACTGCACCGACGGCACTGCCTGCTCCGGCTCCAACGGCCGTATTCCCGGCCACCGTCGAGGCTTCGTGTTCTGGGACATAATCCTCTGCAAGCTTTTGACATTCCTCAACGTCCCGTTCCGCTTGATCGGGACCAACTTGTTGAAGATGGTTGTTGGGATAGAGGATTGGGCGAGGGCCGGAGCACCCCAAGACAAGCAGGAAGACACTACAGATGCTGAGGGGAAAAAGAAATGACTGAAAATAAGAATGGGACATACCATGCTCCTTTATATGGCGGTCGTGCGTTCAATGAGAGGAGGAATTAGATCGAATAAATCGGAAGATCAGACGCATGAGCCACTTTTTAGGGATGAATGGGGTTATCCATTGAGTTGCCAATCCATGCCACCCAATAGTCACGAGGGTTTGTCTGGGCCTCAGCGCCTTTAAGGATTTTTGTACAACATCGTGGGGAGTGTGAGGGGGTGAAATATGGCGTGGACAGTGCTCTGCCGTTTTATGGAAATCGGTTTCTGTGTAGCCTGGGCAGCATACCTGGATGGTCACCTCATTTTCTTTGGCCTCCATCGCCACGGCTTCAGAGAACGATATGATAAAGGCTTTGGTTGCGGCGTATTCCGCCATATAGGGAATCGGGAAAAATCCTGCCACAGAGGCCACATTGATAATTGCTCCCTCCCGTCTGTTCATCATATCAGGCAGGAATAGTCGTGTGCTTTCTGTGGTCGCATGAATATGGAGCTGTAACATGGCTTGGATTGTTGAGAGTGGCATTTCCGCAAATAAGCCATACAGCCCAAAACCGGCATTGTTGACAAGCAACGACACATGAGGCCGATACGATTGAGCCAATTGGTAGAGGGTTTCAGCCGCGTGAGGCCTGGCTAAATCCAGCGTTTCTGTCCAGATTTGAATGGAAGTGGTCTGTTGAATCTCCTTGGTCAATTGATTCAGACGGTTTTGGTCCCGGGCGACCAAAAGGAGATCATACCCCTGAGCTGCTAAGGCTCTCGCATATTCGGCTCCAATTCCTCGTGAAGCTCCTGTGATGACAGCAAATGGCGTTATGTTGTTCATGAGTCCTGTTTGAAGAAGTAGCTCAACCATAAAAGGCTCTCTTCCTACAGGTCAACTGCGGGTTGGACAAAACACACTTACCATTTAAAAAGACGTTGTGTGTTTTTATTGAACCATGATCATGAAAAAAGCGGGGATTTATAAAGAATTATCGAGTAAGTGCCGAATGAAACAGGTATGCGCCGATCAATCGGTTCTTGAGGCCGATTTCCTTGATTCACCACAAACCAGAGGACTCGATAACCGACATGAGTGCCGAAGGAATGGACAATTCATTAGAAACCTGCGGGTCGAGCTCGGCGACTGGTGTGCTTGAGTTGCCGGATGCCTCAACACCTTCCAAGCCTGACATAAAAAACGTCAATTTGGAGCAGGCCTTGGCTGATATTGAAGAGCAAGCTGGGGGATTAGTAAAAACGACGAAGCAGGTGATGGCGTCATTTAAAAAGATTAAAGATGCCGCGAAAGTTGGTGATTTGGTTAATCTGCGAAAATTATTGGAGGAAGGCAAGGAAGTGACACTGAGCTTGGGTTGTGACTTTGTGAAAACTCAAGAACGTCTGAACTTTGATGAAGCCGGGTACCTGGAGGGCAAAGCGTTTCGCCAGGAACTGCTCAGTACGGCCCAGCAGATGGGTGTCAATCTCTATGAGCACGATGGCTATTTGTTTTCCTATCCAGTCTTATTGCGCATTCTTCACAAAGAACGTGCCGTCGCCATTGATCGAATGCGAGAAAACCGGCTTCGTCCTTCGGTTTTGGTCAAACGATTAAAGGAAGTTCAAAATAAACCCCTTCGATTTAAACCGCAAACTTTTCTGGAGATGGTCTTTACGGCCTATTCCATTGTGGTGGCGGGCCGAGGGAAGCACCTCATTGGCAAAGGGACGGTGATACCACTCTTGGAGCTGTATCAACTCCTTACGCTCCTTCCGTGGCAGGCCAGTGAATACACGAGACAAGAATTTGGCCGGGATGTCTATTTATTGGATAAAAGTGGAACTATTACCACCAAAAACAGTCATCGGGCAAACTTTCATGCCAGTACCGGCGTACGGGACGCCACCAAAACCTTAACCGTGATTGCGCAAGGGGGCCGGGAAAAAACCTATTATGGAATTTCCTTTGTCCAGACGGGATAACCGGGTCAGGATCCTATTTAAGTTTCCCTAGGGGGAGCCGAGAAGACGAATGAGTTTAACAGGATATTGAGGAATAATTTATGTCTCCACAGGAATGGTTGAACGTTCTGAAATCCGCCTATCTCCAAGGGTTTATTCGTCGGGGAGGATCGGCCGTCAAATTTACAGTGGTGGAGGAGGCTCAGAGCACCAAGGCTGTGAGCGAGGAAGTGGGAAAACTGTCACGGAAGGAAGGCTTTGTTACGATTCACGCCGATTCCCATTGTACGAAGGTTCAACTTATTGATCTCTTGTTTAAGGAAATGGCCAGACAAATCGATTGGGATGCCTTGGCATTTGAGTATGTCAAAAAACTCTTTCGAGAACATCAATGGAAGATTCCTGAACGGCGAGAGGAATATTGCTGGTCTTCTGTGGCCTCTCTCAATAGTTGCGATGAATCCATGATGAAGCGAGAAATGAATGCATGGTTGGAAGGGACCTTGTTCCAAGATTTCCACATGAGTCGGGAATTTCGATTGGCCATGATCCAGTTGTGTTTAGCCCAGTTGGAATTATCTGACAGTCCCTCCAAAGAGTCAGCAGTGATCAAGGCCTGGCTTCGAGGCGAGCTGAAACAAATGGCGACTCTCAAAAAATTATTGATTTTTGAAAAGATCACCCGCAGTAATGCACGCGACCTCATCGCCTCCTTGGCTCATTGGACCCGCCTGGCTGGGAAACCCGGAGTGGTCATGACGATCGATATTTCAGCCTTTACAGGCGGCAAGGAAACCGGGGGGACCTCCCTGAACTATTCGCCCTCTGCTGTGATGGATGCGTATGAGATGCTGAGGCAATTCATTGATGGCAGCGATGAAATCGAAGGGTTATTGATCGTGGTTGTCACTTCACAAGCCTTTCTTTCGGATCAACGGTTAGGTTTGAATCGATATGAGGCCTTGAAGCTTCGAATTTGGGATGATGTCCGGGATAAAACCCGTCAAAATCCCTTTGCACCGATGGTCAGGCTGACTGACCAGACCGCAGTCTTTGCCGAGAGCAGTCTACTGGCTAGAGTGGGAACCCGAAAAGAAGATGTGCAGCATCAACGGGTTATTGAATCCTTGCGGGCAGGTGTCCCGAGTCCGGGAGTGGTCCAAGCGCTGGGATGCCCCCAGCCGATGGTCAAATCCAAATTTCAACAGATGTTGCAGGACGCTCAGGCCAGCATTCATAAGGGTTGGACAACAAAAGGGATGTTGATTGAAGGAGGATTTGGAACGGGGAAATCACATTTACTGGAATCCTTGAGACGTATGGCATTGGAATCCAGATTCGTGTGTAGCAAGGTCGTGATCAGTAAGGAAACGCCTCTATATAGTCCCGCATTGATGTTTCGATCTGCCATTGAGTCTGCCGATATTCCGGAAAAACGAGGAGATGTTTTGGCCGAGGTGGCAGCAGATTTGAATTTTAAAAGTCCTCAATACGCGAATTTTTATGAATGGGTGCATCGGCAAGGCGGGGAAATTGATGGGCGCTTTGCTGCCACGGTATTTCTGTATGAACGCATGGTGAATGACCCGGAATTAAGTCATCGGATCATTCGGTTCTGGGCAGGGGATCCGTTGACCGATGCAGAAATTAAGCGGCATCTCAAATCCTGTGATGCCAATGTTTCCTATCGATTTGAACGAGTTTCGCCCATGGAGATGGCGTTGCAAAGATTTAAATTTGTTTCACGACTTATGATTGCGGCGGGCTATTCCGGTTGGATTCTACTCATCGATGAGGCAGAAATTATTGGGAGGTATTCCTTTAAACAACGAGCCCAATCCTATGCGGAATTAGCGCGGTGGCTAGGCAGACTGGAAGCCTCCAGCTTTGCGGATCTCGGCTATAAATCCGGGTTGGCCGCAGTGATGGCGCTCACAGACGATTTTCAAAGTGCGATTCTGGAGGAAAAAGGTGATCGGGAAAAAGTGCCAGAAAAGCTCCGAGAATCAGGATCGGAAACCGATTTGGTGCTGTCCCGCCAAGCGGAACAGGGTATGCGACTCATTGAATGTGAGCGTATACCCTTAGTCGGTCCCTATGATCAGCTTGTGGAAGAAATCTATCATAAAATTCGTTCCATTCATGGGGCGGCGTATGGGTGGGAACCACCTCAGGTCCCCACGATTGAGCGCTTGTCCAGCACCAGGATGCGGGAATATGTCAAAGGTTGGATTACCGAATGGGATTTGACACGTCTCGACCCGACGCAAAAAGTCGAAATTGAATTAACGGAAATTCGACAAGATTATTCAGAAGATCGTGAATTAGAAGGTGACCAGGAAGACATGCTTCACCCGGCACTCTCCGAGTCAAACTAGTTTAGATTTTAACCAAAATGGCCGTCATCAGAATTTGTGAATATGGCGATCAACAGATCCGAATCAATCTTTCAAAGACCGGGCAACACATTTCTTCAGCATAGGTCTTGGTCTTCTCGTCAGTTTGTAAAAAGCAATCCGAGTATGCATGTGACTTTCTAACCTGTGAAGGATACGAGCAATGGAGTTACGGACCCAAGAATGGTTTCATACGCTTCGGCAAGAATACCTGCAACGATTTATTGGGCAAGGAGGCTCATCGGTCAAGTTTGTGGTGACAGACTCTGACCCGGATAGAGTGGGCATCCAGAATCAATTGGCTGTATTGGCTCAACAGGAGGGGTATGCGTGCATCTCAGTTGATGCCAAAGACACCAAAATTCACATGATGGATAAGTTTTTTCATCAAATTGCTCGTCGAATTCCATGGGATGATCTGGCTTCACAATTCGTTCGTCGACTCCTTCAAGAAAATGGGTACCAAATCCCGGAGAACAAAGAAGAGTTTTGCATGGCTGGAGTCGCCAGGATGAATGAACGGGCGGAACCCTTACTACGACGAGATTTAAATAGTTGGTTAGAGCGGGCCATCTATCGAGATACGCAGATGTGCCAGGAATTTCGTATGGCCATGATCCGATTGTGTTTAGGCCAAATGGACTCTGGCTCAGAAGTTCCCTTTATGACCGAACCGGTCAAGTCTTGGCTGGGCGGGGAGATTCGTCAGATTTCAGCTCTCAAAGAAGCCCTTATTTTTCAGAAAATTAATCGGACGAATGCTCGATATATGTTTGTTTCGTTATGTCGTTGGTTACGGTTAGTGGGGAAGACAGGGTTAGTCATTTCCCTGGACTTGAGTCGATGTTTGCTCAGTAAAAAACCGGACTCTCCTGAAGGCTTGTATTATGGCGTTTCGACCACCTTAGATGCCTACGAAATGCTTCGCCAGTTTATTGATGGGACGGATGAATTAGAAAGTTTCTTGTTGGTGGTCCACGTACCGCAAGAATTTTTGACAGATGAGCGTCGGGGACTCAATCGGTATGAGGCATTGAAATTACGGATTTGGGACGAAGTCCGTGACCGCCAATACCAAAACCCATTAGGGGCATTGATTCGTCTTGGATCTCAACAGGCCAGGGATGCCCACGATACCGGAAAGAAGGAATACACTGATCGGCCGGCAATGGCCAATGGAGATGTCGGACATCAGCGCGCTATGGAAGCCTTGCGATCCGGGGTGCCGAATCGTGATGTGGTGCAGGTACTTGGAAGCCACCAACCGGACCTGGAGGGAAAATTCAGGCGGCTGCTTCAACAGATGGAGGCGAACGTTCCTCATGACATGCCTACCAAGGGTATCGTGATTGAAGGAGGGTTTGGGAGCGGAAAATCTCATCTTCTACATGCGTTGCAACAGGTGGCGCTGGAGAAAAACTTTGTCTGTAGTCCCATTGTGATCAGTAAGGAAACCCCATTTTACAATGGTGTACCTCTTTTTCGTGCAGCCATCAACAATGCCATTGTTCCCGGTAAACATGGTGATGCTCTAACCGAAATAGCCGGTGAACTGAATTTCCAAAGCCCGCACTATGCCGATTTGTTTGATTGGGTGCATCGGAAGGACCAGGGGTGCGATTCCCGGTTTGCTGCCAGCCTGTATCTCTATGAGCGGATGATCAATGATCCGGAGCTGAGTCATCGCATGATCCGGTATTGGGCGGGAGATCCTATAAGTAATAGCCAACTCAACAAATATCTCCAGGGGTGTTCGCCCGAAACCCCGTATGTGTTCAATAAAATTTCTAGTCAGGATTTGGCCCTGCACCGGTTTCAATTTGTTTCGCGCTTGATGGTCGCTGCTGGCTATAAAGGATGGATCTTGCTAATTGATGAAGCGGAGATCATTGGGCGGTATTCCTTTAAGCAACGGACTAAGTCCTATATGGAAGTGGCACGGTGGATGGGGGTGCTTGCCGACCATACCTGTCCGGCTATTGGGGCCATTGTGGCTTTGACCGATGATTTTCAAAGTGTGGTCTTGGAAGAAAAACAGGATTCTCAAAAAATTGAGCAGATGTGTCAGGAGGAATCGACGGATGAAGTTCATATGCAAGCATTACAGGCGGTCCAGGGTATTCGGCTCATCGAACAGGAGGGCGAACCGTTAATTCGTCCCTATGAATCAATGGTCGATGCCTTATATGAGCGGCTTCGGGCGCTTCATGGATCGGCCTATAGTTGGACACCGCCACCCGTTTCCGCTGTAGAAAAATTATCCAGTACCCGGATGCGCGAGTATGTGCGAGGGTGGATTACGGAATGGGACTTGCGACGATTGTACCCTGATGCGCAATTGGACATTGAAATTCTTGATGTGCGGCAAACGTATGATGAGGATCAGGAACTGGAGCCCACGATGGGTGATGACACCGACTCTGAAAAGATATCAGAGTCGGAAGAATGCTTGATGGCTGTCGCCTTACAAAATCAGGCTCCCGTGTGAGTGAGGGGGGCAGCCGGGAGGGATCGACCGTATTACGCAGGGGCCATCCTATCGCCGAGGAATGAGTGGCTTAACTTAGTCGCGTGAGGGTCAGGTTGCCTTCCATCCGGCTGGCTTCATTCAGTGTCTGGGGTTTCGTTCGCGATGAATATTTGCTCACAGTGCAACACCTTGGGAGCCGACTTACCCTATTTGGGTTCCCTTCTTCCCCCTCAATCCCTTCCAGATTTACCTGATCTGATTAGTTGATGTGCCTGGCAAGATTGGCTGTGCGAAAGCGAAAGTTTCACAGGGAACAATAGGATGCCAGTCCCAGATTAATGGTGGAGAACGACCCTGATACAGGAGATCAGATGATGCCCACCGGTGGCCTCTGATGTGCTTCCCCTCCTCTCTGCCCTCACATTGATGGTCCGGAATCATATCATTGATCAGGTTTGTGGCCATGATCTGAATCGTCGGAACTAAATAGGGGGCGGATTCAAGCGCAACCCCCTGGGGAGAAATCGCAAGCCAAAATTTTCGGGCCACGGGGGTGAGGGAGGTCTCTCATTGTCGCGGTGCTCAATTTTGTTGGTAATGATCCGATAGCGTAAGTCAGAGGACTGCCCTCGAAACGGGAGGGGTTTGAAAAGCCTGAATTAAGAATAGGAAAGACCTTTGTCTGTATCTGAGTTGACACCTCGTAAAGAATTGCCGTTGTCGGTTTTGGGACTATGGCGCACCTGTGAGAGCAGGATCCTGGGAGCCCTGGAGCTCTTACACCAGCATACGATTTTGGTTTTAACCGTGCTCTTTGGGCTCTGCCTCATTGTGATTTATTTGCATATTGCCCAATTGAAAACCCAAATGGTGACGGCCATGGCCTTTCGGGGATCCGAAATCTATACCAGGGCGTTGAATGAGATGCGGATTTGGTACACCGTCGAGGTTGTTCAACGACTTCATGACCAGGGAATCGAAGCCTCGGAAGGGTATCGGGATCATCAAGGCGAAATTCCGCTCCCTGCGACGCTAAGCCGGGACCTGGGTCGTCGATTGGTGGCCGGGCGATCAGGCGAACGATTGGAGTTACTGAGCCCCTATCCGTTTCACCAAGGAAAAAAATCAGGGGGACTTTTGGATAGCTTCCAGGGAGAGGCCTGGGAATTTTTCACGCAACATCCTGATTCTGATGAGCCATTTTATCGGTTTGAACAAGTCGATGGGCGTGAGTCTCTCCGTTTTGCGAAGGCCGATCGGATGAAGAAGGAATGTGTGGAGTGTCATAACAGACATCCGGATAGTCCGAAGCGTGATTGGCAGATCGGGCAAGTGGGCGGCTTGTTGGAGGTTGTGTATCCCATTGATTCGGTAGAGACAATCATGGGCCTGAGTTGGCAGGGGACTTATGGGTTGATGGGGATGTTGGTTGTCATTTGGATGGGAGGATTCTGGTTAGTCGTATTAAAGCTCGGACGGGTGGCAAGCGAATTGGAAGAGGAGGTTCGTGACCGAACCGGCGCGCTGCAAGGTGTCAATAAACATTTGGAATTAGAGATTCATGAACGCCAATTGGCCGAAGATACCCTTCGGCAGGCGAAAGATAATCTGGAAAAGCGAGTCCAGGAGCGAACGGGAAAGTTGGCTGCCTCAAATGCGGAACTGATTCGGGAAGTGGCAGAGCGGAAGCGGGCGGAGGAGGACATACGCAAACTCAATTCCCAGTTGGTGCAGCGCTCGGCCCAACTTGAGGCAAGTAATAAAGAACTTGAAGCGTTTAGTTATTCAGTCTCGCATGACTTGCGTGCCCCGTTGCGGGGAATCGACGGCTTTAGCCAGGCTGTGCTGGAAGACTATGATGAAAAGCTTGATGAGTCAGGGCGGAGTTATTTGCGAAGGGTGCGGTCTGCCAGTCAACGAATGTCCCAGCTTATCGATGCCATGCTCAATCTGGCCCGGTTGACACGAGCGGAAATCCATACCCAGACATTTGATATGAGTGCCGTAGTCCGGGCAGTTCTTGAAGACTTTCAAAAGATGGAACCGGACCGCCAGGTAGAATGTATTGTGGCCAAAGACGTATTCGCCACAGCTGATCCGCAATTGATTCGGGCCGTTTTAGAAAATTTATTAGGCAACGCGTGGAAATTCACCCAGCAACAAACCCACCCTCGTATCGAATTCGGTCATGAACAATACAAAGGGCAGGCCGCCTACTTTGTCACCGACAATGGGGCGGGTTTTGATATGACCTATGTGCATAAACTCTTCGGCGCATTTCAACGGCTTCATGCCTATACTGAATATCCGGGAGTAGGGGTAGGACTGGCGACCGTGCATCGTATTATTCAACGGCATGGCGGTCAAATTTGGGCAGAGGGAGTGGTAGGCAAAGGCGCAACCTTTCATTTTACGTTGTAAGGCAAACGAAGGAGGAGAAGATGACCAACAAAGCAATTCTGTTAGTGGAAGATCATCCCGATGATGAAGAGCTGACGATGCGGGCCCTCAAGAAAAACAATATAAAAAATGAAGTCGTGGTGGCCCGTGATGGTGTAGAGGCGTTGGAATATTTATTTGGAACAGGAGCTCATGCCGGTCGTGACTTAACACAAATGCCTCAAATTATCTTATTGGATCTCAAGCTCCCCAAGATTGATGGGCTGGAAGTGCTTCGACGGTTGCGAGCTGATGACCGGACAAAGTTTCTCCCGGTAGTTGTTCTCACGTCGTCTAAGGAAGAGCAGGACATTGTGAAAAGTTATCAACTTGGAGCCAATAGTTATGTTCGCAAGCCAGTGGACTTTCAAGAGTTCTCTCAGGCGGTTCAAAACCTTGGGCTCTATTGGCTGATTTTAAATGAATCGGCACCGGAAAGGGTGTGATACATGTAAGGTACATACGGTTACCAACCAACCTGGATGGGGGGCGTCTGGTTGCCTTGCGAGGATCCGAGGCATGTTCCAGTCATTCTGGTCTCGTATATTGAACAACCTCCTCATTAGATTTGGAATATTTCCGCGCTCATTCTGTCTGTCAAAGGTTCCAACAGGTGTCAACTTTCCAGTGACTTCAAACAGGAAAAAAATGCCCGTCCACCGCGCAACCTGCCTAGCTTCCTGAGTCCAGCCTTCTGGACCTTGAATCTCTTATCTTTTGTTTTTGCAAGTTTTTTTCTTCTCTATCCTATTCGGTCCGACCCCCGGCATATCCCTTGCTCAAGGCAATAGATACTGATCTTCCTACCATTCTTTCCAAGGAGGGGGCCATGAGACGAATGCTCACATGGGATATACCTGAATCCGTTATGACACAGGAACAAATATGGAATCCAAAACGAAAATATATGGCTGAGAGTGTAGGCCTGGTGACCCACCGGGCGTCAAGAGGCAGTGGGACCGGTGTGGCCTGTTGTGCCAAATGTGGCAGTGAGGTCAAAGTCTTTGTTTCTCCAAGACGAAATCCCCATTCCAGTAAATTAGGACGTGCGGTCTCCTTGAAGGATCATGATTTGTGCCGTCGGTGTTGGCGGAAATTGATGCATGAGCAAAGGAAAACGGGGGTGGTGACACTGCCCATTTCCTTCTTTGGGAGAGAGGAAAATCTCCGACCCCGCCTGCTGATACCCAAAATTGCTTCTGTGCCCAAGCAAGCTTCGTAATCATGGACACGAAGAGAGGGTGGGGGATGGAGGAACAGGCCCACCCACAATGCTATGTGGCACTTGGTTTCCCAGCAGGAAGTTCAGTTGGAGGAGGCAGATGCCGCGACCTGACTCTGTTGAATGAATTCTTTCGCAAGGGACGCATTTTGATACACAACCTTCAACGCCAGGTTCCCAAACGGGCGGCGTATGACCTTCAATAATACCTGTCCCTCTTCAAACCCCAAATTCAGTTCGTTGTGTTCTCCAGCAAGAAACGATTGCTTGGTCGGTTCGGTCAGGTCCTGTGTAAGGTGATAACTATCTCCTAAGATAATCTGTAACTGCTCGAACCATTTCTCCGTGAATTGCCCCATATCGATGGTGATTTTTGCCAGTTTCCCGATCGGTTCCGTTGTGCCGGGGACTTGGTCAGGTAAGTAGGTCAATTCCAAATATCGATTTTTATCGGTAAGTTCATAGAGGCATTCCGTCGAGCTTCTGCAGGCAGGTAATGCGGATACGTCTTGTTCCGTCATGCCAAATTTTAAGTCGCGGAAGCCATCAATTCCTGCCTCCGCCAACCCTAGAGTTCCAGAAAGGATAATGGAAGCATAGGCCAGGAGAGAGCAGGCGCGTATGCAGAGGATGCTGGATAGTTTCATGACTTAAGGTTCCTTAATCGTGAACATAGAGAAATAAAGAAAAAAGACCTACCTAGGGGATATAGGCCGTTATGCATGGGTGGTTCACCATAACAAACCCTTCCTGAAAAAGGCGATGATGTACTGCAAGAGGATTAACCGATTGAGGCAATAGTTGTTTTTGGGATACTCAGGAGAGACATTATTAAGGGGGAGCTGTAAGGAATTGCATTTTTTAATCGCCGGGTATTGATTAAGACTGTGTCTTGAGTGGTTTTAGGGAGATTCCTGATGAATCTGGAGAAGTGGCCCCATCCAGTAGCGCATGGGTCGGTCCCCTTCAGCTGCCTTATGAGGAAGATGTGCCACATACCAAAAGACCACATTGGTCTCCTGAACGCTTTCATCACTTTTAAACTCCAAATCCCCACGTGCTCCGAATGGCCAGCCGGCATCTTCATCCCGGTAAAATTTTCGAATCGAGACATCACGATCTGAAAACTTCTTAGAATGACCATCAAAGGGACCTGGAATAATCCAGACACCCTGCCCTGTGGGGTAATCGCGCACAAACCAGACGCGATCCTGGCTATTGGTAGCGGGCTTCTTGTCATCCTCCTCCACCAGATATTTTTCCCACCCCGGCCCCCAACCGTTATCTTTTGCAGAATTCCGGTCCAGGACAAAGACCTGATCCTGATCGGATCCGCCAATATCAAAGTCGAGCCGCCAGTAGGCATGGTGGTCATGGTCGGTATTACAGGAGAGATTCCAGCTCTGAACGCTGGGATACAGCCGACCGTCTTCGCTCAGATACCAGGCTTGATACAAATGGTATTGACCAATTTTGGCATAGATACCTAATTCCAACCACTTGACGCCTTGGATGGTATGCTCGGCCTGACAAAGCTGCTTGCCATCGCAGTTAGGATTTTTTTTGAGGCGCGGTGGGCTGATCCGGTCTTCGAACGGTCCGCATCGGCCACTGGACCGCCCAAGTCCAAACCAACTAAACGGATGCCAGGCCGGCCACTCCCGAACATACTTGACCCGGATCACCGGCAAATCAGCCTTACCTAATACCTGCTTGCCTTGATAAGTCACATTGCGCAGCCCGAGGCCAGCAGCATCTTTCATCTCAAGGTGTAAGCCCCACGGTCCCCACGTAAACGGTTTAGATTCCCAGTCGGCCAAGGCTGGGCTGACAACCAAAACACTGGTCAATATGACACCGGTGATGAAAGATCGAAATGATGCCATGCGACCCGCTCCTTGTTTGGGAATAGTCATTGGGGTCCTGCCTCCTTGCCTGCGTCCAAGACGGTTTGAGAAGTGAGGTCAACTCGGGCAAAGTAGAGTGCCGGACTCTCCGGCATTTCAGAAAATGTGACCCACAACACGCGGTCCCCAAAACCTGCTTCGTCGCTCACCCAAAAATACCGGTATTCTTCAGGTGAGGTGAGAATGGCATGTCCGTGCAGATTCTGAACCTCTTTGGCAATTCGTTGATCTGCTCTGGCCAAGCCAATGGCGGCGGTAATTTCTTCGTCACCCTCTTCGGGCTGATAACCCTTCTGGGGATCCGGTTGAATGGACGAAATCTGTTGATCGTGAAGACAGACATGCACGGCCACGTTGTTGGTGTAACTGAAATAGGTAAGCCGATACGCTAAGGCCTCAGAAGCCACTGGCCGTTCAGTTGCACGTGAAGGAGCCGCGTCACTTGCTTCCACGGTCACCAAACACCGGCTGGCAGGGACTTCCTCGGTATGAATAAAGGCAAATCGGTTGCCCAACTGGGTCTTGACGTCGGGGTCGTGCTCTGCTGTGGCACGTAAGCCAGGCTGGTCAGTATCAATAATGATGATCTCCGGTCCAGGGCCGGAAAGAGTTGTGGGAGCCATGGTATCGACTGGGCGTCGCGGACCTCCCTTCGCTGGTATTTCCAAAGATAATTCCGTCAACTGAGGCGGGTGCGCAGGCAGGGGCTTTTTCGGAATGTTTGTCAGTTCGACGCTGGAACAGCCTAGAAAAAAACTGGCAAGGACCCAACCGGCCACCATCACGATATGGGAAGTCAATTTTGCATTCATGAGGCCGGCTCCCTAACTCGAGAATGAAAAGTCCTGTGTCTACATTCATTAAGCAGGATTACCTTAAAAACTCTGCCTAATAAAAGCAAGAGAGGCAGGAC
>CABVRQ010000058.1:14260-24155 GCA_902500695.1 uncultured Nitrospira sp. | reverse complement strand
ACCCATCGTTTAGGGCGTGGACTACCAGGGTATCTAATCCTGTTTGCTCCCCACGCTTTCGCACCTCAGCGTCAGGTACGTTCCAGAGCGCCGCCTTCGCCACCGGCCTTCTTCCCGATATCTACGCATTTCACCGCTACACCGGGAATTCCGCGCTCCTCTCCCGTCCTCTAGCTGAATAGTTCCTCTCGACCTTTCCCGGTTAAGCCGGGAGATTTCCCAAGAGGCTTTCCCAACCGCCTACGTGCTCTTTACGCCCAGTAAATCCGAACAACGCTTGCCACCTTCGTATTACCGCGGCTGCTGGCACGAAGTTAGCCGTGGCTGCTTCTGCAGGTACCGTCCGAACGGTTACCCGTTCCATCTTCCCTGCCGAAAGGGGTTTACAATCCGAAGACCTTCATCCCCCACGCGGCGTCGCTGCGTCAGGCTTTCGCCCATTGCGCAATATTCCTCACTGCTGCCTCCCGTAGGAGTCTGGCCCGTATCTCAGTGCCAGTGTGGCTGATCATCCTCTCAGACCAGCTACCCGTCGTAGCCTTGGTAGGCCGTTACCCCACCAACAAGCTGATAGGACATGAGCCCCTCCTTGAGTAACAAGTCCTCGACCTGCCTTTCCTATCCTTTTCGAAAAAATGATAGCGTATAGGGTATTAGCTCACCTTTCGGCGGGTTATTCCCTTCTCAAGGGTAGGTTACCCATGTATTCCTCACCCGTTTGCCACTTTACTACCGGGTTGCCCCGGATTCTCGTTCGACTTGCATGTGTTAGGCGCGCCGCCAGCGTTCGTTCTGAGCCAGGATCAAACTCTCAAAAGAAATTCCATTTTCAAGGGCCGCCATTCCAATACACTTGTTCCACTGTTTTTACAGCTATTCAATTTTCAAAGATCAAATTCTCAAGGCGAAGCGTGATTATAGGGTGAAGGAGGCAGACTGTCAAACACTTTCTTCTATATTTTATTTTTATTTTCCAAATGGTCGGTTTTCTCATAAAAAATCCAGTTTATGTATTTCATTTTTTCCTTTTCTAACCTAATGAATTTTCTCAAATCCTCCAAATAATACTTTGGCAGTTTTAATCAATTCCTTCTGGGATGAAACAACTTATTACCCACGACTGCCATCTTCTTGCAAATGAAAGATTTTGAAAAAGATTGGGGAAAGACCCGGCATTCCATTATGTTTTGTGCAGTACAGACATAGATTGATAAAAATATTAAAGGTTATCTGATGAAAATTCTTTGGAGGAAAGAAAAAGATAACTTCAAACCCTTTATCAACATTAGGAAAGCTTTAGACCTTTAAGCACCCAACAGTTTTAAATTAGGTCAGGAATAGGCTCAAAATAAGAGAGAAAATTTCAATCTGCTACACGAGAATCCACTCATTTTTAATATCCAGGTTAATGAGCCTACTGCATTACCAAGAGCCGGAAGAACTGGAAGAATGAGGTGGGTTAAAAAATCTGACGTGAGAATGCTTAAAAAATCCAATCAATATCAGGCCAGCAAGAAATCCCCCGATGTGTGCAAAGAAAGCGACCCCGCCCCCTTGATTTCCAAGACTCATGCCGCCACTTAAGACCTGCATGAAGAACCATAAACCTAATACCATCACCGCTGGAACATTAAAGGTGCCGATAAATCCATAAGGCACCAAAACCAACACTCGCGCATGAGGATACAGTAATAAGTACGCACCTAAAATCCCTGAAATCGCCCCGCTAGCACCAACCATTGGTATCGTTGATTCGGGATCAATTAAGGCATGGCTCAAGGCAGCCAATACCCCGCAAATTAAATAGAACAAAACAAACTTTGTATGGCCCATCACATCTTCGATATTATTTCCAAAAATCCACAGATAGAGCATATTCCCTATTAAATGCATCCAGCCTCCATGGAGAAACATGCTTGAGAGAAGCGTTCCATAGGCAGGCAGAATCACCAGGTCGGGTGGTAATTGAGCATGCCCCAACACGACTGCTGGAATTGCCCCGTACATATAGACAAATGTTTCATTGCCTGGCATCGAAAGAGAGATTTCATATAGGAATACCAGGATACAGGAGGCAATTAACGCCACCGTCACCACAGGCGTAATTTCAGTAGGATTGTCATCCCGAAGTGGAATCATGGATTCGCCCTCAAGAAGCTTCTATTTGAATAGTCAGAACTAAGCAGAGGCAGGAGAAAAATCAGGCAGACCCAAAACGGGGTTAAGAAAATCCTGAGAATCACCGTCTAAAGAGATCGAGAAACCAGCAGCATGGGTGTGTCCGCCTCCGCCATATTTTGCGGCAATATCAGCCACGGAAATTCCTCCGGCTTTTGACCGAAGAGAAAAATACCGGCGGCCATCTTTTTGATGCCAAATGAGACAAAATGGATGCCTATCGGAAAGATGCTCACCTATTTGGCTCGTTAAAACAGCTGAGTGAACAGCGGGAACCATATGCCCTTCGAACGACAGCATGGTCACTTCATTTGCCATCTTTTCAACCAATGCCTTTTCGGATCGCAAAATACCTGTTCCCTCAACTTTTAATGTTTCAAATTGAAGAGATTCCCACCGTTCAAATCCAAACGGGTATGAGGCCAACGCCGCACTAATTTCCCGACTACCGGGAAGTTGCCACAGCCATAAATCCTTATCCTGCACATATTGCAGGAGCCAGGGAACCGGTTGGGTGTGAGCCCACTCCCATGCCAGGACCGCGCCACTCCGATTCATATCGAAATACGCAAAAGGTAAATCTTTCAGAGAATCCTGAGCGGTAATGTGATGATCTAAAATATACAGACTGGCCACTTGATCCGCCAACTCCAATATGGTTTCGCGGTGATAACTAAAATCAACCATCACCACATGCTGGTTTTGCAAACCATCCGGAGGGGGATTCCCATGCTTGACCGCCACATAGCGAGCCTGTGGAAACCGTTTCCAGAGAGCCCACGCTGCACCAAATCCATCCATGCAATCGGCGTGATACAACACCACGTCCGGTGGATTCTGGTCGGGTAGTTCATCAAATTTTGTCATCATCATCACGCCCCTCGCGCTGAGCTTATCAGTTTTAATAAATCCGGACAAACCCTCAGGACACTTCCCAAAATAACTATATGGCTACTGCTCGCGCATTGAGCCAATCAATGCAGTGCCGAAGACGTCCTAACTCTTTCCAATTGAAATGTAACACCAGACGCGACAAGTGAGAAAGGTGGGGTTCATCCCTCTCCTCGGGCAACGCCTCAACTTGCTGAAACTGCCCATCGGTCAAGAGGTCAGAAAATTCGTGGTTCAACTGAGTCATCTCCGCCTGCGAGAGGTGTTGATGAATTCGGATAACCATTGTATCCCTCACAATCCGTAAAGAATGATACACCCGGAAAAACTGCTGAATTTCCTCAACCGCTTCCTCTGCCGAATACACGACTTTGAAGAGCGCCAAATCGGATCGATGAATAAACCCACGGGACAAAAGTTGCTGCTCCAAAAACTCCATCATTCGTTTCCAGTAATCGCCACCAGGGGACTCAATGCACACGATGGGAATCGGGTGCGTTTTCCCGGTTTGAATCAGCGTTAACACCTCAAACGCTTCGTCCAACGTCCCAAATCCTCCAGGAAAAAGGGCGACGGCGTGGCTTTCCTTCACCAGCAACAACTTTCGCGTAAAAAAATACTTGAGATGTACAAGCTTTTTATCATCCGCAACCATCGCATTCGGGGCTTGCTCAAAGGGCAGCATAATATTCACACCAAAACTATTCTCCCGACCAGCTCCTTCATTCCCGGCTAGCATAATCCCTGGCCCGCCCCCCGTGATCACCATAAAGCCACGTTGACTGAGGAGTTTCCCAAATTGTGACGCCAGCTTATAGTTGGGATCATCCCCTGGGATCCGGGCAGAACCAAAAATACTGACTTTTTTCACCTCACGATATTGCCGGAATACCCGGAAGGCGTAGCGAAGCTCTTTTAAAGCTCGGTGAAGAATCTTGACATCTATGACATCCGTATCCAAATCACGAAGCCTGACCACACTTCCGACCATTTCTTTTACTAAGGCCGTTCGCACATCAGTGTCAGGTCCTGTCCAAAGAGATTTGATTTCGCGTACAATCTCCTCTTCCAACACATTTACTTTTGCGCAATGGTTCACACCAGATGGCATTTCCAAAACTGCATTTTTACGTAATGACATTCATTATCCTCCACATTCATCAACGCGAAAAATACGTAGGGGCCAACTGGGCTTTTCCAGAATCTTCACGTCAATGGACAATCGGCTGTATCAGGAATATAGGTGTAAGATTTAAAGGAATACCTAGACGTTTTCGGTAAAACAACCTCCGAACTCAAGCACACGCTTTCATTCGCAGATCTCATGACTCACTCCCCTCATACCGGCTCCACACTATGGCGAACCCTCCCTCAACCAATCATTGGGCTGGCCCCGATGGATGGCGTCACTGACTCAGCCTTTCGCCACATGGTGGCAATACATGGAAAGCCTGATGTGGTCTTTACTGAATTTACCAATGTCCATGATATTTGCTCCGGACGACTCAAGGCATTGGACAGTCTTCGCTATTCAATAGCAGAACGGCCTGTCATCGCTCAGATCTATGGAAAAGATCCTGCCTTATTTTACCAAGCCGCCCACGTGGTCTGTGAATTGGGCTTTGACGGCCTGGACATCAACATGGGCTGCCCCTCGAAAAACGTGGCATCTTCTGGAAGTGGCGCCGGGTTGATTCGCACCCCGAACCTGGCTCTGGAGTTGATGGATAGGGCTCGGAAAGGCATTCAGGATTGGGCCGACGGCCAATCCCTATTAGAGCTTGGGCTAAAAGCCAGTGCCCTTCAGGCCATTGCCCAACTCAAAGCCGAGCACCCTGAGCTCACTCAAGGCAAGAAACGATCACCCATTCCACTCTCAGTCAAAACTCGTTTGGGCTACGACAGCAATATTATCGACGAATGGAGCGATTGCCTGATCCAAGGTCGGCCGGAAGTCATTGCCATTCATGGACGAACCCTGGCCCAAATGTATCGTGGCCAATCAGACTGGGAAGCCATCGCCTTGGCCGCTCAACGTATCCGGAAACATGGAATCGGAGTGCTCGGCAATGGAGACATTCAGACCCTTCAGGAAGCCAAGACGCGCATTCAAGAATCCGGTGCCAATGGAGTGTTAATAGGCCGGGGAGCACTGGGAAATCCCTGGATCTTTCAAGGCATATCCCAAGTTCGGAATGCTCTCTCTACGGGATCACCCCTGAAACTCATGGCTTTAGAGCCGAGTTTGGATGAAAAATTTCAGGCGATGATCAGCCATGCGCGGTATTTCGAAGCCATTCATGGGCACGAACGCTTCGTGCGCATGCGCAAGCACCTGGGATGGTACTGCTCCAGTTTTCCCCATGCAGCCGCTATGCGCGCCCAAATGGTCAGGACGAACGGAAGCCAGGACGTCATAGACATTCTTCATGCCTACCTTAACGCCCATACCATGGTTGAAAGCCCTGCATTAACGTCCACGCCCGCTTAAGTCATCTTCATTCCAGTTAAGTCATGCAAATAGTATTGGCTTCAACTTCGCCCCGTCGCCGGGAATTACTCGGATTATTGGGATTACCCTTTCGCATTATCCCTCCAACTTGCGAGGAAAAGCTCTCACTCCACTTGCCACCCATCGAGCAAACCCGCCAGTTTGCGAGGGATAAAGCACAATCTGTGGCTAACCAATATCCAGAAGACCTGGTAATTGGCAGCGATACCGTGATCGAAATCGAAGGACGCCTTTTAGGAAAACCGGGGAATATGCAGGAGGCCGAATCAATGCTTCGGCACCTTCGAGGTCAGTGTCACCAAGTTCATACCGGCGTGGCCGTCCTTCACCAGGCCACCCGCGTATCCATCGATTTCGTGGAAACCGCACTGGTCTGGTTCAAGCCCTTTGACGAGACGACTCTCACATCTTATTTGGTCACAGAAGAAAGCTTAGGAAAAGCTGGAAGCTATTCGATTCAAGGGAAGGGTGCACAGCTCATCGATAAAATTGAAGGGGATTATCCCACAATTGTCGGGCTTCCTCTCTGGCGCACAGCTAAGGCATTAGAGGAACACGGAATTGTTTTGCCCAATCCCGTAGAAGAAATTTACCAGTTAAAGCCATATGCCAATTGGAAAGATTTTTAATTGCAGGGTTTCGCCCTCGCCGACGAGGTCCTTTTGTTTCGGCAAAAGGACCCAAAACCATTCTCGCCCGTGCGCGGCGCCTCCGGGGTGACTTTGCCAAAAACCAAATTTTATGGATGCGCAACTCGCTCTGCTCGAACAGGCGCAGCCAGAGAAGTCGAATTTGGTTCCGCAGCAAAGCGGCGCCCAAGGCGGGTTAAGAGGATCATTAGTTCAATCTATCTCTCAAAATGAATCGGCTCTCAAATATTCAAAAATTTTACCTGGAATAAAGGGACACTTGAATCGCGTGGGAACTGGTAAGGAAAAAATGGGGGGAGAATCTTTGGCCCCATGTAACAGAAGAGGGTAATCTTTTACATTTTTGGACAACTTCGCGCCTGACCAACGGAGACGATTTTTAGACCGTCTACGCGGCCAGGCACCATTTTTACCATTTTCAATCATTTGCAATCATATACCTCTTAAAATTACCCTCCTCGTCTATCCAAATTAAAAGCCACTCCGAATCAATATTAAACAACCCGTCCCTTTCAGGCCCTAAATAGTAAATAAGGTCTTTGTCAAGACTACTAAAATAAGGAGTTTCGAGTGACGGGCCTAAGGCGTTTTCTATGTCCTGTCTGCTTTTTCCTGGCAAGATCTTTTCAATAACCTCTTTGAGCATTTTTTCTCTTACGGTTATTCCCCCATTCCAATCTGTTGATGACTCGGATTTCCAAATAGCTGAATCAAATATTTTCGTGTCAGAACCAGTTGGCAAGGCACGAGGGATATATCGGTGCACCGCAAATATGAGAGGTGTCAATATTATGAAACTTAAAAGGAGGGAAACACCAACGATTGAAAATTTGCTGGGAAGATTATTTCTACCCTTTGCAATTACAAGGCGGATTAGTGAGATGAATCCAAATAATAAAATTATCAGCATTATGGCGGGAATGCTGAAGAAATATAGGAGCTTAATCTCGGGGGAGAATAATGATGGAGCGAATCGAGGTAGGAATGAACTGCTCCAAAATAGAAAAACACTCAAAAATGTAATTATAAATATTCGACGGTTATGTAAGATTGTTTCCAAATTTAAAATCTCAGTTTTTTAATTTTAGGGTAATGCTGGTGTGTATATCCGTAGGCATACATCTTTCGCAGAAGCAGTTTTCCTCCCATTAGGTCAAAGTCACTAGAGATTGAACAAGAGGTGAGATGCATCCAGCTAATAGAATACTGTATTCGGCTACATTTTTCCTTTCCTTCGTAACCGAAAATTGCCCGCTTTACCGTTATTTTCACTAGTCGTGCATAGCCTTCATTGCACCGCCTTCGGGTGCGGCTTTCCCGCAGAGCCAAATTGGACTAATCTGGCTGCGCTTGCTTGAGCGGAGCGAGTTGCGCAGCCATGCTGATTTGGCTCAGGGGGGAAGGAACCCCGAAGGGGACGCGCCCGGGCGGAGATGGTTTTGGTCACTTTTGCCAAAACAAAAGTGACTCGTCGCGCGGGGGCGAAACCCTGCTTAAAAAAAATTGATTCCCGATAAAAGGTGTCGAGAATGACGCAATTGTTTTAGGGATAGGGAAAAAGAGTCTAGAAGAATTCACAAAAATGGCGGCTTTTTTGTAAGAGCCGCCTTGGGATCATGAATATCTAATTTCGTCTTACATAAAATTTTCTTTGGCCTATTCCACAACTTCAGCCGTAATTTCCGATTGACCCCGCTCCTTAACCAAACGCTCAATTTCCCGGCGGGCCATTGAGCGAATTAAGTCGTGAATGTTATCCAACCGTTGTTGCGCTTCGGGCATCCAGAGCAATGACTCACCTGCTAGCAAGCTGTCCCGGCAGCCTCGGAAGACCCCAATCCCATCTGCGCCACAATAGCCGAAAATTCCGTTTTGTTAACCACACTTGTGTTGAAGAGTATCTCCTAAACAAGTGTCCACATCTATTAGCCCACATCCCCCCCCACTCTTCATCCATGGGATGACCTTATTGATTTCTCGCAATCGCTCCTATCTCCCAACTTCTTTTCCTCTCGCTACTCAGAAATATCCAGAATGGCTCTTTCCTCACCAACCCACATAATCCCGCATATTTCCTTTATAAAACACTTCATTTTGCCGATTAAACCAGCAAGGCGCCCACTCTTCCCACTCATTAGGAGTTCACATGTTCTGGAAACGTTCCCCTCTCTGGTTTCTCTTTACCCTCACCCTCACCAGCTGCGGCTGGGCTGCTCCAGATGCCGGCACAGAAGCGGTCCTCATTGAAAAACCGTGGTTCTTGGGACATGGAGGAGTCATTTCTGAGCCCATTCGAACTGGCCGCTCTCTGATCGCCTTCACCACCGACGTGGTGTATGTCGACATACGCCCGCTCCAATTTAGCCTTCATTTGGACGATTTTATGAGTCAGGATGGTGTCCCCCTTGATTTTGATGCAATCATTCGTCTCAAAGTGACCGATTCCGTGAAACTGATAAAAAGTTTTGGCCCCAATTGGTATGAGACCAATATCGAGGCAGAATTGAGCAATCGAGTCCGCCAAGCTGTTCGCAAACATGGCATGAACGAAATGGCCATTAATACAAATGCCGTTGACGCGGTTGATCTGGAAGTCACCGGGGAAATGACAGCCTATTTTCAGCAGGCCGATTTGCCCCTGACCTTGATCCAAATCACGATTGGGAAAGCCAATCCTCCAGATTCTATTAAACATCAACGGATTGAGACCGCAACACAACAACAACGCCAACTCACCGAGCATGAGCGTAAAATGGCTGAAGACCAACGCTTGGCCGCAGAAGTCAGCCGAGCAAAGGCTGATAATGCCTACCGAGAAGTCATGTCCCTGACGCCCCCCCAATTCATTCAACTCGAAAGAATCAATATGCAGCGAGCAGTCTGCTCACAACCTACCGCCAACTGCACTTTCATAATGGATGGTGCCCTCACTCCCGCGCTCACAGTCGGAAAACCAAATTAATAAACCCTTATTAAAGCCGGACTCTTACAAAAAAACCGGCGGCTCTTCTTCAAGAGTCGCCGGCTTTTGAAAAGGCTATGGCCTTTTTAGACTACATAAACTTCATAAACTTTTCTTTGGCCTCTTCCATCACCTCTGCCGTAATTTCCGACTGACCACGCTCTTTGACCAGGCGTTCGATCTCCCGCCGCGCCATAGGTCGTATAAAGTCGGGAATGTTATCCAATCGTTGCTGCGCTTCCGGTGTCCACTTTATCCCTTCCGTTGAGGCATTCTTGGAATCGTCCATCACCTGAAGCGTCACGGTCGTAAAACCGCTCTTCCGGGCAAAGGTTTCCACGCTGCTCTTCACCATCGGCTGAACAAAGGATGGCAGTTTGGCCAGTTTCTCCTGGGCATCCGGGGACCAGACCAATTGATCCCCGGCCGGAGGGGCTTGGGTTCCTGTGGTACCCGTCGATCCCAAACCCATTTGGGCAACCATGGCCGAGAAGGGACATCCGCCGCCCTCAGAGGTGGTGCCTGGTGCACCGGCACTAGCCGGAGCTGCCGGGGCGGTTGGAGTCGCAGGAGCCGCAGCAGGTTGGCCACCTTGAATTTTATCGTTCAAATAGGCGGCCATCTGCCCTATGCCCGCCGAAACGTTATCCTCTAACCCTCCACGAGTCATTTCTAACGGTTTGGGCGCTTCCGTTCTCCCAC
>CABVRQ010000058.1:1646-14160 GCA_902500695.1 uncultured Nitrospira sp. | reverse complement strand
TCCTCTAACCCTCCACGAGTCATTTCTAACGGTTTGGGCGCTTCCGTTCTCCCACCCAACTGGACGCCTAAAGAGGAGACCATCTGGGTCTCGCCTGGATTGGTCACCATCGAAAACCGCGATTGGCAGGAAGGGCATTCAAAAAAGACCCCTAGTGAGCCTTCAGCAGGTTTTTCGACTTTTTCAAAAGTCATATAGGTTTCGCATTTGAGACAGACAAATTTCATATCGTTTCCCTTCTGAACGTCGGCGAAAGCCAACGATCGCTTCGAGCCGTTACACTTTCCCGTCTAAAACCTGTTGATAATCCAACAATGTATGAACTTTTTTGGCAATGTCCTGATACTTGGCTGCTGTGGGATTGTCTCCATCCAGGATCGGTTCCCCCTTATCAAAGGTGCGGGCAAAATTTCGATCAAAGGGAATGCGTCCTAAGAGCGGCAAACCCAATGCCTCACACATGGAATCGGTATCCCCCTCAAACAAGGGGCTTTCTTCCCCGCAGGAGGGACAGCGGTACTGGCTCATATTCTCAACCACCCCCAAAATCTCAATACCCAGTTCCTGGGCATAGGCAATGGATTTTTGGACGACATTCGAGGCAACCTCGGAAGGCGTCGTCACCACCACCGCCCCCGCTAAATCAGGAATGAGTCCAGCCAAGAGGGGTGGCTTATCGGCTGCCGCTCCTGGGGGCAGGTCGGCCAACAAATAGTCCAATTCCCCCCAAACCATGTCGGAGAGAAATTCCCGAATCACATTCATTTCGGTCATACCCAACCAAACCGGGCTCAGGTCCATGGGACCTTTCCACCGCACCGGGGCGTTTTCTTGTAGGAGAAAATCCATCGACGCCACTTTAATATTTAACGGACCGGTCGGCGGCACCGCCCCTTCCGGGGTATCCAATAAGCCCTTCCCGCGCATCCCCAGCATTTGAGGGACACAAGGCCCATTAATATCCACATCCAGTAATCCCACCCGTTGGCCCATTCGCGCGAAGGCCAACGCCAGATTCACGGTGGTCATACTTTTCCCCACCCCGCCCTTGCCGCTCATCACCACCACCTTGCGGCGAATACCCTTCATCCGTGCCATGACCGATTTGGTCTGGGCCGAAATCTGCGCCACCACCTTGGCATCGTCGGAATAATGAAGTTTATTCAGAATCGTTTTCAGGTCATTTTGTTGACTCATTGTCGGTACCTTACTGTGACAGGCAATAGGTAGAAACCAGCAACCACGGTACCACAGCATTTTTTCCAGCGTCAAACCAGTCAAAAAACCATTTCCATGAAAGTCAGAAAGCCTTAATTGTCCATAAAGAAGGCTCATTCAGTATTCAACGGAAAATGACCGGAAAGAGCGAAAGGAAAGGTCGAAATGGATTTAGGAAAAATCTTGAAGAAGGGTCACGCCAAGAAATTGCAAGCGTCTGAAATATTCACTCGTGGCTTCAGTTAGGTCGGGGACGATAGATTCCAGCTCAGCAAGACAATCACGTAAGATTTCAATCCGTGGTTCATCAAGATGACATTCGTCAACGTAATAGGTCAAACATCCTCCAATGACTGTATCCAACGTCATGAGTTGCCCTTCATGACTCCCCAACCCGTCCGGCCAATCCATAGATTGATGAACCTGCCAGGTAGCGCACAGCTTCTCCCGATCACTATCTGTCATATGCCCTCAATATCGTGATTCGTGATGATTTTGGCATAGCCGCATCAGATTGTCCTCACCATTTCAACAAGCTACGGTCCTTTTCCCCAGCCCAACGCATCTAAAAGCAAGACAGAAATGGCACATAACCCCAGTCCCCAAATGCGATAATCGACTAGCTCCCGCTCTAAACACCATTTGACAATCCGTAACCGCCAACGATCAGATCCGGCATACAGGAAAATGCCCTTCGCAACCATACTCAGGCCCACGATTATCCAAAGAGGTTGGTAGGGAACTCCTCTGGTTCCGAATAACAGAAGAAGACCCAATAAGGCTGCAACGCCGCCCCACTTTATAAACCCTGGCGCCACAATCAGCGACTGTCGCAGTGTGGCAATCATGCGTTCCGGCGCAATCAACAAGGCCACACCATCGGCCATCCACAACCCGGCAATAAAGAAAAGAAAAATGACGACCATGATTCAACCAAACAGGTATAAAGCAATTTCCTCCGCCAAATGATGCCTTGAAATTGCGTTTTAGAGATTTTGGCAAGGCGCTTTGGCTCACTTACAAATATCGATGGCCGGTTACCTCCCCTGATGTGGCCAATTCATACCATAATGGTGCACCCGTCGGAATATTCAATTCAAGCACGGCTTCTTTTGATAATTGCTCTAATTGCATAACCAATGACCGCAAACTATTGCCATGGGCCACGATTAAGACCGTTTTATCTGCCAATAGAGCCGGCCGGATCCGATTTTCATAGTAGGGAAGGACTCGTTCGGCAGTATCCTTCAGGCTTTCACCCCCAGGGGGAGGCACATCAAAGCTCCGCCGCCAAATCTTCACCTGTTGGTCGCCATATTTTTGTGCCGTTTCTGTTTTATTGAGCCCCTGCAGCTCTCCATACATCCGCTCATTCAGCGCTTTGTTTTCCTCAATGGGAATCGTCGTCTGTTCAATTTCTTCCAGAACCAATCGTAGGGTTTCCTTGGCGCGCATCAACACCGAGGTAAATGCACAATCAAATCGAAAGTCCTTAAGCTTCTTACCCGCATCGCGGGCTTCTTGCTCCCCTTTCGGAGTTAATGGAACATCGACCCAGCCCGTAAAACGGTTTTCCAGATTCCACTGAGATTCGCCATGACGAATTAACACCAACTGAGCCATCTAGTTATCCTCCCTCGTTCCCTCTCGTGATTGCCTCTTCAGCATTGTTATGCGACCTATTCTTGCTTGCATTGCTTCGCACCGAATCGTACCATGACCAGAAATTTTTTACCTTCTTTCGATACGATATGGCCTCTGACGAACATAAATTGGAACAATTCGCACGCTGGTGGACCGCATTGGCTGGCCGACATGGCGTCGCAGATCGAACAGAACAGTTTTTCCGCCAAGGCCTTGGGCCGCAAAATGCCTTGGATCGGGCAGCTCAGGAAGGCGGTGATCTGGACTATATCCTATTTACACTCATCCGGCATTGGATTCCCGCGGTCCTTCCCCCCGCAGGACAGGAACGAACTGCCAAAAACGATTCCGACTATTGGTTGGAGTCGGAACGTATCCTCAAGGCTGCAGTCGGTCGCCTCAGAGAACTCAAGCCCGTCATTGATATGCTCACGACACCTAGTCCGCTAGCGATGCCCGCTGACTCCCCCCGATCGGAAGTTGAAGTCGAATTGGCCAACATGTTAGAGGGTATTGCAGAAGTGGTGGGAGAGTATGGAGGCCCCGATTATACCTCAATCATCAAAAATTTTGACCCGATTCCCCTTCGTCAAACACAACCATTTAAGCACAACAAAAAACACAGTGCCGAATTATGGGTAGTCTTTTTATTACGGGAACATTTTCGAAATTTGGGTTTGGGAAAAGATCGAGCTTGGAAGCTCATCGCCCAGATTGTTGATGCCGCAAATATTTTTCAGTCAGACGATCAGCCCTGCTCACCTGAAGCCCTCAAATCCTGGTGGACAAAAAATTGGCCCAGGACCTACACCCTCTTGACGGAAAAAGGAAAACAGGGGGACGCCAAATCTACCGCCTACCAATCTGATTATGATTGGTTTCGAGCCTGGTTCAATTGGCAGACCGCCTCAAATCAATCCCAGGGCCATCCAACCATCAAGAATCCCAATTCTCTCTCCTAAAAGAATTTTTGAACAGGCCGTCCTTCCGTTCCACCAAGAGGATCCTCCACCGGAGGCCCTTGCACAATCGTCGCCACTAATAAACCAAGCATCAGCATATGCAGCACCACCCCAAGCCAGAGGACATAAGGTTGGACTCCACCCTCCTCCTGAATGAGGTGAGCACGACCAGTATCATCAAGATTGGGCATCGCCATAATTCTCTGTACCTTGTCTTTCACATGCCAATAGTACAAGTAATTCGCGCTGGCTCCTGCCAATATTCTTGACACAATTCCCACCATCACATCCCCAGTCATAAAAATGGCCAGAGCCGGGGCCACAGCGTATAACAATGCAAACAGATACATCTTTCGATATAAAAACCAAAGAAACGAATCAAACAGCGCGGCGGGCCAGTTCCAACTGAGCGCAAATCGTGGACCTTGAGGGGTTTCAATATTTTCAAACTTTTCTTTGTAGTACAAAAAAGCCGAGCGCCACACCCACCCGGTCTTGACGGAAAATTGAATGGATTTACTTGGACCGATGAACGTTTCCCACAATTGGGATTGAGTGGGAGGTGTCCTGACCCCGGGTCCCTCAGAATTGACCTCTGGGGCAGTCTCCGAAGAAGGGGAACCAAGTGCTTGTCCACACTGCAAACAAAAGTTCGCGGTATCCGGATTGTCCTGTGAACAGGAAGGGCAAGGAAGCATAGTGGTCGGTTATAGCATCCCAACTACACCCACACAAGTTCTGTCTGGTAGCAAAAAATCACCAGACTCCATCTGTACTCCTTTACACTCACCATGAAGACTTAGCATTGAACCTTTCGACTCATTCTCACTTTTCGATCAAGCATGCCATACACCATGGGCTTGACCTCCCAAAAGAACATTTCTGGATAGTCGAGTTCATGTATGCTCCAGGATAGTCCACACTTGTGGCATTGCGCTGGAACACCTGAAACCTGAACGCGAATTCTCCCCACCAATCGCTTCAAACACCTGCGACAAAATGGCCTCGGCGCCTTGGCCTGGACTTGATCATCCTCCACATCTTCGTTCGGCACCACTCCTGCCTGGAACTAAATGGAATCGCTGAGGGTGAAACGAAGGCCTTTCCACATGATCGACCGGGGTCGCGTCCATGGCAGAGAGTGAGTCATCAAAAGGCTCAAGGCAATCAACAGAGACCTCCACTTCTTGAAAACATTCTTGAAAATGCTGGGCGAATTTTTCGACCGTGGTCCCTGAAACCTTCCTAACATGGACCTGCTGCTCAAAACGATAAAATTTCTCTTGATTGTTCTTCAGCTCTCTAACGCCTATCACTCCTACGCCAGATCAAATACGATCAGGAAGTTCCTTCAGAATTTGCAGAAATGACCCATGTGTTTTCCACAGCGCCCACAGCTGATAGCCCAATAGCACCACCACCGTCCATAGAACAAAAATGATCAATTCCATATCACATCTCCACATGGCCAATTCCTGCGACGTCCGCCATTGAAACATTTGGGAACATTCTTCGATCATTTTTCATGCCCAAAGAGCAGTAGTATTTGTATCCCCTAATGAAGTTTCCTTGATCCCTCCAGATCCTCTTTTTGGGCTGGACCCTTGTTGTCATTTTCGCTAAGGTTTCATCGTGATCTATTGTTCATTGTTCCCGGTCAATTCATTTTTTATTTTCCGTTGTCTTTTCAAGGCATTTCTTTATGGCACCAATTGAAGACCGTCCCTTGGAGCCCCCTCTCAACGAGGTTGAAGAGGACCGGGCTCTTCTTCTCCACACCCATCAGAATTGGAGACGCTCCCAGCAGGCTGGAATCGGACAAAAAAGACAATCTGAAGACGAACAGTCTACCCACACCACTCCACCAAGTCCTCAAGATTTTTTTCAGATTGACCTTCGCGAGGCCGACTTCCGGCACCAGGATCTTCGGAATGCTAATTTCCAAGAAGCCCACCTCCCTGGAGCAAATTTTGAGGGGGCCAACCTGCGTGGCGCAAATTTTCAAGGCGCGAATCTGCGAAGTGTCCGTTTCAGGGGTGCCCAATTAGCCTGGGCGAATTTCTCACAAGCCGATCTTATATGGGCGGATTTCCAGCATGCGGACCTTCAAGGAACCGATTTTCAGCATGCGACGCTTCGCGGGGCCACATTCGTTCGTGCTCAAATTCGGGAGGGAAACTTTTTTTGCTCAGACTGCGCTTGGGCCGATTTTCAGGACAGTGACTTGTATGAAAGCGATTTCCAACAGGCCAATCTCAATGGCACGACCTTCCTCAATGCCCAGATAGCGGGTGCTAATTTCAACAGTAGTCTTGGGCACCACGAATCTTCAATGACTGAATCTTCCCCACCCCCCGGTGATCCCCTTTTTCCTTAATGGCCTTTCCTAGTTTGTTCCCTTCCGAAATCAATCACCTTCTCGGTTCGACATAGCACGTTCACCAAAAGTATCAGGCTATCCTAAGGCTGGACCGGATGGTTGAAAAAATTTACGCAAGACCACATTTCGTTGGGGTTCACGCAATTTGGCTAACGCCCGTTCCTCAATTTGTCGAATTCGCTCTCGGGTCACAGAGAATTCAATGCCGATCTCTTCAAGAGTGGCATCCTCAAGCTCTCCAATTCCAAAGCGTCGCCGAATAATATGTGCCTCCCGAGGGGTTAAAGTCCTTAATAAGGAAGTCACTTTTTCCTGGAGATCCACTCGTTCAGCCGAATAACATGGAGAAACGGCGGCATGATCTTGCAGGAGATCCGAGAGAGGCGACCCGTCTTCATCGCCCATGGGAGTCTCCAGCGACAGCGTCCCTTTTGTCGCTTCCAACATCGTGGACAGTTTATCCAGAGGAATATCCACTGCGCCGCTGAGCTCCTCTAATTTCGGTTCACGCCCCAATTGCACCGCTAACCGTTCCAGCGTTCGTCGCACTCGAGTCAGCACATCACACACGTGCACCGGAATCCGCACGGTCCTTGATTGATCGGCCAATGCCCGGGTGACCGCCTGTCGAATCCACCACGTCGCATAGGTGCTGAACTTATAGCCTCGTTGATACTCAAAACGATCCACCGCACGCATCAAGCCAATATTGCCTTCCTGTATGAGGTCCAGCAAATCGAGGCCTCTATTCACATATCGTTTGGCAACACTAACAACCAGGCGTAAGTTTGCCTCCAACATCGCCTCCTTGGCGAAATGCAGACGGATCTTGGCTTGGTCTAACTGCCGAACCCGGGCGAGAAACTCGGAAAAGCACATGCGCAAAACTTCTTGCTCCAAATAGACGAGGTGTTCCCCGGCTTCCAGGGCCAAGCGATGGGCACTTGCGGATGTCTCTCCGGTAGTGTTTCTGGCGGAAGGAGATTCCCGGCTCATCTCCCGTGTTCGCTCGCCACTATTAAAAATATCTTGAGAGGATATTCCTAATCGTTTCAACACCTCCCCAAGTTGGCGTTCCGTTGCGCGTATGCGGCTTTCCACCTGTTTCGAAAACGCAGGATGCCAATTCACTTCTTCAAGACTTTGCCACAATTTTTTTCTTGCTTGCACGGAGGTCGAAGCGCCATGCTTGGCAGTGGAATCATTGTCCTTCGTCATCATGAATTCAACGCAGTGACAAAGGTGACTCAGTTGCTGAATTACCCGTTGACGAAATTCTTCATCTACTTGCTGTTCGGCTTGGATGTCTGGAATGGCAGGTTCTTCCTCCCATTCGGCCTCGACATACTCCTCTTTCTCCTTTTGAACAATATGTTTGGCCACGATTTCGCCATTCAGCAACCGCATGCGTTGTTCTTGAAGATAATCCAACGTCATAGGGAGGGAGTATAGAATCTCCAGCATACTTCGCCGAGCTTCTTCAATTTTCTTACACTGACGAACTTCACCATCACGGTCTAGTAATGACACTTGTCCTATTTCCCTTAGGTATAGGGGAAGTTGCTTGTCACTCATTCCTGACGACCTGTCCACTTCAGGGGAGCCACCGCCAGACAAGACAGGATGACGGTCCTGCTTTTTCACCCGTTTAATGGAACCATTCCAGGAAGGCTTCTGTTCCGATACCGATGGGCTCATAGCTTATCTCCCTTCTATTGAACGTTCTCAGGTCATCTGACCTTCTGATTAAGAGGCCTTGATGCCCCGTGAACCTCATTGGTCACTTGCTACGAATCAGCAAAGGGAGTGCCACTGAAAAAGTTTTCTCACATGGTGCACATTGATTATCGTTAATGCCACCTCCTCTCCAATACTGAGGAACATCTTCCCTCTAAGTAGAAAAACCTTATTGAAAATGTCGAGGCGGTTTACGATCCCTGAGGTCCATCATGACAAAGAATCGCCAGTATCTAAGTTTTTCAAGATTTCTCCTGTAATATTTTGTTAAGGAAACTGACAAACCCTTCAGCAGTCTTCCCCATGCCTTTACCAAAATAGACGAGCAAGGACTGGATCCTGTCACCAGTCACAGGTCTTTCGAGATGTGGGGACGAGAAACGAGATTCTTGGCTTGGGTAAGGGATTTTGTTACAGTCCGCTCGGTTTATCCCTGAAATAATTGAAGTTATTCTGTATTTCTGGTTTTTTTTAGAGTTCTAATCACTGGATGAAGTGGACTGACTCCACCTTCATTTAAAAAGAGAAGCCTTTGCCATGAGAGGAGAAACGATGCGATTGTCCATCTGGGTGATACTATGCCTTACCGTAGGACTTGCTGGATGTGCGGGAAATGCCAAATCCACCAAGACCCAGGGTGGCATGGAATCAGAGCCGGCCATTCAAATGGTTGAATTTGAGGACGGACTCGACTCGGAGGGCAAAGAGAAAGAAACTGAATTTTTTGATCCCTTTGATGAATCCGATCATGCCCAGGTCAAGGACTATGACCCCTTGGAACCTGTCAATTCCGCCGTATTTGAATTTAATTATCGGCTGGACAAATATGTGGTGAAGCCGGCTGCCAAGGTTTATAATTTCTTTATCCCTCCCGACGTTCAACAAAGCTTCTCCAACGTGTTTCAAAATATTCGATTTGTGCCGAGACTTTTCAACAATCTTTTCCAGGCGAAGTTTCATGGGGCCGGCATTGAGCTGAGCCGGTTCCTCATCAATTCCACCCTTGGGGTGGGAGGATTGTTTGATCCTGCGAAAATCATGTTTGAGTTGGAAACCCCCCAAGAGGACATGGGGCAAACCTTGGGATCCTATGGCGTGGGGCCTGGTCCCTTCCTCATGATTCCATTCCTGGGACCCTTCACATTGCGGGATGGGATTGGATTTATCGGGGACTCCTTCCTTGACCCTTTTAATTGGCTGGTCCTTCCCTTTATTGAAATCGCTGATGCCCCAAGGTTGGTCCAACACGATCCGACCGTCACCTTTTCACGGCTTGGAATGGTCGCCGGCGAAACCGTGAATCTCCGGGCAATCACACTTGAAAAATTTCAAGGCGTTGAGGATGGCACCCTCGATTTATATGGAGCCGTCCGGAATGCGTATCTCCAGCAACGAAGGAAGGCCATTCAGGAATAGTCCTCAAGCCCCTCATCTTGGTCACCCCCCAGCCACAACTCAAAAGGATAGAGCCTCTTGAAATTTCATTTTCCCACTGCCTCCTTTTCATAGCACCAACAGCTGTTCTCGAAGACAGGAAAGCAAAAAACCGGTATCATACCTAAAGAAGGGAAGGTTTCTTCAGGATATAATTTTCCATTATGCCCAACCAGCAGAATACCCAACCACCAACCTCCACCCATCCCCCAACTGGTCGATTCTTGCTGACCACCGCAGCATTTATCATCGTTGTGGCTGGAATGCGGACTGCTGAGCCCATCCTGGTCCCTCTTATCGTATCGATCTTTCTTGCCATTATTATTGCATCACCAGTCTTTTGGCTTCGACAAAAAGGGATTCCTTCCCCACTGGCGGTGTTTGGTGTCGTCCTGGGAGTTCTCGGTCTCGGAGTTGTGTTTATTCTGATAATCGGAACCTCCCTGGATGATTTCTCAGAAGCCATTCCACGCTACCAAGCCCGATTGACCCAAGAAATCGAGCCCATGATCCATTGGATCCAGGAGTTAGGTTTCCAACTTGATAAAGGCATATTACTGAAATCCATCGATCCGGGTGCTTCGATGAGGCTCGTAGCCAAAATGTTGTCCGGGTTGGGAAACGCGCTCACGAATTCCTTTTTAATTCTCCTGACCGTCATTTTCATTTTGTTTGAGGCGTCCAGCTTCCAAGAGAAAGTGGGAACCGCATTAGGGGATCCGAAAGGCATTTTCTCTCAGGCCCAGAAAATTACGGACGCCGTCAACAATTATTTAGCTATTAAAACCGTTGTCAGCCTTGGAACCGGGGTGATTGTCGCGTTGTGGGTATGGGCCTTAGGGATTGATTTTCCCCTTATCTGGGGCCTTCTGGCTTTTTTGTTGAATTTTATTCCAAACCTCGGTTCTATCATTGCCGCGTTCCCGCCAATGCTATTGGGTTACATTCAATTCGGCCTTGGACGCATGTTGTTGGTAGCCACGGGGTATGTAGCCGTCAACTTGATTTTCGGTAATGTGGTGGAACCAAAACTAATGGGGAGGAAACTTAACCTTTCCACTCTGGTTGTGTTTCTGTCCTTAGTATTTTGGGGGTGGGTGTGGGGACCGGTTGGAATGTTGCTTTCTGTTCCCATGACCATGGTGGTGAAAATTGCCTTGGAAAGCAGCCCCTCGACCCGGTGGATCAGCATCCTATTGGATTCTGAGGCCTCCGCTGCCCAATCCGTGAACAATAAATCTCAGGAGACTCAACCGGTTCCTTCTTCTTCTGAGTCAAACCATGCCGGTTCGGTTTCCCTCCATTCCTGACCCATACCACACGAGCATGCCTGGGACTCCTGTCTTCTTTCGCTTGACCAAACACCATGCAATTAGCCATTTATCACTCAACAGAAAACGTCACCTCCTACACATACACAACAGTCAGATCAGTCATGGTCGTATGTCAATTCCTGACAGGCTCCTTGCATAGTCACCACATCCTAAAAATGTCACCGATGCAGATTTCAAAATAGCGACTATCATGAATTCGAGAGCCGTATCAAAAATTTTGTTAATCCAGGCACTGGAACAATCAGACCCACAAGCACGATACATCTCACATTCCACCAGACAGCGAGCCACCCAACAAGCAAAAAAACGCTCGTCCCCCGAATCCCTCTCATCCACTGAAGGTTCTATCCAATTTTTCACAAATCGGGCGGAATCTCTCTGGAATTTTCTCTCCACTTCTTACCCCATGATCACGGAATCGTTTCGAGGCGCTCAGGTCACCATTCCATACACGATCGTGGCGATACCGGCCTTTGCTGCCGGCCTGCTCATCAATGGCCTCGGATCGTCCCAACGAGTCAATCTCTTAAATTTTCCACTCTTGATTCTGCTCTTGTGGAACATTGGTACCTATGCGGGTACCATTCTGCTGCCGCTTCTGGGAAAAGACCTAAGCGGGCCGCTTCTCCATCACCTGTCCAAAGGATTCACCACCGCAACGGAATGGTTAGGGAAAGGACCATGGCCAAAAATTGCCTTACCTGGACGTGCCGATAGAAAGTGGATCATTCAGGCTACCGAACGATTTATGAACCTGTGGTGGAGACACTGTCATCCCCTCATTATCAGTCGTGTTCGTCATCTGCTGCATATTGGAGCAGCCTGCCTGGCACTCGGCATCATCCTCAGTATGTACGTCCGTGGACTCGTTCTGGATTATCAAGCCACCTGGGAAAGTACCTTCTTATCAGCGGCACAAGTGCAAACTGTCTTACACGGACTATTGGGACCTGCGGCCTGGCTGCTGGGTTTTCCTTTTCCACCCGTCGAAGACCTTGCACTTCTTCAAGCTCCAGGCCAGGGCTCTGCTGCTGCATGGATTCATATGTGGGCACTGACGGCCTTCGTGGGAATCGTCATACCCCGGATAACCCTGGCCTGGCTATCCGCACGCTCCGCACACAAAGCCGCCGAATCCTTCACGCTCCCTCTCAATGAACCGTATTATTTGCAGCTGTTGAGTACTGAACGCGGACAAGGCACCCAAATTGATATTGTGCCGTATAGTTATCAACCCTCCCCGGCCGCTTTAGATTGCTTGGGACAATGTCTCCTTGATCTCATTGGCAACCAGGCGACCTTGCATTGGAGAGACCCTCTTCTTTATGGGCAGGCAAGCGTTCCCTGGTTGCAGGCAACCTCCTCACCTCAAACGGTAGTTCTCGTCTGTAATCTGGCCCAAACCCCGGAAGCTGAGGTGCACGGTGAACTATTTCATATGCTTCAAACCTCAATCGAACCCTGTAACGGACAACATCACTTACTCCTTGTTCTGGACCAGGAACCCTATCGGCACTTGGCTGATCAGGCACAAATGAGAGGACGTCAACAAACCTGGCAACGACTCGCCAACGACTACCATCTGCAAATCGTGGCGTTCGATGCCAAAGACACATCCCGCGACCAGCTACTTGAGAAGGCCCAAGCTGCTCTGTGGCCTACAAAAGGTGAGATGCCATGACGGCCCTTTCTTCATCCATCACGCTTTCACTCATCTCCCATACCAATATCGGGAAGACCACCTTGGCCCGCACTCTTTTGCGTCGCGACGTCGGACAGGTGCTCGATCAGGCCCATGTCACACT
>CABVRQ010000058.1:0-1546 GCA_902500695.1 uncultured Nitrospira sp. | reverse complement strand
GAAGATCCCTCTATGGCGGGCTATCTTCAACCTGAACTCGATCTCCTCACATGGCTCGACAAACCCGTCATTGTGTTAGTGAATCAAACCGGGCTGATCGATCCACAACAACAGCAACAATTGGAATCCCTTTGGAAGCAACACTGGATCAATCAACGCGTCATTAAAGACGTCATGAGCCTGGACGCCTTTACGCGTTGCTGGGTTCAGGAAGGTGTGTTATGGAATCACGTCACTCAGGCCCTGCCCCCGGAAAAACACCACACGATGGAACAATTAGGAAAAGCCTGGTATGCCACCCACCGGCAGATCTTTGATACATCCATGACCCATCTCGCTCAACTCTTGACTAAGACCGCCTTGGATGGAGAACTCCTCCCCCAAGAGCTGACAGGGTTCTCAAAAAAGCCGCAAATCAAAAATGCGATTCAGGCTCTGGACCAACGATTAGCGCAACGTATCTCAGCCGTCACTGCAGACCTTATCGAGTTACATGGGTTAACCGGCGAGGTCCCGCACACACTTAAATCCAGGATTGAAGATGTGACCGTGCCGGGTGAAAGAAAACCGTGGGAAGAAGAAACGTTCTGGGGAGCACTAGCCAGTGGAGCGGCAGCCGGATTGGCTTCGGACTTAGCCACCGGAGGACTCTCTCATGGCGCCTTTACCATTGGTGGAGCCATCCTTGGAGCATTAGCCGAACGGACCTATGCCAAAAGTCAGGAAACAGAAGATTCCAATCGAATATCCTGGGTTCCTGCATTTCTCGACCGGCAAACACGGGATGCGCTGCTACGCTATTTAGCGGTGACCCATTGCGGGAGGGGACGGGGGGATTACACTGACCCACGAGAGTTTCCCCTCTTTTGGCAGAAAGCCACTGAAGAGATTCTCGAACAGAAAAAAAAGGATCTCCATCAGGCCTGGATTCTGGCCAAAGTCCCGCCAAGCGAAAAGAATCCAAATGAAGCCGAAGCCTTTCTCGTTCCGATCCTGACAACCATGGCCCAACATATCTTGCTGAAGTTTTATCCGGAAGCCAAAGGTTGGCTGAAGGATGCCTCTCTCTAAACTCCACCAGTCTTTTCTGTCATCATCAATCAGGAAATTTTGTGTTAACAGCTGCGTTCTGCTTTCTCCCAGTAGAACGGAATTTCGTGTTCCAAAATTTCTGTCGCCTTGGTAGAGTGAGCACGATTAAAGGCCCTTTTGCATGAACCAAGACCAAATCGAACAAAACTACCAGGAGGCGCTCCGAAAAATTCAAGAGGCTAAAGAAACCCGCGCCACATCGCTCGACTTGACGGGCTTCATTTGGGATCGCATTCCAAGTGAGCTATTTGAGCTAACCTGGCTAGAAGAGCCTCAGTTGCAGCCAAGCAGAGAACCGGGGAGATATGTGTGAGAAATTTTTCTCCTTCCAGAAAAATTTTCATGTCTCAATCAATTACGCGTTTTGATTATCGGACGGCTTGGGCTGAAAAACCTAGCCCCCGTGGCTAGTCTAACTGAGTTGACCAAACTTGACGGCTGAGGCAACCAGCTC
>CABVRQ010000057.1:18995-24287 GCA_902500695.1 uncultured Nitrospira sp. | reverse complement strand
AGATCTCTAGTGAAATCAATTTGATTCTCTATCGTATTGTATACAACTGATCTTTTTATCAAAGGGACAAGATGGAACTTCTCCTGTCGCCAGAAATGTATGTCGGGGACTTCGATGTAAGCTTGGCAGACAGGGGAATAATAAATCCTGAAGATTTCATACTCGTAGGCAGAGGACTAACCATTGGTCAGGAGGCACAATCTTGTTCGAAGAACTGCGTGATCATCGACAAGAAGAATTCTAGTTTTCATGCGACACTTCTTTTCAGAGGAATATTGACATAGATGGTGGTTCCGGTTCCCGCAGATGATTCAATTGAAATTGAACCATTAAGCAACAGTGCTCGCTCCCGCATTCCATGCAGGCCAAGATGGGCACCTGCCGCAGCCTTCCGAACAATCGCTTCCGCGTCAAACCCCTGACCATTGTCTTCCACAATCAGTCGAATCTGAGCAGGGTTTTGCTGCACAAGTATCGAAACGGTGGTGGCCTTGGCATATTTTCCCACATTCGTGAGCGCCTCCTGAACGATTCGATACAAGGCGGTTTCCACTGCGGGAGAAAGTCGATCCTTACTTTGCCAATTTTGAGCCACATCCACCTCTATGCCATATGTTGAACTAAATTCCGCCCCATAGCGGGCGATCGCTTCCTCTAGTCCAAAATCATCCAGCACGCTCGGACGCAGACCTTTTGCCAGTCGCTGAACCTCCTGCAGTGTCGTACTCGTAATCTTTCGTAGATCATTTACCCGTGCTCCCATTCCATCTGAACGCGCATCATCTTCAGCCGCACGGAGTCCAACAAGAAGAGAGGTCAAAGATTGGCCGATTTCATCATGTAATTCACGACTGATTCGTCGCCGCTCATCTTCCTGGGCCGTCATGATTTTATCTAATAAATGACTATGAAGGGCTTCGGCTTCTTGAAGCTTTTGGTAGGCCAAGGCATTCTGAATAGCAATTGAGGCGACCTGTGAGACTCCGACCAGTGTTTTCTGATCAAAGGGTGTAAACCCAACTGCATCGTTTTTGTTATGTACTTCAAGACATCCCAAAAGAGTATCCTTGGCATCGAGAATTGGAATGCTTAAGGCTGATTGAATATCAAATGCTTGTCGGAAATCCTGATCAATCTGTCTGTCCTCATGCGCTCGATTCGTGAGATAGGCAGTCTGATGTAGGAGAAGCCAGCCGGGTAATCCCTGCCCTGGAGACCACGAATGGTGACAGAGTTCCATTGTCTGACCTTGGAAATATTTTTCACATACCAGCTTTTCCCCCGAGACCAACCCGGCAAATCCGGCATGTGCCTGGACGAGTTGAATGGCCTCTGGTACTAATTCGTCCATGAGCCTTTCTACATTAAAGGTGGAATTTAATTTTTCACTCAGACGAAGGAGGGCTCGAATGACATCTTCTTCCTGCTTCCGCTTGGTAAGATCCCCCATCACTGTAGCAAATCCATAAAGTTGATCGGTTTCATCACGCAAGACGGTAATGCCCACTTGCCCCCAAAAACTTGCCCCGTTCTTTCGAACCAGCCATTCCTCCTTCATAGCGCTTCCCGAAGCAATGGCTTCATCCAGAAACCCTGTAGGCTCGATGGAAGGAGAAGACGAGCATGGATAAAACAGAGAGTGAGAATGCCCCAGAACTTCCCTTGCAGAATAGCCGAAAATACGTACCGCTCCCGCATTCCAACTGGCGACGTTCCCTTCCCGGTCCAGCATCACAATCCCATAGTCCTGAATGTTTTCGGCAACCAGTCCAAAACGATCTTCACTCGTTCGAAGCGCTTCTTGAGCCCGCCTCCGTTGGAGAGCCAACAGGGTGATGGCCCAAATGGCACCAATACAAAAGGCTCTGTTAGTAATTGGAAACCGGAATGGCCATTGTAACAATGATGGTTCCACTTCTAAGATAGAAAATGTCAGAGCAAATCCTACAATCGTAAGGACCGTACATCCCACGGCCACACCATAGACCATCCCTCGTGGCAAGCGTTGTGTCGCAAAAAACACCACCCCGGCGTACAACATTTCTTCCGCAAATCCACGTGGAAGCAGGAGATCAAACGTGAAAACCCCACTAGCCAGGATAATGGTTAGGAAAAAATCTTTGGGGTTGTATAATTGGCTTGAATACATAAGGAGAAAAATGCAATCTCCTCATTTATTGATGATTGTATTAAATACGTGAGTGGGTCTATGGGGTTCTTGGACGATCGATGGCACTACAGCAGCCGCACCAGGCGCAAATGATTTCGTAGAGCTGGACGATCCCCCACAACGTTGCAGGAATGACGATCACAAAGAGGGTAACGACGGCAAACAAACGCCAAAGGGGATGCTTGGTTTTTTGTGGAAGATTTTGAGACATGCGATGTAGAAAGACTCTATAGCAGACCGCGTTTTTCAAGATATTCCCGATTGATCAGTGGGGCGGGCTTTGCCGGAAGCACCCCGCTTGTTTGCAACAAGCGTTCAACATATTTTCCAATCAAGTCGGACTCTAAATTGACGGTATCCCCTAATTGTTTGAGTCCCATGGTGGTGACTTTGGCTGTATGCGGAATGATGGCGACGGCAATAGAACGCTCCGACACGTTATTAATCGTCAAGCTGATTCCATCCACGGTAATTGATCCTTTTGCCACGCAATAACGGATAATTTCCTCTGGAGCTTCAATGGTGAGTTGAATCGAATTCCCATCTTGTTGTCGAGCACGTAGGAGACCGATTCCATCGACATGGCCTGTGACCAGATGCCCACCCATCCTGGCATTGAGTTTCATGGCCCGCTCCAAATTGACCGGTGTACCAACCGGGATGGATCCTAATGTCGTGCATTTCAGCGTTTCGGTGGACACATCAACTGAAAAACCCATATCCCCCACCTGACTGGCCGTTAAGCAGGTGCCGGCGACACTAATACTATCACCCAGCTTGAGATCTTCTAAAGTCAGAGAAGCCAAAATGGAAAATTTTGCACCGGCCAACCCTTTATTAATCGACTGAATCGCACCCATTTCCTCAATAATTCCACTAAACATGTCCCACCAATTTGGTTATTGGATATCGCTGTCTTTATTTAAAAGAACTTTTTTCACTATCACAACAAAAACCACGACCAGGACCACGACACCGAGGGCCGCCACAATCCCGATGATGAGATCACCGGTTCCCATTTCTTCATTCATGGTGTTTGACTCCTGTACCTGCCCTTCAGTAAAAGGCCCACTATAGCACAACCGGGTTTTTGATCCCTATCATCCTGAGACCAAAATATGTCGCCGTCAGTAATAAGAGGACTCCAATACAGAAAAACCCGCCGGCATAGCCTAGGGCATGAATGAGAATTCCTGCCAGGAGCGGTCCTCCGGCATGCCCGATATCCATAATGGTGCCCCGTAATCCCATCCCTGCTCCCAAATCTTTTCCTTCGGAATAATCAGCAACCAGGGCCGTGGTCGATGACGTCACCACCGCCTCTCCAAATCCAAACGTTCCGGCGACCACCAATAAGAGAATATACCCCTGAATGTGAGGAATAAACATAACCATGAGTCCGCACAGGCAAAGCCCTCCAACAATCAGTGGTTGCCTGGCCCCACGATCAGATATCCTTCCCATGACGGGTTTAGCGATAAAGGAAGTGAACGCCTGCACTCCAAACAAGACTCCAATTTCGGCGGCGTTCAATCCGATGATCAACCCATAGAGCGGCAAAAACGCCATCAACGTACCGTTGCCCATCATTTTCGCCGCTTCCACAATACTGGTGATGAGAATAGGTGGAATCTGACAGACTCGATGGAGGCCTTCGCGCATTTCCTTCCATACGGTCGAGGGAGAATGTTGGTGGACTCGCGAGGGACTCGGAGTCTGAGGGATCAACCAGAAGAAGACCAAAGCTAACAATCCAAATAATCCGGCTAAAAGAAACGTGGGCGAGTATCCATATTGAAAGACGATAGCGCCGCCAATCATCGGACCCAAGAGTCCACCGCCTTGAGTCGCCGAAGTATACCAACCAAAGGCTTCCCCACGGCGTTTTGCAAAGAGTTCTCCCACCATCGCTAAGGCTAGCGGCGTAAACATCGCCGTGGCTAACCCGTGAAACAACCGGAGGAGCCCTAATGTCCAGAGATCCGAGATCAACGGATAAAGAAAGGGCGGAAATGCAAAAGCCAACACTCCTCCTAGCATCAACCGTTTTCGATTGATCTGGTCCGAAAGCAATCCCATCGGAAGCTTGAGGATCACGCCGGTCACTGTCGAGACAGCCACCAACAGGCCAACGAGGAAAGGGCCCGCTCCCAGGCTTTCCACAAACAAAGCCAAGGCCGGTCGACGCACCATGTCATAACTGACAAAACTGCAAAAACCGACAAGACAAAGAAAGATAAATGTCTTTGAATCTTTCATATGAGAGAGCCCACAAATTCCCGGGCGGGTGGGAGCAAATCTTCTTTGAGGGAAGGAAATGAAGGTTGAAAAAATCAAACCTTACACGCCATGATTTTTGATGAGTTTATAGACCGACAGGTGGTCACCTCGATTGCTCAGAAAACATTAGGGTTTCAATGGCGACACGAACGTCAGCTCAAGGGTCTCTTGCCGCCCGGAAATGAGCGTCACCTTGGCTTCCTGATACCCCAACACCGGGTGCCAGGCCCCGACCGTATGAGTGCCCGCTGGAACATCCGTCAAACGGAACACCCCATCGTCATCGGATACGGTCACATAGGGGTTGGCGGCCAGCAGCAGCCAACCTTGCATGAACCGGTGTTGATCACATTCGAGCCTGATAATACTGCTACCCCGTGTCTTGAGTGGAACAGTCGCCTCCCCTCCTTCTCCCAGATCGGGGAAATGAAATAGTGGCAGGCGTCCCTTGTCCAACATCTCCCATCCGCGAAGCTGGTGTACAATCGGATCACGCATGGCTATCCGGAGAGTTTGTTCGTCCATGGCACCGATGACTCGTGGCGCAAATTGACAACGGTCCACCGTCACGACCGGTCCTTCTTTCGGTACGGGTTTACCACGCTCCACCTCTTGAAGAAAAACGACCACATCCGCCAATTGTTGTTTGGAGGACACCCGGACTTCTGAAATACCAATGACACCATTTTTATCCGCAATGGTCTGACAGAATTCTGGATTACTTCCCATGGTGACTTTATGAGTCTTGGGCGATGGGACAATTCCAGAAAATTTCATCACACCGGAAATTGACCCTCCACCAGCAACCACTCCTTCCTGGTAGGCATTCACGGTTGGTTCGC
>CABVRQ010000057.1:0-18895 GCA_902500695.1 uncultured Nitrospira sp. | reverse complement strand
AAAAAACAACCTTACATGGTATTGAGCCAAGAATACTTCTTGGTAATTTCAACACCCCTTAGGTCAAAATGTCATATCTACTCACCCGACGCAATATGGCCTTTTAATTATTTTGCATGGAAACTATCGTTTTTTACCTGTCCCTCTTGGGATACTTTCTCACAGGAAAATTATCTTGCCGTTTTATGTGTCAGGCTGGCAAGAGCAAAGAACTCTCTTTCCTTCTCAAGAACAGAGGAGAGTTGTTCTGTGGATGTTTGCAGATTTTGTGAAGGCTTAGGCCAGGGGACCACACCCGATTTAAAAAACCGTTTGGGTGTGTATGGGAAATCCTTTATAAGTAAAGAGGGCCGAGAAGGGCTTGATTGTCAGGGAACTGGGTGTCGCTTCCGAAATCTCCGGTCTTAGGATCCCGAGAAATCAAGTGCCGACATCTTAGGAAAACTCGGAATGAGCAGAATTAGGAAGGAAGGATTGCAGATATGGCGTCCTGTTCGGACTGGCACACGGAGATGAGTTCATTGATTTGGAGATTTTGAAGCAATTCCCCGACACATCCTTGTGGCTGAATCCAGGTTATGCGGCGATCTAATTCTTTGAATTGATAGGAGCACAACACCAGAAGACCTAACCCAGCGCTATCCACAAATGTTAAGCCCTTGAGGTTGAGAATCAGATGCTCTTCTTCCGTATGGCAACATTGATTAATAATGGCTTTAACATGCCATCGGGAATGCATATCTAACCGGCCATGAAAGTCCACGACGGTAGCGCCCCGAATTCCGCGTATAATGACTTCAATGGCCATAATCTTACGAAACCTTATCGGTCCAATATGCCAGACCTTAACGAAGGTTGTTACCTGCTTTTCAGCTTCCGCCATCCATTGTGACCCCACAGAGCACGGTTCGTTTTCTTTTAATTGACCTGTATCATATTAGTGTTTTCACCCACCGACTCCTGCTACAATTTCACCATCCATGCCACCAGCCATTCATCCCGTTGATCTCATAGAAATTCTCCGCCAGCACCGGTTGACTCCGGCGATTGTCTTTTTAACGTCTCGCCGGGCCTGCGATGAGGCTATTGATACCTTCGCCCACAGCACAGCCAGAATGTCCACTCAACGCTCAGAGACCATCCGGGAATTTCTGGAGAAATTCACCAAAGACTTCCCGAGTATTACGCATCACCCCCTCATTCCTGTTGTGCAAGAATTTGGAGTCGCGGCTCATCATGCGGGGCATCTCCCGTCCTGGAAAATTGCGATTGAAGAACTCATGCGCCAGGGTTTGTTGGATGCAGTGTTTGCCACAACGACCTTGGCAGCCGGGGTCGACTTTCCTGCACGTACCGTCGTCATTACTCAATCCAGCGTCCGCAAATCGCAGGATTTCACGGATTTGACGAACAGCGAAATTCAACAATTGGCGGGACGTGGGGGCCGCCGAGGCAAAGATTTGGTGGGAGTCGTGGTCATTACCCCCTCTCCGTACATTGACTTGCACATTCTTGGAAAAGGACTCACGGGCTATCCGGAACCGATTGACAGCCAATTTGTGGTGTCCTACCCCATGGTGCTGAATCTGCTAAAGGCCCATTCGCTGGATCAAATTGAGGGACTGCTCGCCAAAAGCTTTGCGCAATTTCAACTGAATCAACGATCCGGCATCCATCAAGATCATCTGGATCAGATCAAAGAACAATTAACACCCTATGGACCCAGGGAATGCGCCGATTGGATCACTCAATGGAAAGGCTTTGATCTGGCCCGCCGACGCAAAGCGCACCGGCATCCCATCGTAACCAACGACACGCCCTTCTTGACCGCCTGTCTGCCGTTTCTGACACCAGGTCGCCTCATCGGCCTGCCGAAAGGTCCGGCGATTATTCTCCGTCAGTATCGAAGCCGTGGAACCTTTGCCCCAATGTTGTCCGTGATTCGGGCAAAGGGTACCTTAGGTGAGTGCCCCGCTCATTCAGTCACTCAAGTCTACGACCGACTATTTGAGTTTCAGCCCTCTCGTACTATTCCCTGGTGTCAGCCACAGGTTCTCTCTCAACTCAAGAAAGAGCTCGCCCAGTTGCCCGCGCGTCTACCGACAGTCCCCATTTTGCCGGAAACCCAGGAAACAGACGATCCGCTCCTTGCAGAAATGTTAACGGAGGAATATCCCTGTCCCACCTGCCCGTCCCACTCGGCATGCAAGAAAGACTTTCCTCTGGCGTCGAAACTTCGCCAGAAATCCCAGCAATTGACCAAAACGATTCAAGCGCTCCGTGACGGATTGTGGCACCGATTTCAACAAAAAGCCGATGTGCTCCACAAATTCGGATATATCACCGCCTCCTCACAACTCACCGCTGACGGGGAATGGGCTCGACTCATTCGTATTAACCATTCCCTACTCATCACAGAACTCATACGTATGGAGGCCTTCTCAGGCATTGCTCCAGGATTGTTGGCAGGCATCATGGCGAGTATTTCCCATGATGATGACCGTCCGGGATCCTACATGCGACTCCCATCCGGACTGGCTACCATGTTGACGCAGGTGCGGGCGGTGGCTGATTCCTTGAGTCCCTATGAACCCCCACCCTTGTTACGCTCAGATGTTGCCGCACTCGTGGAAAGCTGGATCGCGAATCCTCAACTCACCTGGGCCTCACTGGTTCGTTCCACATCCATGGCCGAAGGGGACGTGTATCGCCTCTTAGCCAGGACTTTGGAATTTCTCTCTCAAATATATGGACTCAAGTTCACACATCCGGGCTTGGCCGATACCGCACATGCCGCGATGGTGACCATGCGACGGGAAGTCCTCCAGGAACTTCCATAGCTACAGATGGGAACATAACGCCATGCATTTTGATGATCTCAAACGTGAACTTCAAAGTTTACCGGTAAAATATTTGCATCACATGGCAAGGGGCCGCATCCATCGGCATTTTCGCCTCGGGAAACTTCGGCTCGTTGAATTAATGCTGGCTTTCCCTCCCGACCAGATTCTGGCCATCGAAACCGAGCTGCAACAAATACTGACCACTCGACAGGAACGCTTGGCCATACAAGAAGCCCGCGCGGCCGCCCGCCCTCAAAAGCCCGCTTCGCCCTTTCAAGCAAAAAATCGACAAATGAAGGGAAAGCCAAACCTTGGCCCTTCCCAGCCATCGATTACGCTTCAGCAAATTTTGGAAGGGATTGGGGTTCCTGAGCCTCAGCCCTTTGTGCCGGATCCATGGCAAACCGAAGCGGTGGAGCATCTGGCGTATTCTGATGTCATCGTCAGCGCTCCGACGGGAAGTGGAAAAACCTATGTCGCCATACAAGCGATCAAACAGGCCATGGCACTCAACCAAACGGTGATATACACCTCGCCGCTGAAGGCGCTATCGAATACAAAATTCATGGAATTTACTCAACTGTTTGGACCGGATCAAGTCGGGATTTTAACTGGAGACCGGCGGGACAACGCCCAAGCTCCGCTACTGGTGATGACGACCGAAATTTTGAGGAATTTATTCTATGATGCCGCCAGTGGGGAGATTGATTTACGATTGCATACTCTGGGGTTGGTCATTCTGGATGAATCACAGTACCTTGCGGACCCTGAACGGGGGGTGGTGTGGGAGGAAACCATTATCTTGTGTCCCTCACAAGCACGGCTCCTCCTCCTCTCGGCCTCTATCGGGAATCCTCAAGATCTGGCCGAATGGCTGCAAGCCATCAGGCCTATTCCCTGCCATCTTATCCGCCATGCCAAACGATCCGTTCCTCTTCGAGGGCTGTACCTTCATCCCACAGGGCAACTCGTTCCCTTATTAAAAAACCAGGATATTCTCCAAGGTAAAGGCTATACTTTTCATCCAGACACCAGACAACTGTTTGCCGAATACGAAATTAAACCATTTCGTTAATTCATGGGATAAATTAAATTGCCTAGAATCTCATGTGTGACATTAAATTTTCACGGACAAGCGACTGTGTTGAAATAAGCACATATTGTGGTATTAAATATACGCTATCACGCTTATTCTATTGCTTTTATTGTCAATTTTGAGGGAAAAGCTCACATACCTAATTATTATTTTTGAGCATGAATTTTGCGTTAACAATACATCAATTCAAAAAGTTTTTTTAAATTTCGCTTTCTAGGGTTAAATATGAAGACAGGATTCCTTGTTTCAACGCATATAAAGTACATCCTCGTAAGCTTACTTTCGATCACATTTATTGGCTGCCAGAGTCTTCAGCCAAAATCGTCAGGAGAACTGGCCATGCAGGATCAGGAATTCCTGGGAATTTGGGACGCCTATAATCATTGCGTAGATGGTTCTGACATCCAACTCATGCAGGCCAATCTTTCTGTGTTAGCCTCTGCACCTAAACCGATCTCACTGGATGATTCCCCTATTCCTGTCCCCGAATTTTTGAAAAAATTATCTACAGCGAGAGGTTCCCGTTTGGCTGTCGATCCACGTGCCATGGCTGTCTCATGCTCAATCCACCTTGCAGAAGTAGCCCAATTGTCATCAGACTGGCCAACGGCACTACGCACCTTTCAGGAAATCATAAAAGACTATCCAGAATCTCAATATGCTTTCTACGTCAGCAAAGCTAATCAGGCGTTAGAACAACTGACCACCGTTCAGCCCGTCTCCCTGTCCACCCAGCAAGTCCTGGTACAATAAAACTGGTTTCCTCCTGGTTCCCTCACTCAAGTCTTCTTTGGCTTTGGTCGTCCGTTTCACGTTTTCTTTCGTAAAGATCCTCTGTTTAAACAATTTTACAGGACAATACGGGCATTACCTGGTTGTGATTCTGATGAAAAGAAAACCAGAAGAAGCTAGAGGAGTTGCTTACTTTTTGGTTTATTGGGTTGGCAAACATCGCATTGGCACATGCGGCGCAGTGCGGTATAGGAATACAGTCCGGTATCATGTCCATCACTCCATTTAAATCGAAAGGCATAGCGCCCAACCGGCTCCATATCCTGCAATAAAATTAGAAGTGGGATAGAGTCTGGCTTCAGACGCAACTCGCCGGTCCATTCGTCTGTGCAAGCCGCACAGGGGCAATGTTGGCGCAAATACCGAACGGGATAGACGCCCTTATGTCCATCATTCCACGTAATGCCCAACACCCCGTTATCCAGCCATTCCATATCTGTTGGTTCAAGTGATGTTTGAGAAGTCATACCCGCTTGTCCTTTTGCATGAGCATCCTAGGAAACCCATTGTTCAAATGTTGGGAGCGCTTTTCCGACGACTGCCTGGAAATAAGCTTCAATCGCCTCTTCCACCTCAATCCTGACCGTTCCGATCGCTTTCAATCGAGACAGACTGGCCATTGGGAGGCGTCGAGCTTGTTCAATAAACGCCAAACTGCCCTTAGAAACAGACAATAACCGCCCTACGCCCCGTTGACCACAGCCGTTACAGACCATCCCCCCTAATCGAGGGGAAAACCACTGAGGCATGTGGGGGGAGGCAATATTTCCGCATTCAGTGCACCGATCAATTTGTGGCCGGAAACCCGTATAGCCCAGCACATGAATTTGAAATAATAATGTAGTGAGTGCCAGATCTCTGTCCGGAAGCAGATTTTCCAGGCCATAGACCAGTGCTGAATACATCTCCGGATTGGGATCACGATCCGCCGTAATCATCTCCACCATACGGACCATCTTGGCGGCCGCCGCCATCACACCTAAATCTTCTCGTACGGCTTTAAAGTTTTTGACCAGATCTATTTGACTAATTTGCCCCAAAGCGTCAGGGGTTTTTTGAAACAGGGTGACATCAACAATCCCAAAAGGCTCGAGGACTCCGCCAAATCGTGTTTTCATCCGGCGAGCTCCGCGAGCGGCGCCTCGAATTTTCCCAAGATCAGGGGAATACAGGGTGACAATTCTGTCAGCATCACCCCATCGTTGGCTTCGAATAATGACCGCGCGAGTTCTTAAGAGCGGCATGAGAACTCCACGAGGACTGTCTGCACGTCAGACTTGAAAACTGATGTGATTACCACCCATGTTCATCCATACCCCAATTCGCTCAACGTCTGCACATTATCGCGCCAGTCTTCTTTCACTTTCACCCACATCCGTAAATAAATTTTCATACCGAATAGACGCTCCATATCTATCCGCGCACTTTGGCCAATCTCTTTGAGACGCATGCCTTTTTTCCCGATCACAATCCCTTTTTGACTCGTTTTTTCCACGAGGATAACGGCCCGAATGCTCGTCAGGCCTGGTTCCTCCTGAAATTCCTCAATCAATACACCCACAGCATAGGGCAATTCATCGTATGTCTGTTCGAGTACTTTTTCACGAATGAGTTCCGCAGCCATATGGCGCATAGGCTGATTGGTCAAAAAATCATCGTCATACATCAATTCCGGACATGAGGGCAAACACGCAAAGGTTAAGTCGACTAATTGCGGGAGATTCACGCCAGTCTTGGCAGAGATGGGAATAATATCTGTCCAAGGAAACCATGTGCGGTATTGATCGATGAGGGGGAGCAGCCTGGATTTGGCAACAGCATCGGCTTTATTCAATAATAAAAATACTCCCTGAAATGGTCGTTCTTGATGTGCCGTGGTCACCTGCTCCATGACCTGTCGGTCTCCAGGACCCGGCAACACCTGACTGTCCACGATCATATAGACCACATCGGATTGTGTCAGGGTGCCTAACGCCGATTGCACCATCTGTGTGTTCAGTCGATGGTGAGGCGTATGGAGGCCTGGCGTATCGATGAGAATGAGTTGGCCTTCTGGATAATGCCCGACCCCTAAAATCAGGTTTCGAGTTGTTTGAGGTTTATCAGAGACGATGGCAATCTTTTCGCGCACCAATGCGTTGAGTAACGTCGACTTGCCGACATTGGGTCGGCCAAGAATGGCTAATTGACCTGATTTCATCGAAAAGCTTTCAAATATGAAAAAACCGAAGAAACCTCAAAGAATGAGTATGAAGGTTTGAAGGGGTATGGCGCAAGAAGGCTTGGCCGCTAAGGTCTGGCCGTAAATGAGGAAGGGACAGGCTCCACAAATTGATAGACCACTTCTCCCTGCCGAACCATGCCCAAACGATTACGGGCCAGTTCTTCCAGACGTTGCGGGTCACGTTGAATACGGGTGATATCTTCTTCGATCGAGGTGTTGATCTCTTGTAATTGCTTAATTTGTTCGGTCAAATGCTGACGCGTTTCTCTCATATGAAAGTATAAGGGTAACCCATCAGCATTAAAAAACATGGTCCCTGCGAGCACACTCATCATCAAAAAAGCCCCAACCATTGGAAGGCGATCCAACAGATCACCCCCAAACCCAGGGGACGCCCGTTTTTTATTATTGGGACGCATTCTAGAAAATCATGTTTGTACTGGAAGAACGGCTTTCCCGCGATATAGGGCCGCTGAGCCTAATGTCTCCTCAATTCTGAGTAGCTGGTTATATTTGGCCAGACGATCAGTACGAGACAGGGATCCTGTTTTAATCTGCCCGGCATTCAACGCCACGGCTAAATCGGCAATGGTCGTATCCTCCGTCTCGCCGGATCGGTGGGACACCACCACGCCATAGCCGGCCCGTTGGGCCATGCGCATCGCTTCAATCGTTTCTGTGAGCGTGCCGATTTGGTTCACTTTAATCAAGATAGCATTCCCAATGCCTTCACGAATCCCTCGCCCCAAAAACTCGACATTGGTCACAAACAAGTCATCGCCGACAAGCTGGACACGATCACCTAGCTGATCCGTGAGCTGTTTCCACCCGGTCCAATCACTTTCATCAAGCCCATCTTCAATCGAGACGATCGGGTACTGCTTCACTAATTTGGCATAATACTCAACCATGTCCCCTGAAGACATTTTAGGTTTATTCCCATGACGCACATGGTACATTTTTTTCTCAAAAAACTCACTGGCCGCAGCATCAAGGGCCAACACCACATCTTTCCCTGCCCGATAGCCGGCTTGATGAATTGCTTGAACAATGAAATCCAGGGCTTCTTCATTTGATCGAACGGCAGGGGCAAACCCGCCTTCATCCCCCACTGCCGTGCTCATATTTTTTGATTTCAAGATAGCCTTGAGATGGTGGAAAATCTCCGTTCCCATCCTGAGGGCTTCCCTGAAACTGGTCGCCCCGACAGGCATGATCATGAATTCCTGGAGATCAAGTCCGTTATCTGCATGGGCACCACCATTAATGATATTCATCATCGGCACCGGCAATTCCCGAGCAGAGACCCCACCAAGATAGCGAAACAGGGGGATCCCAAGTTCTTGTGCTGCTGCCCGTGCAATGGCTAACGACACGCCAAGCGTGGCATTCGCCCCTAACTTGGTCTTGCCCTTGGTTCCATCCAATTGGATCAATCGGGAATCAATGCTTACCTGATCCTGGGCTTCCATGCCTCTAAGAGCCGGGAGCATATGCTTTTGAATCCCGGCTAAGGCTTTAGAGACACCCTTCCCCATCCATTGTTTTTTATCCCCATCTCGCAGTTCCAAGGCTTCACGTGTCCCCGTGGAGGCTCCGGAAGGAACAGCGGCACGACCAGCCATGCCGCTGGCAAGATGCACATCCACTTCAACTGTAGGATTCCCGCGAGAATCCAGAATCATCCGTGAGGTAATGTTCTGAATAAGACTCATAGAAACTGTTATTCCTTATGAATTGTGGATAATGACGTCCATGTTTATCTTGTACCCTGAGACGAGCCTTAGATCAAGATGTCAGATGCTGCTTCAACAGCGTATTGACCTTGCCGGGATTGGCTTTTCCCTGTGACGCCTTCATCACCTGCCCGACCAAAAATCCTAACACGGTTTCCTTCCCATCCCGATATTGATTCACTTGATTAGGATGCTGTGTCAGCACCTCGTTAATCAGTTTTTCCAGGACGCTTTCATCGGATACCTGGACCAGCCCCTTCTCCTTGACCAATTGATCCGGAGTTTTCCCACTGGCATAAAATTCCGGGAAGAGATCTCTGGCAACTTTCAAGCTAATGGTCCCCTCTTCTACCAATTGTAAGAGTTCGACTAAGTGTTCTGGGCCTACCGGGGAAGATTCAGGACTGGTGTTAGCGGTATTGAGTTCCCGAAGTAATTCGCCCATCACCCAGTTACTGACCGTTTTGGGTTGGGGAAAGAGTTTCACACAGGCCTCAAAATAGTCGGCCAAGTTTTTTGAATCGGTCAGAATCTTCGCATCGTACTCAGGAAGATGGTATTCCGTCACAAACCGTTTCAGGCGGACGGACGGAAGTTCTGGAATCGTCTGGCGAAGCGACTCAATCCACTCCGCATCCACGCGAACGGAGAGCAAATCCGGGTCTGGAAAGTACCGGTAGTCATGGGCTTCTTCCTTACTTCGCATGACCACCGTTTGCCCTTTCTGCACATCCCACAGTCGGGTCTCCTGACGAATCGTTTCACCTTCGGTTAAGGCCTCAGTCTGCCTGGAGATTTCAAATTCCAAGGCCTCTTTGGCAAAACGGAAAGAATTAATATTTTTCAATTCGACCTTGGTCCCGAGACGGTCGTGCCCCCTGGGACGAAGCGACACATTCGGCTCACAACGAAAACTTCCCTGCTCCATGTTTCCATCACAGACCTCCAGATAGACCAGAAGATCATGCAGGGTTTTCAAATAGGCATCAACCTCATCTGATGAATGCAAGTCGGGTTCAGTGACAATTTCTAATAACGGAGTTCCCGCTCGATTTAAATCGACACCACTGCCTTCCACTGGCACATCATGAACATTTTTCCCGGCATCTTCTTCCAAATGGGCTCGGGTAATGCGCACGCGTTTCGACTCTCCGTTGACCGAAATGTCAAGCCACCCTGGTCCGCAGATTGGCAAATCATACTGGGAAATTTGATAGCCCTTCGGCAAATCAGGGTACATGTAATTTTTCCGGGAGAATTGATTCGTCAGCATGATCTCACAGTGAAGTGCGAGTCCCGTCCGTACGGCCATTTCCACCGCGCGGCGATTGAGCACCGGCAAGCTTCCAGGCAACCCCAGACAGGTTGGACACACCTGAGTATTGGGAGGGAGCCCGAAGGAAGTCGGACAGCTACAAAATAATTTCGTCTTCGTGTGGAGTTGGGCATGCACCTCAACTCCAATTACTGGTTCATAGGCCATAACGCAGCAGAGCCACTCCTCTCGATTTCGTCTATTCTTGAATCTTAATCCAGGGATTTCATTTCACGTTCACGGCGCATGGCATCCCGACCCGCATCCAACGCTTCCCGTACGGCACAGGAAATTTCTTCCACCAGTTCACGGCCACGACCGACGACATCTTCCACGGCATCAGTGGCCCGCTCCTTAATGTCTCGCAAATCTTCCCCCGTGCGCCGGGCATACCCCGTGATGCGTTCTCGGGAATCCCTTCCGGGCTGAGGGGCTAACATGATCGCCGTCACGGCTCCCAATAGCGCTCCACTTAAAAACGCCAACGCCACTGAGCCTGCTGATGCACCTGATTGATTAACTGCCATAGGATGGCCCTCCTTTTTGTTCTTTATGTATACGTTTCCTCACGGTCGAAGTCGCTGCTTTGAGTCCGGCAAATAAACTGGTAACGCCCACAGCAAAGCCCCCCCCTTTCTCGAGAACGGTCTGATGGACATGACTCACCGTTTCCCCCACATCTCCAACTGCATTCAATAAAATGGTGGCCCGATCAATGCCAAGCCTGGCTTGATTGCTTAGAGCTAAAATGTTTTCGTTGGTTCCCTTAACGTCCTTCAATAATCCCGGCAACTCATGGTTCAGGCGAATAAGCAAACGTTCTGATTGCCCGACCGTACGTTTCACTTGAAGAATCATCGGAACCAGATAGCCCACCAGGACCACAAAGGCCACGGCAATGATGATCGCTGCCAAATCCACCATACCTTGCTATCCTTTCATGACCGAATCACTGGCCGTTTCATTCGCCAGTCCGTGGCTTGTTCATAGGCATACGCTGCACGAAGGACCGTGGCTTCCTCAAAGGGACGACCCATCAATTGTAATCCGATAGGGAGTCCGAGTTTACTCAATCCACAGGGGACGGAAATTGCCGGAAGTCCAGACAAACTCGCAGGAATGGTATAGATGTCGGATAAATACATCTGCAAGGGATCGTCCAATCGCTCCCCTAATTGAAAAGCCGGTGTCGGCATAACCGGACTCACCAACAAATCGACTTCCTCAAACACCGCATCAAATTCCCGTTGGATCAAGGTGCGAACAGCTTGGGCTTTTCCATAATACGCATCGTAATATCCAGCACTCAGGGCATAGGTCCCCAACATAATTCGCCGTTTCACTTCAGGCCCAAATCCTTGTGACCGGGTGCTCCGATACATCTCTGCCAGTTCTCGCGACTCCTTGGAACGAAACCCGAACTTGACGCCGTCATAGCGAGCCAAATTAGAGCTGGCCTCTGCCGTGGCGACAAGGTAATAGGTCGCAATGGCCTGCTCCGTGAAGGGCAACGTCACCTCGCGAATCGTTCCGCCTAGCTCCTGCAATACCTGGATGGCATCTTGAACTTTCTCGGAGACCTCAGGATCAAGACCCTCGGAAAAATATTCCCGCGGCACTCCGATGATAAGTTTTTTGACGTCCTTCTTTTTCACGGCTTTGGTGAAATCCGGGACGTCACGATTGGCAGACGTGGAATCCATTGGATCAAATCCGGCAATGACATTCAGCAAAATAGCGGCATCAGTCACGGTTTTGGTAATTGGCCCGATCTGATCCAGAGATGAGGCAAATGCAATTAATCCATAGCGGGACACTCGCCCGTAGGTTGGCTTCAACCCCACCACCCCGCAACAGGCAGCCGGTTGTCGGATCGACCCTCCGGTATCGGAACCCAAGGCTGCCACACATTCGTCTGCAGCCACCGCAGCGGCCGATCCTCCACTGGATCCTCCTGGAATATACTTTTGATTCCACGGATTCCTGGACGGGCCGAACGCTGAATGTTCCGTGGACGAACCCATGGCAAATTCATCAAGATTGGTTTTGCCCAGGATCAAGGGTTGGTGAGTTCGAAAGCCACTCACCACCGAGGCGTCATACGGAGGAACAAAGTTTTCCAACATTCGAGATCCACAAGTCGTCCGGATCCCCTCTGTACAAATATTATCTTTGATGGCTAATGGCATGCCCATAAGCGGCTGTGTTTTTCGCCAGGCTTTCAACCCATCATCAATCGCTTTGGCTTGTTGAAGGAGGATATCTTTCGGTGTCAGGGTAATATAGGCTTTGATTTTTGGTTCGACTTGACTGAGGCGCAACAAATAGGACCTGGCGATATCCACAGCACTAACCTCGCCGGCGGTAAATTTACCCTGAAGCTCTTTTAGCGTAAGTTTAAATAGAGACATAACAACCCGGATCTGGGATCAGTGGATAAATAAGGAGATGGAAAGAAAGAGGCCTTTAACCGGAGCAACCCGCTTCATACGGGATTGGTTACTTTGCTTTATTCTGATGATCGACCTGGATAACCTGAGGGACGTGTCGCTTGGCTTCTTCGTCATTAAATAATTCATAACAAAAAATAATGACCTTATCGCCAACCACCCCCAACCTGGCCGTGGGACCATTTAAGATGATCTCCCCTTTGCCCCGGGTACCTGGGAGCGCGTAAGTCGAAAACCGCTCTCCGTTATTCAAATTGGAGACCATCACCGCTTCATAGGACATGATTCCCGCTCGATCCATTAGGTCTTCGTCAATCGTTAAACTACCCTCATAGTCCAGACTGGAATCGGTAACGGTCGCCCGGTGAATTTTACATCGTAACAATTGTCGATACATATTAAATCCTACTTTTCCTTAGTCATGCTCAGAACGAGCGTTTTGGGTAAATCGTGTAGCCTTTATTTCCCTAATATATTCGGGACGACAAAAAATCCATTATGTGACTCTGGCGCGTTGGACAGAGCCTTCTCCACAGACAGGCATTCGCGTGGGCTGTCCTCACGTAACACGGGTTCCTCATGGGCGACAGAGGCTGTGAGAGGGACGCCTTCAGTCGACACCCCCTGCAATTGATCCACATACGCTAAAATATGATTCAGTTGTTCCGCAAACATGGGTTTTTCCGCCTCAGTTAGTTCTAAACGGGCTAATTGGGCGACATGTTCGACTTCTTTTTGAGTAATGGAAGCCATATCTGATCCTTATGAAAGCCGGAATTAAAAACGCATAAGAACGCTGCATGCGAAAACCACCTACTACCACGTAGTTTTACCATGAATTTCTCATGAAAAGCTACTCAGAACAAAGGATTGAATCAGCGGTGAGAAAAAGGGGAGATTAAGAAAATACAGAGAAAGAATCTGGGGCAATCAATAATGGTCAGAGGTGGGCAATGAAGGAAGAAGAAAGCCCTCGTCCGCAAAACTCACATAGCGCCCATCCCCAATAACAATATGATCCAATACCCGGATACCCAAAATTTCTCCTGCCGCCATGAGTCGACGGGTCAAGGCATGATCTTCCTCGCTGGGATGCGGGTCACCACTTGGATGATTATGGACAAAGATGACTGCCGCCGCAGATTCTCGTACGGCCAGGTTGAACACTTCCCGCGGATGAACAATACTCACCGTCAAACTTCCCTCGGAAACGGTGACATCTCGAATAAGTCCATGTTTGGCATCTAACAACAGTGCCTTAAAGACCTCATGCCGAAGGTCTCGCAACAAAGGATAGTAGTGCTGATAAATATCCTGGCTATGGTGAATTCGTAATCCTGCAGTTAACGGGATCGCTAGTGCCCGTTTTCCCAACTCAACCGCTGCGAGAATCTGGGCGGCTTTTGCGGGACCAATACCAGGGACAACACACAGTTCCTGCAAGCTTCGATTGGCCAATCCTCGCAGTCCCTGAAGGCGGGTAAGGAGGTCCAATGCCACATCTACTGCCGAGGAATCGGGTCGACCAATTCGTAGGAGGATGGCCACCAGCTGAGCATCTGATAAACCTTGAGCGCCATTGCTTAGGAGGAGTTCGCGTGGGCGTTCCCTTTCAGGCCAGGATTGAATCCCTTTTTTCAGTTGCGGGTCGTTCATACTCGTCATGTCAGGGGGTCCCATACGAACATGCGCTGAACTATACGCAGCTATTTTTTACCCCGTCAAAAATGATTCTTCCCACCCGCTCATTGAGATTGTTGAGCTTTCCAAAACTATGATATCGTCCACTCGAATATGAAGCCACCTTCAATCCGGATCGTTGCAGGACAATTTAAAGGTCGCACCATCCCTACACTTCCTGGGCGAACCACCCGTCCGACCTCCCAGCGAGCGCGGGAGGCGCTGTTTTCCATCCTGGGTGGCCAGATCCAGGATGCCACTGTGGCTGATCTGTTCGCAGGGACCGGAGCGGTGGGATTGGAAGCCCTAAGCCGGGGAGCGAACAAGGCCCTCTTTGTTGAGCAAAACCCTTTGGCCGGAGCCAGCATTCAGCAGATGCTTACCCAACTCAAGATCGGCTCATCAAGCCGGGTTTTTATTGAGGATGTGTCACTCGCCATACAAAATTCAATTTTGGTAGGATGGCCTCCGTTTGACATGATATTCCTGGACCCGCCTTACCGGTTCCCGAATGTTCAACAGATTTTGCATTACCTAGAGGAAGCGGACGTTATGGCCCCGACCGGCCGAATCATTTATGAACATTTCCATAAAACCATTCCCCCGATTCCACTTGGAAAATGGTCGCTTATCCGAACCGCCCGCTATGGAGATACCGCGTTCACGTTTTACCGACCTGTGCCCCAGATCGAAGAAGATGCTGACCGATGACCATTGGTATTTATCCAGGCACATTTGATCCCATTACCCGTGGGCATACCGATGTCATTGCTCGAAGCCTCAGGCTCGTCGAGCAGGTGATCGTCGCCGTGGCGCCCAACCCTCGAAAAGCCCCCTTGTTCGACCTGGACGAACGAGTCCAATTGGCCAAAATCGCTACAAGCGACTTGAAGGGAGTCACGGTTGAACCGTTCGATGGCTTACTGGTGAACTACGTCCGGGAACGTGGGGCCTTGGCCATCATCCGTGGATTAAGAGCCGTGTCGGATTTCGAACATGAATTTCAAATGGCCCTGCTGAACCGAAAACTTGACTCGAGCCTGGAAACGGTCTTTCTGATGTCAAGTGAAGAATATTCGTATCTCACCTCCAGCATGGTGAAAGAGGTCGCCTCCGTTGGCGGTCCCCTCCACCATTTCCTTCATCCCGAGGTTGCCGAATGGCTCCAGGGTCGATTACGGAGAAATGCCCAATGAACCTTGCCTCGCGAACGACCCGCATTACCCCCTCCCCCACTTTGCAACTCTCCGCAACGGTGAAAGCCCTGGTTGCAAAAGGGCAGCAGGTCTTTGATTTTACCGCAGGAGAACCTTCTCTCGATTCTCCCGAAGAGGCCAAAGAAGCCGCTTACGAAGCCATACGCTCAGGCTTTACCAAATATACGGCCGTGACAGGGATCGATGATTTAAAAGAGGCCATCATTGAAAAATTCCAACGTGACCAGGGTCTGACCTACTCCCGCTCCCAAATCCTGGTGTCCTGTGGGGCCAAACACACATTATTTAATCTTGCGCTGGCCTTGTTTGAGGCCGGAGATGAAGTCATCATTCCCGCTCCGTACTGGGTCTCTTATCCCGAACAAGTTCTCGTGGCGGATGCCACACCTGTCTTTTTCCCCACTTCCGAATCCTCCGGCTATGCCATTGACGTGAAGGCGTTGGAAGCTGCAGTGACCGATCGCACGAAAGCGATCATTCTGAACTCTCCGTGCAATCCGACCGGCAGCATGTATGATCGACAGACCTTGGAGGGCATTGCCCAATTGGCCCTCAAACATCACCTGCTCATTATCTCTGATGAAATTTACGAAAAGATGATTTACGACCAGCATCAACACCACAGTATTGCGTCCCTGGGCCCGGACATCGCCAGGAACACCATTATTGTGAACGGGGTATCAAAAACCTATTCCATGACAGGATGGCGGATCGGGTATGCCGCCGGCCCGGAGAAACTGATCAAAGCGATGGGAGACATTCAAAGCCAAAGCACCTCAAACCCCAGCTCCATCTCGCAAAAGGCGGCAGTTGGGGCCCTTCGAAAGTCTGACGCATTTATTCAACACATGGTGAAAGAGTTGGATATTCGACGAAAGGCCATTGTCGACGGGTTAAACCGGATCCAGGGCATTCACTGTCCCATGCCTTCTGGTGCCTTCTATGCCTTTCCGAGCGTAGGGGAACTTCTGGGACGACGGTTCCAGGGAGAAGCCTTGTCCACACCGTTGGCTTTTGCCAACTTTTTCCTCAAAGAAGCCCAAGTGGCGTGCGTCCCTGGCGAACCATTTGGGAGTCCCACTCATTTGCGGTTTTCGTACACCGGAACATTAGAGGTGATTGAGGAAGGCTTACAACACCTGAGCGAGGCCGTGGCCAGGCTTGACTAGCCGATCTCTTTACGTCCAGGAGTTTATTTATCCCCAATCCAATCACCCCCAAACCTTGACCTGAACAGAATCAGCCTTATCCTTATAAACATATAGTTACAAATCCCTTTAATTGACGTTTACTCTCTGGAGGTATCCCGTGCCCATTTATGAATATCAATGCACCGGTAGCGGTGAACGATTTGAAATCCAACAGAAAATGTCAGATCCTCCCATTCAAACCTGCGATCAATTGTCCTGCACGTGCGGCAAAGTCGAACCCGTCACAAAAGTCATCTCAGCGCCCGCCATCATGTTCAAGGGATCGGGATGGTATGTCACTGACTACTCGGACAAACTCAAAGAGCCAGCGAGCAAATCGGAAAACAAAGGGAAGCCCACTGACACCAGCACGTCTGAATCTAAAACCGACAGCAAGACCAGTTCGACCAGCTCTGACAGTGGGTCCAGTTCAACAACATCCACATCCACACCTTCGACATCTTCTACAGGGGCTTCAAGTTCGGGATCAGGTTCAGCTTCAGGATCGGGGACATCTTCCAGTTCCAGTGCCTCCACCGGATCCGGGGCTTCTGCTTCATCCAGCAGTAAGTCCTGATTCGTCTCGCAGATGCATTGACCCTGGCATCTGCGCAACGGTTCTGACGACAACCGAAATCATTCCACTACGATAACCAGCCGAAATTTCACACCCTGACCTCAGACCTTCCCAATCAAAGTATTTAGCGACACCCACCGCAATATGTCAAAACTCGACATTCTCCCCATGAAAGACCAACGTATTCTGGGCTTCAACAGAAGAAAATTTGAGCGCCGCTCGCAACGGCCCTGCTGTTTACCCGCAAGGGAGTTGCGATGCTTGACAGCTCCGCCTACCGTCGGTACTCTCATCAGGTTTACCCGTAATTTCAGCCTCTTCGGCTACTCAGGCCGGATGAAGGATTATCATTTAAAACGCTAGAGGGAAAAGCATGAAGAAGATGTGTGGGAATGATTTGACAAAATTTTTTGCGACCCTGTTCGTCACCGGCTTCTGTATCCTGAATCTGGCTTCGGGACAGGATGCCCTTGCCGCTGGAAAAGATTCCTTCCGCGTAGGTGTCATTGATCCTCAGACGGTGATTGAAAAATCGAAGGCGGGGGGCCGTGCCCTGGCGGCTCTAAAAGAACATGCCCAAGCCAGAGAAACTGTGATGAAAAACGATCAAAAAGAATTAGAAAGTCTCCAGGAAGAACTCAAATTGTCAGAGTCCAAGGACTCCAAGTTGGGTGAAGAGGAGCAAAAACGAAAACAAGAACGGTTTGCTCAAAAGTATCAGGCCTGGCAAAAACAAGGTCAGGATTTTCAGAATGAACTCGGCCAAAAGCAAAAAGACCTGGTTCAGGAATATATGAAGAAAATCGAAGAAGCCACAAGTGCCGTAGCCGCACGCCATGGCTTCGATATCGTCATTGATAAAGGAAGCGAAAATACCCTGAAGATTGTGCTGTTCAATAGAGATGGGTTAGATCTCACCAATGAAGTCGTGAAGGAATTTGACCGTCGATTTAAATAACCGTCGATTGAAAGCAAGCTTTTTCCCATTCTCCCCTGTGGGTCACACTCACAGGGGATTTTTGTATCTTCCCGCGTTCAGATGGTGTCGGCTCAGAGACCAGAGGTGATTAACCGTCAACGAATCCCAGTACAACTTCATAGAATGGAGTTGAGTCAAATTGTATCGTTCAGGCTTCGAACCCAGTGGGTCAAGGCCTTTTATGTGTGCCCCGGCTTGGAAACCTAATGATAAACATGCCAACCGGTTCGTACTGAGTCCCCGGAAGTAAGAGAAGTATGGACGGGGAAAATCCGTTGTCCTGCTGTTTTTGGAATAAATGTGGCGGGATAAGAGAATTTCTAACAATGCCGGAATGAAGAATGTTGGTTCAGCGCTCCCTGCCCCCGACGGCCTCTTCCTCAGACTGATAGATGGGAATCACTTGGGGTAAATTAGCACATTCGAGCAACTCTCTCACATGTGTCTGGGGACTCACGATACTCAACCGAATACGGTCCGGCTTCATCCGATGGTACCAGAGAAACATTTGTCCCAATCCCATCGAGTCAATCCAGGTAATATTTGAGAAGTTGAGAATAACATGGTGGCACCCGATCTCCTGAGCTCCAAGAATAGCGACTTCAAGCCCAAGCTTCGAGTCATAATCAAAACGACCGGATAACTCCAGAACCTTCGTATCCTGGCGAAAATGTTCTCTGACAGTCAGCATCGCAGTCTTCCCTCTTGCCGACCTTTTCGGTAATCACACAGTAAAAATTTACCCGTGGGAAAAGAGGTCAAAATTGGCAGACCCCTACCTGACTTTGAAGGTACA